>NZ_NOIF01000001.1 GCF_002265265.1 Photobacterium sanguinicancri
TTAATAGTAAAGCTGAACATTATGAATGACTTGATGATATTGAAACAATATCTTCTTGATGACTAAAAGCTTTAGCCGTAATCCAGTAAGTTGAGCATGCTAATACCGATGAATAAAGAGGAGCTTCAACCCAGCCAAAATCAAAATACAAGAAGAATATGAGCCCTGTAAGAAAACCTACAACTATTGATGACAGTGCTGCGTAGATATTCGCCGGAATGAAATGCGCTAATAGAGTTGGGGCAACAAGGGCGGCCATTAGGGTACCTGATCCTAAAATAGCCAGCATAGATAGCATAAAAGGTGGTGCATAAATCATGGCGAAAAAGCCTGTAGCACCGAGTAACCACACAGAAGAACGGTTGAGTATGAGTAAGGCTTTATCTGATAAGCGGCAATTAGGCCAAATGGCTTGGCGTAAATCATGTGAAACCGAACCTGCGATGGCATGCAGGACAGAGTTTGCTGTAGATTTCATAGCAAACAAAATAAAGAGTGTGACAACGGCTGAAACTGATGGTGAAAGGAATTGAGCAAGAAAAACAGGCATTGCTTGATCAGGGTTTTCAAGACCAGGCACTTTTAAGCGAGTGTATAAACCTGCGAGTGGTACAAGGCTGAGTAAACACGCAATCGGTGTCATGTAAGCGGCGACATGGTGTAGCTTAGTGGTCTTGGCGAGTGCCATAAAACGAACTGACATATAAGGTAGAGTGGCGCTGTAGATAAAGGCGTAAGGTAAAACCATAAATACGTGCCAAGGGGTTGAGCCGTAAGGCCCTGAGTTGTCGGGCGCTAACAGGTGCGGGTCTATGGCATTTAACCCTGTGATCAATTCACTGGGTGATAAGTCCGCGAAAATAGTCACCACAATAATCAAAGCCGATACACACATCCCTATCACCATAAAGGCATCGGTAAATGCAACGGCCGCTAATCCACCAATTGAGGTATAAAGAATGATGATACCGACCATAAGCAGTGAAGCACTCTGATCATCAATCCCTAACCATTGGCCAGCCAATAAACCAAGCGCTTTTATCTGACCAACTAAAAATACCATTAAGAGTAAAATTGTAATAACAGCCGCAAAAGCCTGTGTGAAGCGTTTTGCAGATTCAGGTCCTTGATGACTACGTGCAATATATTCTGGAATGGTTAGGCTGCCCACAGATTGTGCTTTCTGGTGAAGAAAGCGTGCGCAGAACAGTACAGCAAACACCATGGCTGGCGCGAAAAAAAAGTTACCGAGTAATTCGATTGCACCATATTTGTAGGCAACACCGGGCGAGCCCATAAAGCCCCACCCAGAAAATCCTGTTGCGACAATGGTGGCCGCACCAATGAAAGGGCCTAGGCAGTTGGCGGCTAGTAAAAAGCCGCCCTCACCTTTACGCGTTTTCATGATGCGGTTACTAAACAGTGCGAGTCCAACCATGATGATCACCGTCACCAAGAGCAGTACCCAATTCAATGAGGTGATCATAGTCGTTATCCTTAACCGTTAACTGATGCGTTTTTCATGGAAGCACGTTTTTTTGCCATGCTTATGACGATTTCGCCCATACCACCACCGATGACTAAGATGCCACCGACTGTTTGCAACATGGTGAGTGACTCACCAAACATGGCGATACCAATACCTGCGCCCACGACGGTTTCAAGGTAAGAGACACAGGCTAGTTCAGCGGCTTTCAAGTGCTTGGCTGCAATGGTGAGTAGCGTAAGGGCACCAAAGCCAATGAAGAAGCCCATTGCGAGTAGCCATACCCAAGAAGAGGCATCCATTTCTGCCAGTGATGGCGGATTAACCATGAAGCAAATTGCGATAGCAAGTGCGCCAGAGGTAAAGTTGAAGAAAGAGCGAGAATCAGAACTTACATCGGTGCGGTAGCGGCTAAAGAATAGGTATAAACCGTAACCAAAACCAGACGCTAACCCGAGCATATCGCCAATGAAGGTCTCTTTAGAGAAAGACAAAGACATGGTTAAACCGCTGGTTGCATCGTAACTGATGATCCCTATGATAAATAAACACCCAATGAAGACGGCGGTCAGTAAGCCGCCAGTGAGCGCCGATATTTTTTCTTTGAGGAACACAGCCGCTAGGATGGTGGAAAAGACTGGACCTGTGTAGATGAGGAAAACTGCGTTAGCGAGTGTAGTGTATTGGGTTGATGATACATACGCCGCTAAACATAGCCCCAAGCATGCGCCACTTAAAACAACAGTGGGTGAAAGTTTGGTGGCTTTAATCAGGTGTATTTTGCCTTGATGGTACATGAGGGCAAAAATACAGATTGCTCCAACTGTCATTCGCGTAAAAGCGATAACATCGCCGCTGGTGTTGATATTCCTTGCAAAAAGTCCCACACAGCCCATGAGTGCCGCTGAGACGATCATGGTTGTGTAGCCCAATGTTTTGGTGTTCATGACTTGCTCCTTTGATTAATATCATTAGGCTGGTCGCAAAGCATTCCACCACCGGTGATCTGGTAATAGCCATAAATACCAGCTACCACCACACATAGTACAAGATTTGCCACTATAAACGCATCGACTGACCAATATCCTGTTAGCATTTTCGTTCCCTATTTCAAGGTCTTATAGCAACACCCACCTGTATACGGGTTTACGTGTTGTGATTGCATTTAATACTGATTGATAGGAGGGGGGATAACTAGCCGAAACCTGCCGTTAACTTGCTAATTGCTGCTCGACAGAATAAAAGTGTGAACAAGCAGAGATACGAATTGAGATATGCCTATATGCAATTGTTTTACAGTGGTGATGGTAGTCATTATGTAGGAACCATGTTGATGGGGTGTGTCATAAAGGAGTGATAGGGGATCTTTTGCGTAGACTTACATTGCAATAAATGGCATTTATAACAATAACTGTTCTCATTACTATTCGTGAATAAAATTCCCTCGAAGGATATTCACTTTGCTCAACATAACTAAAACAATACTTACTATCGCCGTTGGCTCGCTGTTTTCTGCTTCAACTTTCGCTGCTGATTACCCTATAACCGTTACCGATGTTGCAGGTAGAACCGTCACTTTTGAGCATCAGCCTGAACATATCGCGCTATCCTCTGCTCGTGTCTTCCCGTTATTAGAAATTATTTACCAGCAAGATGCAGCGAAGCATCTTGTCGCAGCACGTGATGACATGCGCATGTCTGCCCCGAGCATGTATGCAAACTATCTTGAGCAGTATCCATCACTGGATACTGTGCCTGTTATTGGCAAAATTAAATCAGGGGAGTTTGATACCGAGCGCTTCATTAATCTGAAACCCAAACCGGACCTTTTTATCGTTGATGTTTCTAATATCAAGCTGGCACAAGAGAAAGGCTTACTAGAAAAACTCGAGCACGCTGGTATCAAAACCCTCGCGATTGATTTTCGTGAAAACCCACTAGAAAATACGGTTAAATCGGTTGAAGTAGTTGCGAATGCGGTTAATCGTGCAGAAAAAGGTCACGATTTTGCCAATTATTACAACCAGCATGTTGCCGCAATAAAGCACACATTGACTCAACACCCTGAAGCAACAACCAAGCGTGTTTTCATCGAACGTGCTGCGGGTTATGAAGCATCGTGTTGCCGTACATTTGCCACAGGCAACATGGGCGCATACATTCCTTTCTTAAAAGCTACCAACATTGCGATCAAGCCGTTGAAAGGCGCGAATACTGGGCAAATGTCACCAGAAACCGTGATTACGGCACAGCCTGATGTCTATATCATGCAGACAACAGGCTGGATCAATAAAGATGGTCAACCTACACATGGGATTCCACTGGGTTATCAGCCAAATGAAAAAGCGATTCAGAAAGCGACACAAGGTTTAATGGATCGCAGTTGGTTGAAAGCGTTAACGGCCTATCAAAATAACAATGTGTATTCTATTTACATGCCGTTTTATAACTCGCCATACAACCTGGTTGCCATGGAGTATTTTGCTAAATGGCTGCACCCTGACGTTTTCACGGCATTAGATCCAGAAAAAACATTTGAAGAGATGAACCTAAAGTTTGGTGACCGCCACGTTAGTGGTCTGTTTGGTCAAAATAACGCAGAGGCAATGACGAAGTGAATGCCTTGCAACTTGAGTTAAATGCTCACCTTGCGCGCAATAATAAAAAGAAGGTTGCGTTAGCAGCCTTTTTTATTCTGAGCATAGTGTGCGTGATTGCTGATGTATTCATTGGCTCACAGGGACTGGCCTTCACCGAAGTCATTCAAGCTATTTTCGATCCAAGTCATAGTGCGATAGCCAGCAAAATCATTGTTTGGGATATTCGAATGCCAATGTCGCTGATGGCACCGTTTGTCGGTGGTGCGCTCGCCTTGGCTGGTGCCCAAATGCAGACCACATTGAATAACCCTTTAGCTGACCCCTATACTTTCGGTGTCTCTGCAGCTGCTGGGTTTGGTGCATCTTTAGTGATCACCAATGTTGTGGCGATTCCTTTTATCCCCGAGCAATACCAAATCGCTGTCATGGCATTTGTGATGTGCCTTCTGACAACCTTGCTTATCGCTGGCATATCCTCAGCGAAAAGAGTCTCGATTGAAGGCGTGATGCTATTTGGTGTTGCCGTCATGTTTGCTTACGATAGCCTGTTGACCATGATGCAGTACATTGCCAGTGAGACACAGTTGCAAACCTTAGTCTTTTGGCAAATGGGCTCGTTAGACCGTGGTAGCTGGGAGAAAATAGGCATATTGGCAATTGTGCTACCGATTGTCTTGGTCATCATGATGAAAGATGCATGGCGTTTATCGAGCCTAAAAATAGGTACTGAACGTGCAGAAGCCATGGGAATTAATGTTAAGGCGCTACGGATGAAAACCTTATTCTTAGTGTCTGTGATCACGTCGCTCTCTGTGTCTTTCGTCGGTGCGGTTGGTTTTGTTGGTTTAGTGGCACCGCATATTGCACGGATGGTATTGGGCGAAGATCAGCGCTTCTTCTTACCGGCATCTTTTCTGGTCGGTGCGGTTTTGTTGGAACTGGCCTCTATTGCCAGTAAATCGATCATGCCGGGGATTATTTTGCCACTGACAGTTGTGATGTCGATTGTGGGTATTCCTTTCTTCATCTTTCTGATTATCAAGAAGGGAGGGCGTTTCGGATGAGCCTAACGATCAGCCAAGTATCAGTGTCCTTTGGTAGACAAAGTGTCTTAAATAACCTCACTATCCCGACGATATTAGATGGTGAAATGGTGGCATTAATTGGTAAAAATGGGGCAGGGAAATCGACCCTATTACGTCAAATGACCACCTTGCTACGTCAGCAGTTACCGCATCAGTCTCAGCAAATTCAGTATTGTGATCGGCCTTTAACCTTGGATGATATTGGCTACTTACCGCAGGATCATCGTATCAGTGCCAGTATTACTGTGATTGAGCTATTGATCACCACGCTCAATCTTGACTCGACGTCGTTAATGGCGAAAAAAGACAGTGCACGAAAGGGATTAATTCTTTTAGAAGAGATGGGGATCCTGCATTTAGCGAATAAAAACTGTGTTGATTTATCGGGTGGTGAAAGCCAAATGGTGGGACTGGCACAAGCGATCATAAATCGGCCTAAAGTCTTGTTGCTTGACGAACCGACATCGGCGCTGGATATGCAAAACCAGTTACGCTTGCTTAACTATGTCCAGCACTATGCTAAAACCAGCAATGCCTGCGTATTAATGGTGATCCACGATTTGAACCTCGCAATTCAATATGCCGATAAAATTGCGGCCTTGCATCGGGGCGAGTTGTTCGCGTTTGATAACCCAAGTAACGCTATTACCTCGCAATTGATTTGGGATCTTTTTGATGTTGATTCCCACATCATCACGGTGGATCAGCGACCCGTGGTTGTCATGAAGAGCCATTAATCTAGCTTATCCTCAAATGCCATATGCAAAGCCCAGCCAACGCTGGGCTTTATTACTTGTAGTTATGTTGTTCGCGATGACTGAGATTTAGAAAACAAAATTCAGCATTAGCGTATAGGCTTGTACATCTTTATCTTCTTGTAAGGCTATTGGTGGAATCACAAATTGCCCATCTTTGCCTTGGTCGTAGCGATCTTGCGGTAAGTAGACACCTTGCCATTCCGCATTCAGTGATATTTGTGGTGTGACATCGTAACGCACCCCAGCCGTTACACTTTTAGAGTATCGACGGTCATGGCTTTGGCCGTATGTTATATAAGGCGTAAAGGCGTCATAAGAATAACCTGCAGACACATACCAGTTAGTTTGTAATTTATCGTGTTCGACCTCAGCCATGAATAGCCACTGATCGAGAGAATATTCCCCACCCAAAGTAAAGATATTCATCTTCTCAGAAGCTGCACCGTTTTGTTCAAACTTGGTGTGCATATATGCCGAGTGAATACGGTAATTAAAGCCTGTGAGCTCAGCTGATAGCCCTGCCATATAATCCGTTTCAAATATAAGCTCGAACGTGCCTAGTTTGGTCTTATTTTCACGACCAAAGCCATAAAATGGCATTACCGACGCGGTTAGTTCATCGGAGATTGATGTTTCCCAGCGTAAAGAGAAACCATCGTAGAAGGTAAATCCAAGAATACTGTCATACACCTCCTGCGGTGGACGTGCCCACGTATAGGCTTGGCCGACATAGTAATACTCAGAGGCTAAAAATAGCGGCAAGCGTAACCGACCACCGTTGAAGGTGAGGTCATTTATCTCATAGCTTAAATAGGCCCACTCAATTTCAGGGTCTGACCATTTATCTTGTGGGCGCTTTACAACTTGTAAAGATGCATTGAGTGCTTCCGTTATTGTGTAATCTGCTTGGATACCAAAAATGGTGTCGCAGTCGTAACAAGTATCGTCCGTAATTTCACGGTGAATAAACAAAGGCGTTGTGTTATTTGACTTGGCAATGGAAGTTGAACCGAAGCCACTAATTGAAAAGTCATCGGTAATATCTATAGCAGCAAATAAAGGTAAGGGTATGGCTGCTGCGACAAGAAGGGTATATTTTATGTTCATGCTTACTCTCCTTGTAAGACAGTGATCAGAATGTTGGCATTCTCAGGGACAGCCGTAATTGGCGCGTAGGCAATCCCATTAGGGTTTTGATTGAGCCACTCAAGAATGTCCTTAATATCATCGTTATTGAGTTCTGCTGGTGGTTTCCCTTTGCCAGAGAAAGACAGTGATGCCCAGTATCCATTCATTTGTGATACTGACTTGCCTAAAAGCATGTCGTAAAACTCTTCTCTATGTATGGAGTTCTCTGGTAGATCAACCAGAACGATTTTGATGCTGCCGTTTAGTTTTTTTGTTCTGCCTTTATATAGCATTCTTGCCTTGCTTTTACTGAGCTGAGGAATGTCTTTGTTCATTGAAAAAACAGCAAACTCGACATCTTCGCTTGTCTTATTATTGGCAAATGCAGAAAGGGATAACCCAATGGAAAAGCTAGCAATTACGAGCTTCATCACAATAGGTTTTAGGTTGAGTCCGTTATTCATTAATTATTTACCATTCATCCTGAATTAGTCCTAATATTGATAATAGTTGACGCTTGTGTAACTACAAATAGACATTTTAAAAAGGTGTTCAGGTTCACGTTCAAGGAGAAGATATGAGCCTTTTGAATCGGGTTTCGATTAAATCGAGATTGCTCGTTTTAGTCATTTTACCACTTGGTTTTATGACGATTTTTGCAGGATTAGAGATTCAAAGTCTCTATAAAAACGTTAATACGTTAAACATGCTTAATACGCGTGTCATGTTATTGAGTGAGGCTTCTTCCTTTTTGTCTGAAGCACATTTGGCAAAAATAAGTATGCAAAATGAGACATTGAGCCCAAATGACAATTCTATGTCGAACATCCTTAATGAAAAGGTCCAAAAAATACGCTTACTCATTCCAGATGCATTTACAGCACCAGAAGCAAAAAAAGCCAATGTGTTAATGGATGATTTAGCTGATGCTGTTTCGGAGTTTTCTGAGACGCAACAAGATGATTTACTCGATTGGTCGGCATGGATTGATGAGACCCTTAATGGCGTATTCACCAGTTTAGAAAAGTCACCACTGACAATTAATAATAAAAAAGTGGAACAAAACCTTGGTGTTTTATACCAGCTCAACTGGTTATCTTTGTGGTCTCAACAAGAAAATTGGTTTATCCGCCAGTTGCTGCTAATGCCTGATATAGCCGAAGATATTAAACCTGAGCTCGTTAGTGTTATTCAAAATCAGCAACTTTATATTGATCGTTTTATCTCTATTAATGCCGACCCACAGCAAATCGAATTGCTTAAAAAAACATTTTCAGATCCTGCTTTTGCTAATAGCTATATTTTACGGGAAGGCTTACTCGGTGGCGGCGTCTCTCAAGATGCGATTAGTGTCGGGCTGAAAGCTTTGGATGAACGCTATAACTTGATTCAATTCGTTGTTGGCGAAGTGAGTCAGCAGTTAGTGTCTGAAATTCATACAACGATAGCCAGTGCTAAAGTGAAAACGGGTATTT
Organism: Photobacterium sanguinicancri; assembly: GCF_002265265.1. GTDB lineage: Bacteria > Pseudomonadota > Gammaproteobacteria > Enterobacterales > Vibrionaceae > Photobacterium > Photobacterium sanguinicancri. The sequence continues at coordinate 8,533 of NZ_NOIF01000001.1, forward strand.
TTACCAGCGCGATTTTACTGACTCTGCTTGTACTAAGTATTCTTGGGGTGAACCTAGCTAAGCGTATTATTCAGTATTTAGGGCGCGTGATTAACACGATGTCGAGAATTGAAGAATCGACTGATGTCATGGTGAAGGTCGAAGAAGATGGGCGTGATGAATTCACTGTTTTTACCAAAAAACTGAATATTCTGATTGATGAGCGATACCATAACCAAGCTAAAATAGTGTTAGCAAAAGAGGAAGCTGAAAATGCCAATGTGGCGAAAAGTGCTTTTCTTGCCAATATGTCGCATGAAATTCGAACGCCGCTCAACGGCATCATTGGTATGTCATCAATACTGTCAGATACCGACCTTAATCCTTCCCAGTCTGAATACCTGCAAATTGTAGAAACCTCTTCACAAACCTTACTGTTGTTGATTAACGACATCTTGGATCTGTCTAAAATCGAATCGGGTAATCTGGTTATCGCACCGACGGAATGTAACGTGCGTGAGGTGGCTTACGATACTATGTCGATTGTGATGGCAAAAGCTTCTGAGCAGAATCTAGCATTGAAAGTCGATATTGCCCCTGACGTTGCGGCATTAACCATGATAGATGAACACCGTTTACGTCAAATACTGATGAACTTAATGTCGAATGCCGTGAAGTTTACCTTATCGGGCTCGGTGACGTTATCGGTCACCCAGCAGATGAAAGACAACGGTCAAGCTGCTATTCGTTTTGCAATTATCGATACAGGCATTGGTATTGCGAAAGACAAGCAGGACCAAGTTTTTGCACCGTTTACGCAAGAAGATGGTTCGATCACTCGTCAGTTTGGCGGTACGGGCTTAGGGCTGGCGATCTGTCGTCAGCTTGTAGAGTTAATGGATGGCGACTTAGCGCTAGATTCTGAAAAAGGAAAAGGTAGTACTTTCTACTTCACTATTGATGTCGATATTGTAAAGGCACAAGCGCCGAAAGTAGCGAGTTTACAAAATGTGAAGACACTGTTAGTGACAAACGAAGTCGGTTACGCTGACGCATTGAAAAAGCAGTGTATAGAGCATGGCTTTTCCGTGGATGTTGAAACGGTCATGAGCAATGTAGATCGTTCTTCAAATTACTATGATTTGATCCTGTTCTGTCAGGGTTCTCTGATCCGCACTATAGATACCATAGCTGAAATTAAAGCGGTGAAATCACCTGCCGCAGTCGTAGTATGTACCAGCCATAGCGACGAGCAGTATGATTTTGGTACTCACATTGATGGTGTGATTAGTGCGCCATTGTTTGGTCGCCGTTTAGTGAAAGCGACCAGTCAAGCATTGAAAAGAGTGCAAGAGCATCATAAGAAAATTCAAGCTTCACTTGGCGTTGTTCTTGATGAGGCCGTTAGCGTGAAAGATGTGGTGCTGGTGGTTGAAGATAACCTTGTTAATCAGAAAGTCGCATCACTCTTCTTGAAAAAGGCGGGCTACGATTTTGAGTTAGCAAATAATGGTCAAGAGGCCGTCGATGCGATAACGCAAGGTAAGCAGTTTAAGGCCATTTTGATGGACTGCATGATGCCAGTAATGGATGGTTTCTCCGCAACAGAAGCCATTCGTGCTTGGGAAGGGCAAAACGAAAAATCTCGTTTGCCAATTATTGCGTTAACTGCGAGTGTACTCGACCAAGATATTGATAAGTGTTTTGAAGCGGGCATGGATGATTATGTGGCTAAGCCATTCAAGAAAGAAGTCTTGTTAGATAAGCTCGATAAGCTTAACGAAGTAGCCTAGTTTGAAGCCACCGCAGAGACTATAACTCTGCGGTGTTTTTGTTTGTAAGTTGTGAGCACATGCTTGTAGTTGCCGTATCTCGGGTGTGAAGTGTGGCTCAGTTAGTTAATCCCCTCAAGGCTTATCGCTGCTTTACTTGAAAGCTGCGATGGGCCTTTGTATATGGCCTACTATTGTTGCGGTGAATTGACACTCTTATTGTCTTATGTCGGTTGTCTTTCTTTACTGCTGATTAACCGAGAAGCTTGATGGATATTCACTTCGAATAAATTAATCAAACGCGGTATGGAATAGTTACGAGGCATTTTTGTTGGATTCGTGACTTATCACCATTAAAGGTTGTGCTAGGGCTCTGTTCATTTTCAATGACTAACTCTAGTCCATTTATAATGGTTCGTTTCTATTAGATAACTGTGAAAATGAAAGCATCGCTTTACACCGTTATGTGTAAAGCGGTGTTTGTATTTATCCCTGCATTTTATATGCACTGTTATAAAGACAGTTACTGATATACCTCTTAGCTATTGGTTAACAAGCAAAATACCGTTACAGTGCTTTTAATTAGTCACTCGCAGGAGCATAAGAGTGGAATACGGTGTGTTGTTGGTGTTTATTCCAACTTTCTTTTTTGTGTCGATAACCCCGGGTATGTGCATGACGTTGGCTTTAGGGCTGGGGATGAGCATTGGTTTTCGTCGAACGCTGTGGATGATGCTAGGTGAAGTGGTGGGTGTGGCATTAGTCGCAATCAGTGCGGTATTGGGCATAGCTGCAATTATGATCAAAATGCCTTGGCTGTTCGTGGTGTTCAAAACCATAGGTGCGATGTATCTGGCTTATCTTGGCCTGCAAATGTGGCAGTCTAAGGGCAAGATGGCACTGAGTGATGACAAGTTGCAGACATCTCAAGCATCGAATTTAGGCTTAGTCGCACAGGGGTTCATTACCGCGATTGCTAATCCGAAAGGGTGGGCATTTATGATCTCATTACTACCTCCTTTCATTCAGTCAGATCTGGATTTTGCTCCACAGCTTGCGTTGTTGGTGAGCATTATTATGATTTCTGAGTTTGTTTGTATGTCGATTTATGCCAGTGGTGGCAAGGCATTACGCCGATTGTTGATGAATCAACAAAACGTGAAAACCATGAATCGAATAGCGGGTAGCATGATGTTTGGTGTCGCGATTTGGTTACTGATGAGCTAAGCTCATGAAAAAATTAATAAATAAATATAAAGATCACAAGGAGAGTTGCTATGTTCAGTCATGTGATGGTAGGTACCAATGATATGGAGAAGTCGAAAGCATTCTATGATGCGACTTTTGCCGAGTTGGGTTACGCACCAGGGATGATGGATGAGAAAGGTCGTTGTTTCTATGTCACTAAGACCGGTGTTTTTTCAATAACGAAGCCGATTAATGGCGAGTCGGCGACTCACGGCAACGGCAGCACTATTGGCTTTTCAGTGGAAAATGCCGATATGGCTAATGCGTGGCATGCGGCAGGTATCGCTAACGGTGGCGTGACATGTGAAGAGCCCCCTGGCGAGCGTGAAGGCAGTCTGATGAAGCTGTACATTGCCTACTTACGCGATCCTGCGGGTAACAAGATTTGTGCGGTTCATCGTATGTAATGTATCTGTCATCCATAATATGGCAAAGTAACCTTATTGCGTATGAGCAAAGCTAAAAATGAAAAGACCGCTGAACTTGCGGTCTTTTTTGTTACAGTGATTTAGTTAGGTATTAAAGAAATTAGCTCTTAATGGTTTGGATTACCTTGTCTGGGAAACCAAAGTATTTTTGTGAACCATCATTATCGAGTAGCAAGCAGTTACTCGATGCTGCGATGTAAGACTTGTCGTTGGTCGTGAATATGACGGTCGCCTGCGCTAACTTTTCCGTAAACAGTTTATTAATGTATTTTACGTACTCTTTTTCGCAACCGACAAACGGTTCATCGATGATGATCACCCCTTGATCACAACAACCCAGCCCCAGTGCTATCCGCAATAACTGTTGCACACCATTGGGTAGCTGCTCAACATATTCTGAGGTCATGTTGGTCTCAAGCCCTTGCGGTAACCAAGGGTGTAAATCGAAGAAATCGATAATTTCTTCCATCTGATGCCGCGCGATCACTCCATCATGAATAATGAAGTTAGATTCCAGCGTACCTTCAAAGATATGCAGTTTAAAAGGAATATAGTTAATTGCTTTACGATAGCGAAAGTTATTGAATTGCTTGATGTTATATCCATCAATTAACACATTTCCTTGATAACGTTCTTCAAGCCCAGCCAAGATACTCAGTAAGGTTGTTTTCCCTGAACCAGACATGCCAGATATCGATATTTTGTCGCCAGCAGGAATGGATAAAGCAAGGTTAGTGAGCCCTGTCGGTGAACCTTGATAGCGATGCGTCAGGCCGCTAACCGTAATATTGCCTTTAAATTGACGAATCGGTGGGCTATTTTCAAGCTGAGTACGATCATCATTTAATGACATTAACGCATTGATTTGGGCGCTGGCAGCTTTAATCGTTTTGAATTTAGTAATGGCATTGTATATCCCCATAATTGGCCCAAGGGCTTTCCACACCAAAATAATGATTGCCAGCATCGCACCGGCGTCGGTTTTACCTGCCATCACACCGAGTACCGCGGTCACAATACTGGCGGTGCCTATGGCTTGAATGAGTCCTTGTCCCATAGATTGAATTCTACCATTGGTGATCGATACACCTTTGGCATCTTCAAGGCTCTGATTGTGTGCCGCATGAAAGCGAGAGCGGATCACCCGCAATAACGGTAAGCCTTGAATGGTACTGATACTACGCAGTAGCTCATTCCATTGGTAAGACACCATCGCATTCGCGCGCGAGCTTTTTGATGTGGCTTGGTTGTAGATATAGCGTGAGTACACACAAAATAGCAGCATGAGTACGATCCCCGCGAGTACTGTTAGCGCCGCAGATCCTGAGATAATCGTGATAGCTAAAATGAAGATAATCACAAAAGGCAAATCAAAGTAGCTAAGGGTTGATTCCGCGGTGACTAGCTTACGGAGTTGGTCGATATCTTTTAATCGAGCAAGCTGGGAAGAGACTCCGGCCGAAGAGGTCATAGAGTAGGGCAGCCAAAGCAACTTGCTGATGACATGTTTTGAGATGTGAGTGGCCAGATCTTTACCTGATGTCGCCAATATATTCATCCGAAGTCGTTTAAAACCATACTCGGAAGCGGCTAAGAAAATCGCAAGAGCAGCAAGCCAAAATAACGTGGTTTCAGAGCCAGATGTAAGCGCGAAACTGTATACGCCCATAATGAAAAAAGGCTGCATTGCACCAAGAATATTGATGATCAAGCTAAGGAGCATCAAGCTTTTCATTTCATTGTTATAGCGATAGAAAGCGTACTTAATCCAATTAGATTTATCTTGTGACTCTGGTGGCGGTTCGCGAAAAATCTTTGAATATTCGGAAATTTCGCACACGGCGCAGGTATCGTCTGTAAGAGTATGTTCAATTAAGACGTTGTTACGATAATCGAACAGCTTAGCTAATCCATTTTCGATGCCAAGGAAGATAGTACAGACGTTATTGAACTCGACAAAAGCGGGCACGGAAATACGGCTCAATTCTGTCATCGATGTAAGCTGGCGTGTTTTACACTCGTAATCCAGCCGCGTTAAAGTACTCGAAAAACTGTCTATGTCTTTGGCTTGGGGCACAAAGGCATCGGTTAGAATATCTGGTGTACCTTCCCACTGTAGCGTTATTAAGGTGTAGGCGATCCCTAAAATGGAGGGTGAGTTGTTATAACGTTTTTTAAATTTGGCAGAACCAAAATCGCTCAGCCGTTCTTCGGTATTGCTAAAATCAATCAATACACTCATGCGGCGACCTTCTTATCAAATTTATGTTTAACCAAACGAGTGTCGAGTTGACCGAGCTTGTTGCTGACAATTATACAAATAAAGTTGTTTGATTTTGGGGCGATACAGGCCAGTAACAATCGGCCAAATTTTTCGTCATACACCATGTCGATATCATCGATCATTAAGACTGACTTATTACTTAGTAGTGCTCGCACGATCAGTAGCGCGAATAAAACCTGCCGCGAAAAAGGCAACTGTGATTGGCTAGATATTTGAGTATAAAAGCCATTTTTGAGGCCATTAATTTTGTCTTTAATGGCGAGGTTTTCACACAATGCAAAAGCCGCGTTATTGAGGTGAGATTGAAAACACGTCAGGTTGTCGATGATGGAGCCTTCCACCAGTGAGGTATTCTTATCGACTTTAATAATGTGATTACGCCATGTGGTGTACTCAATACTTTCAAATGCTTGCTGATTAACCTCAATCTGAAAACAATCGTCGTGTGTGTCACGGGTTAAACAGCGCAGCAAGTGACTCTTACCACTGCCGCTGGGCCCTGTTAGCAAATGAATGTATCCAGTTGCCAGTGTTAGCTGATTGGGTACATACGCTGTGTTATTAACTGTGATAGCTGCAATGGGCTGTTTACCCGCAAAAAGCGTATCAGTGTTTGAAGGTGTGAGTGTTTGCTCACGGTTCTGGTTTTGTGCTGAGCAAGACACTTGTGATGAAATTGGTGCTTGTGGTGAAAGGTGGCTTTGAGGGAGAGTGCGCGCAGATTCTAACGCTAACAATTCCGCAATACGCGTAATGTTGAGTTGATTAACACGCCAGCGGCTTAGGGTACGCATGACTTGTTGGTAAGGGGCAAAATAACGGTTGGTCAGCAAGATAACTGCCGCCATTACCCCTTGGCTAATTTCTAGGTTGATAACTGCACGGGCGCACAATACAACCACGATAGCCACGGAGAGCTGCTGAATAAGGTTGAGAGTCAGATTAAAAGACGATTCGAGGCGTTCATACGCAATACTTTGGGTTTCGCGTTCGCTAATCATCTCGACCATCACACTTTCGACACGATACTCCATAGTACGGCTTTTGATATCGAGCGGATTAGAGACAATTTCGATGATTTTTGAATTGGTCAGTCCTTCTATATCTGAACGCTGAGATAAGATCTCGACCCTTCTTTTCGCTAAATAACGTGCAGCAATCAATAAAATGGTCGATGCCAGTATTAAGGCAATCCCTGCCCACATATTGATGAGGAAAATGATCAAGATAGTTATGGCACTGGTACCACCGTTGATCATTGCTTTAATCGATTCACCACCAAAGAATTGTTTAATGTCTGGGATCGTAGCGATCCGCTCTAAGTATTCCCCCATTTCCAAGCGATTAAAACGCTCGATATTGGCGGAACAAATAGCCATGAAAACGCGGTTGGTTAACTGGCTTTCAAAGCGTTTCATTATCACTGATACCAAATGTTCTTCTTGGCGTTTTAATTGGTAGTCCAGGAAAATAGCGGTGAGAATAATCCCAAACAACAGCATAAGCGAATGGGTGGATTGATTCGGTAAAATACGGTCAAAAATGATCAGAATAGAGAACGGCAACACCAGCCCAAGCAGGGTTGTCATTATGGTAGAGAAAACCAAATACAGCTTATCTAGCGGGCTGATTTTTCGTGTAAATAAAGGATTTTTCATGCGTTATTCCTTTATTGAGCCAAGAGGTGAAGAGGAATTGGCGAATCGGTTTTGCTGTCACTCGCAGGAGACATTTGTGCTGCAATCTTGCCTATGGTGTTCATGTTTAAATTGCCAATTAATTCGTTAAGTTGCACTAAGCTGATGATGTAATCGTAACGAGCGTTTTCGTAATCTCTAATGCTACTGAAAAGCTTACTCTCGGCGGATAGCAAGTCAGTTATGGTGCGAGTCCCGAGTTTATGTGCTTTCTGAATACCTTTATATGAGGCGTAATTGGCTTGAATGATGGTTGTGAGGCTGCGTAGCGAAGCTGAGTAATCATTAATGTCGTAAATAAAGGTATCAAATGATTGTTGGCTTTGTTGCTTACTGTCTTGTAGGTCAATTTCAGCGCGTTCGATATTGACCTTATTTTGTTCATAACGGTAATAGTCTTTGCCACCATTAAAAATGGGCACGTCCAAGGTTAGGGTGTAAACCGCTTCTTCAGTGGTGCCGTTATTGGGAAACACATTGGCTGACGCATCGTTGGTGTTGTCGTAGGTATAACCCACGCTGCCTTTTAATGACGGTGCAAAGGTTGCCCCTGTTTCCTTTAATGACTGGCGATTTCTTTTTACCTCTTGTTGGGCAATCAGTAAGTTGTAGCCCGAGGTGTACATGATCTCGTTAAGCTGACGTTGGCGAGTGAGCGATATTTCATTGAATTGAATCGTCGACTGTAAATCGTGGTCAGGGTTTAGCGGTTGTTGAACAATATTTTCAAGCTTAGTTAAGATGACACGCTGTTCTTTTTTTAAGCTGCGCAGGGTATTTGCATTTTTTTCTTTTTGCGCCATGACTTCATATTTTTCGGTTCCTGCTACATTGCCTAGCTCGACATTACGGGTAATAAACGTGAGCCGAGCAGCTGAAGAATCAAATTCAGCTTGGGTGGCACGGATTTGCGCATTGTTCTTCAGATACTCAAAGTAGGTGGTTGAGGCATCACGAATAATGGATTGACGGGTTTGTTCTGTACGTAGTGTTTCGGTATCCACACTCACCTGAGTACTGGCTTGCGAATAAAGATCACCAAGGTCAAAAATGGTTTGCGATAGCGTCACATTGACGCCGTGATTATTGTAGCGGTTATTGGCATCGCTGCCTGTTTCTTGGTGGGTCGAACTATCGTTCCATCGTGTATTGGCAGACAAGCCGAGCGACGGTAAAAACTTCCCTCGGTTAATGTCGAGGTTATATTCAGATGATTTAAGGCGTGTTTCAGCACTGCTTAGTGACAGGTTCTGTTTTAATGCTGTATCTACGACTTCAAGCAAATTGGCGGCTTGTACGTACGAAGATAGTCCTCCTCCGAATAATGAGAGGCTAACAATGGCGCAGGAAACGGCTGTTGAGACGCTAACAGATTTTCTTAATGGCCATGTATTTTTTAATAACTTTGATGATTTCATCATTTTTGTACGGCTTACTGATGACATAGTCCATCCCTGCTTCAATACATGACTTGTGTTCACTCGCACTGGTAAGTGCTGTTGCGCCAATGATGGTGGCGGGTTGCTGAATGTCCATTTCATCTTCCCGTTGGCGTATCAATTTGGTGGCTTCAATACCGCCCATGCCAGGCATGATGCAATCCATAAAGACAATGTCTGCACCTTGCTCTTTCATGTACTCAACAGCTTGAGCTCCATCACTGACGGTATGAGCGTCATACCCTTGCTTGCTTAATAGTTTCTTCAATAAGAACTGCTGAACACGGTCATCTTCAACAATCAGGAAGGCGTTTCGAGTTTGCACATCCGCTTCTTCAGCGGCTTGCATGGCTTCGGTTAAATTAGGGATAAGCTCGTATGGGATCAGTGGTGTGTAGAACACGCGATCAACATATTCGTGGGTGTCTTGAACCGTACTGGATTCGGAAGCCGCTAAGAAGAGTTTGGTTTTCGCGGCTTTTTTCAGGCGAGAATGCAGGGTTTTACAGAAAGACTTAAGTTGAATGCCCTTGAGTGTATCGGTAATGATGATGGCATCGTATTCACCAATAGTGGGTAATGATTTAAAAATATCATTAGCGGCCCGTACGACAGTCACGCTTGCCCCATATTGATCGAGCATACGCGACATAATATCGATTTGTAGCGGTGAGTCGGTACAAACCATGACACGTTTATTTTCAAGTAAGCGATCTACACGATAGAAACTTTTTGGCGTGATATCGATACCGATATGCAGCTTTTGAAAAGGCGACAAAGGAGAGCTATCGCTATCGGCGGTTGATGATAGTACTGGCGATGGCGCTTGAAACCACGAGGACTTAAAGTGATTAACCTTTGTTAGAATAGCTTTTGACCACTCATCGTTAATGCCACTTTTTCCATCAACGGCTTCCCACTGTGCTTCCTGAATTTCAGTTAGACCAACAGCATTGGTCGGCAAAAAGATAATTTCAAATACCAAGCGCGTTTGTTCGACTTCTTCTGCGGCCTCGGTGCGAATGTTCAATAGGAGGTATTTATCGCTTTGCGCTGAAATAGCATTAGAAAGCTGAAGGAAAAGTACCCAGAACAAGCTGGTGGCATTGCCCTCGATGACTTCGGGTAAATTATCGTGCAAACGGCACTCAAAGGTACGTTGAGAGTGTTGCGTTTTAGCCGTGAGGTGGACAATTAATTCAGACATAAATGGCAAGAAATTTACGTTGCCCGTTTGTGCTTGATTACCACCTGAAATAAGGCGGTTATAGTTATCGGCTAAATCCGACAGTGTATTGGTGGCGAGGGTAATATCGCGTGCCATTACTGCGCCATTTTCACCTGCATCTTGGGCGATTAAACGCACACCACCTTGAATGGTATTGGTCATACCGCGAATTTCATAACCGATTAAGGCATAAAGTTGGCGGTATAAATCGGCATTACGCTTTTGAAATTCTACGTCTTGGTACATAGAGGCCAAGTTGGCAAAAATACGCCGTTCTGTCGGTGTGGTATCCAGGTTATTGAGTTTTGCTTGAATGCCTTGGGCATCGATATTTTCCAGCTGAGTCGCAAGTTGGCTAATATCGTACTGAGATTGCGTTGTGTGATGCCCTGAATATTGAGGACGCTGTTGGCGTATAAGAAAGAGTAAACCTAGCGCCGTGATAATGGATAGCGCAAAGATGAACAGTGCTTGATGAAATAACTGCTGCTGTTGGGATAGATAGCCAGATTCTACAATAGTGATTAAGTTTTGGTGTGCCAGTTGTAGGGTGGTGTAGCTTGTTAGCAACGATCGTTGTAACTGTGTGGTATCGCCAACGGCTGTAAAGCGATCTAGGGTGACCGCTAATTGCGGATACACAACATCACCGACAAGGCTGATCTTTGACTTTTCAGCAGCGGCTAAGTGGGTAAAGGTTGTAATCTGCTGCTGTAATGCCGAGATTAAATCTGCCATTGGTGCTTGTGTTGGAGAGCATGCTTGTTCTTTACATGCTAAAGATGCGTGCAGTAATAACTCGGTTTTGTTGATTAAGCTTGCTGATTCAATCAGTAGTGGGGATTGTGTTATTGCGCTATGTTTTGCGTCACTATTATTGATCCAGCGCCAGCCAATAAAGGCTTGCGATATGACAAAGCCAACCAATAAAGCGATAGAAAAACGCGTGATGTTTTTTTTTGCTATTTTCACTTGGTATTACCTCTCATCAAATGCGTCTTCCATCGCGCTCATTACAGGTTTTAGCGCATAATCAATGACGTAGCGTGAACCTGTTTTGATATCGGCTGTAAATTCCATATACGGTGACAAGGTGTATGTAGCGCCTGATTTTTCAAGGAAGTTTTGCTGAATCGAAATTTTGGCAATATAGAATTCGTTTTCTTCTTCTTTGTACGAAGATCGGCTAATGGAGTCGATTGTGCCGGTAACAAAGCCATACTTCGCAAAATTATACGTATCAAACTTTAGCTTCACCTCTTGACCTATTTCGACAAAACCCATGTCTTTTTTCGGTATTTTGGCTTCACCATGTAAGCTGTTTCGGATAGGGGCAATGTCGGCAATACTTTCGTTAGGCGGGATCACCGCGGATTTAAAGTTGAAATGCACTTTATCGACTACGCCATCGACGGGCGAATAAACCGTTAGACGATCCACTTTATCGGCATGCTGAGGCAGTTGCGCTTGTTTGAGTGAGCGATCTTTTTCAAGCTGATTAATTTGCGTTTGGTAGCCCGCATTACGGTTTGCGATAGTATCGTTCAGTTGTTTTTCTAATCTTGTTGACTGAAATTGCTCGCTCATTACCGCTTCACTGAGGTTTTCTATCTCACGGATCATGTTGGTTTCTTGTACTTGCATGTTCAATACATCGACATACGAGGCCATTTCTTCTTTATATAGCGTTTCTTTGATGGATAGCTGTTTGCGAATTAAACCCAGTTGTTTACGTGAGCTGTTAATACGCTTTTTCATGGAGCCAATTAAGCGTTGCTTGTGCTTGATATCCAGCGCGATGAGTTCTTGATTTGAGGTGTTTTTTTGGAACTCTTTTTGCCACGATTCTGTTTGTTGAGTAACGAGTTGTGGGTAAACGGAAAAGCGAGAATAATCCGGTTTGGTTTGATTGATCAGCCCTTGGTAGCGGGCGATTTCCATTTCTAATCCGATGATATCAATGGTTGCCGATTGAAATTGTGTTGCACGATCAACGGATTTTAAGCGTGCAATAGGCTGCCCTGCATACACATAATCACCTGCTTGGACGAGTAGGGTATCTAAAATACCGCCTTCTAAATGTTGAACACGTTCGATATCAGAATCGAGTAGCATCTCACCACGCGATGAAACCACAATGTCAATTTGTGCACGTGAAGCTAAGGCAATCAGCAATAACAGAGCAATGAACAAGAAGAGCAATGATTTATGCACTGTTGTCATTGCGCTTTGAATATAAATTGAATGATCAGTTTCAACACCGTCGTTTTGCTTCGATTCAATCAATGCTTTCTTTATGTGGTTCTCGATGCCCATCGCAATAGCTCCTTAATTACGCTGAGTGGTATTGGGGCAGTTAAGAGCCAATATCGTTAATTCGTCAGGGCGTGGGTGGCTATTTGCTGGTTTACTTTGACCATTTCATTTAGGACAGCATTGATTAGCTCTGCACTGGGTTTTTCTCCGCGCTTGCACAGGCGTTCAATGGTTTCAAATTGTTCACTGGCGCTTTCTTCACATAATGTCAGTAACACACCTTTTAGTGAGTGCACGGTATGAAACAGACCGTCAATATCGCTGCTGGCGTATTTATCCTTAATCACTTGAATGTCATTACCGTGTTCTTCGTTGTACAGCTCAATGATCATCGACATCATGTCGTCATCGCCATCCATTGCGTCGCTAAAAGCTTCAAAATTAATCATTGCGTTGTTCCTTTCCTTTTCTTTTACTCAAGCTATTGAGAGATAACAGGGTTTCCTCTACTCATAATGTATGGTCTAGCTTTGGCTATATTTCAAGGCAAGTTCTGTGGTTGCATTATCATTTATTGATCAATATCTCATCTCTGTGAGTGTTGTTTTTTTGACAGTAAGTGTGCGTAACTTCTAGCTTTTGTTATTTATTTGGCTTTTGGTGTTTAGATATTTGCTAAAGCAATAAGGGTGTTCTTAATTTTATAAAGAGAAACTTACTTTGTATGCGAACACTGACATGAGCACGGAGGCCAGTGATGGCAAAGAACAAGCATCAAGACAAGCATGACGCGAAAGACAACACACTCAATGATGCGGTTGAACACAATGCGACGCCAGATGAAAGCAGCGATGAACACCGTGCTCAGGACAGGCAAAATCAGCAAAGTACCATGGCGTCTACAACGGCAACGGGGGCGGAATCAGCCGATCAAAATACCCAAGCAAACATGGCTTCTGATGATGGAGCTGGTGCCGCTAAACAGAGTGGTCGAAGTGGACAGCGTCGCGCACAAGAGAGCCAGTCAAAAGATGAAGACCCAAGCGGGCCGCGCAGTGGTGACAATCAAGGTGAAACGCCAGCGTTAGATAATGGCCGAGATGGTGAAGAGATTGGTGGTGGCGGTGGAGTGGGAGCGCAGGCTGTTGGAGGTGGTAGTTCACGTGGTGAACGTGCGAAGAGTGATGAATCATCAGCAGAACAAAATCAAGCCTCGCAACAAGGTGCAGATCAACAGTCGGGGGCGGGAGGTGGCGTAAGTCCTGCCGCTGCAGAATCGAAGGCCGAAGATTTTGATACGGCAACCACCAGTGAAACCTTCCAAGTTGATGTTGCCAATGCACAAACCAAAGAGCTTGCCGTTGAAGACGATTTTGATACTGAAACCGTCTCGCAAACCTTCGAAATTCAAGTTGAGAATGTGAATGATGCGGCGGTGGTGACTGATACCCTCATTGACGGTACAGAAGACACTAGCATTACCTTCACCCAAGAAATGTTGCTTGAAAATGCCACTGACATTGATAGTGATCAGCTGACTGCGGTGAATCTGAGTATTGATCCCGCGTTTGGTGACGTCGTTGATAATAAAGATGGCACATTTACTTTCACACCAGCCGATGATTACAACGGTGAGGTGCCATTTACCCTCGATGTGGATGACAACGATGGCGCAGTGACCCCAGCTGCTGGCAAGGTCGATCTTGCCGCCGTCAATGATGCCGCCACAGTGTCAGAGACTGTGATTGAGGGTGAAGAAGATAATACGGTTCACTTCACGCAAGCGATGCTGCTGCAAAATGCATCGGATGTCGATAGTACAAATCTGACTGCACTAAATCTCCAGATTGATGAGCAATACGGTAGCTTAGTTGATAATAAAGATGGCACCTTTACCTTTACGCCAACTGAAGATTACAACGGTGATGTACCTTTCACTTTTGATGTTGACGATAACGACGGTGCTGTTACCTCGGCAACGGGCAACGTTAACCTTGCTGCGGTTAATGACGCACCAGTATTGGCTGAAACTTCGTATGTAGTGAATGAAGATGGCTCGATTAAAATTACCGAAGCCTCTTTGATCGATAATGCCACAGATGTTGATGGCGATGCGTTATCTGTCGTTAAGATCACCACAGATGAAAACGGCCACATAGAGCAAAACGTCGACGGTGATTGGATCTATACGCCTAACCCAGATTATAGCGGTGATGCCAACCTCACCATAGTGATTAACGATGGCACCGTTGATGCTGAGTTTACGGCACCAGTGACCATCACCCCTGATGCCGATGAACCTTCGTTAACGGTGTCGTTAACCGATATGACGTTAGTGGAGTATGGGCAAGGGCATGATAGTGCACTAACAGGCTGGCATACCGACAACGCCAACAATGCGATCGAAATCCACCAAGATTATGTCTACGGTGTGGGGGATAACCGTGGCGGCGTGATTGAGTTGGAAGCCAATCGTGGTGATGAATCGAATTTATATACGACACTCGATGTTAAAGCGGGTGACGTTGTCACGTTAGAGTTCGATATGTCTGCTCGCTTGCATTATGAAGGAACAGACTCTCAGGTCGATGTGTACTTTGAAGGGCAGCTTGTTGATACCTTGATTGAAGATGATGCGGGTTGGCATCACCATAGTTATCAATTTACCGCGACAGAAGATAACCCTCGATTAGAATTTGATTCGCCAGACGACAATAGTTTGGGGGGCTTGTTGGATGCGATCAGCATAGAAAAAGTGATCAGCGAAGATCAAGCTGTGCCGATTAACCTCGATGCTTCACTAACCGATACTGACGGCTCTGAATCTTTACAATCATTGGTGATCGACGGCTTGCCTGATGGCGCAACGCTAACTGACGGTGTGAATACCTTTACGGCTAGTGAAGATGGTGATAGCACCGATGTGGCTGGGTGGGATGTAAGCCAACTGATATTCCAAGGTGCAGAACACTTTAATGGCGATGTTGCATTAACTATTTCTGCTACCTCTGTCGAAAGCAGTACCTTGCAAACGGATTCGCCTGAAACGGCAACTACCACGACGACGCTTGATTTTCATGTTACAGCGGTGAACGATCCCGTTGTTATTGATGAAAATAGCCCACTGCAATTCAATACCCTCGAAGACAGTGAAATTATCATCACTGAAGCAGCATTACTGGCCAATGCGAGTGATGCTGATGGTGATAACCTAATGGTGACTAACCTTCAGGTTGATAATGCCAGCTTCAAAACGGTGATAGACAGCGAAACAGGTGATAAATCTTTCGTTGTTACGCCAAATACTGATGTGAATGGTGATTTGTCGATCAGCTTTAATGTCAGTGATGACAACGGCAGCGTGGTGTCATCGGATGCGAGTTTGGTCGTTGCCGCGGTGAACGATGCTGCCAAGGTAGATGACCAAGCCTTCACCATGAATGAAGATGGCTCGTTAACCTTTACAGATAAGGATTTGTTAGCAGGAGCGACAGACGTTGATGGTGATGATCTAACGGTTGAGTCGGTGAATTATAACGGCGCTGATGGTGTCTTTACTGATCATGGCAACGGCAGCTATACCTTTGCCCCTAACGAGAACTTTAACGGTGAGGTGGATTTAAGCTTTGCTGTGAATGACGGCACCATTTCTACGCCTGCCAATATCGATATTACCGTCGATGCGGTTAATGATATCCCTGTGGCAGGGATGACGACTTATTCGGTTGATGAAGACGGTATTTTAACCTTCAATGACAAACAACTACTAGCCAACAGCAGTGATGTCGAAGGTGGGGTCAGTATCGCTGACGTGAGTTATAGCGGCGAAGATGGCATCCTGACAAATCATGGCGATGGCAGTTATTCGTTTGCACCCAATGCCAATTTTGATGGTGACGTTGCGATTGATGTGACCGTCAAAGATGAAGAAGGGGCAACGGCGACAACAACGGCGAATGTTGATGTACTGGCGATAAACGACAGCCCCGTAGTCAGCAGCAATGTTGCTTATAGTGTGAATGAAGATGGTTCTATCACTTTAAGCCAAGCGCAGCTTTTAATGCATACCACAGATATTGATAGCAGCGAAACCTTAGTGGCAGAGAACCTACAGCTAGAGGCCTTTGGTCAGGTCACTGCGAACGAAGATGGATCATTTACGATCGTACCAGCGGAGAACTTTAATGGCGATTTAGATCTAACCTTTGACGTAACCGATGGTGAATACACGGTTTCGACAGGCTTAGATCTAACAGTCAACCCAGTCAATGATCCTGTGGTGGCGAAAGATGATGATCGCCTAGATGGCTCAGACCCTATGATCCGCCTAGATGCAGCCCCTGAGCATGGCTCGGTACAGTATCAAACTGAAGAGGGTGATTGGGCTGATATGGTTGTTGGCATTGAATATCCAGCCGGTACCCAAGTGCAGTTCACGCCCAATACCGAAGAAATCCAAGCTGATACCCGCGATATTCGTATTGGTAGCTTTGATAGCAATACCGATACCAACGTTTTTGATGGCAAAGCCAAAGTAGAAGATTGGGGGACTGTCGATGGTGATACCGCTGTTTATCAAGAAGATGGTGTGACTGTTACCACTCAAGTGAATACAGGTGAATTAGCCGCATGGAATGGTGCGGGTAGCCATGTGGGTGCTGGAATCGGTAATGAAAGCCGCCAAGGGTTAGATACTAATGAATTGCTGACAGTGACGGTCGAAGGGGAAGATGTAAACCAAATTACTTTCCAATTAGATGGTCTTGGTGGCTATTTTGATGAAACCAGTCGTCATGCAACCGAAGTGATGATTAAAGCCTATGATTCTGATGGCAATATCATAGATGCACAAGGGGGCTATCGCGAGTCGGGTGAATACCAAGATGAATACGTATTTACCACAGATGTGCCAGTGCATCACTTTACGCTAGGGACAACAGGCAGTAATGGCACCTATGTGGTGCAGAATATGACGGTGTCTCGTACTATGTCTGAAGAGATTCAGATGACGACGATCCAACCCGATGGCAGTGAAGTGACACATGCCATGAATTTGGATCTGAATTACAGTACCGCAGATCAAACGCTGGATGTGACCGATCAGCTTGTTGAAGTCAAAGAAGGCATTCATTCACGCGCCATTGAAGTTGAAGAAGATGGCCAGTTGGTGATCGATCCCGCTGATCTCTTACTGAATGATACTGATGTAGATGGTGATACCTTAACAATCGTAGGGGTTGAAGCGACAGATGATACTCACGGTAAGGTACATCTTGATGAAGATGGTAATGTCGTCTTTACACCAGAACCTGATTACAACGGTCCAGCCTCGTTCACCTATACCGTCTCTGATGGTAATGGCTCGACAGATACAGCGACAGTGTCTGTTGACGTCACTCCGGTTGAAGACGAACCTGTTGCACCTAACTTGAGCTTCAATGTCGATGAAGATCAAGTGCTAGTGATAGACCCTGCTTATATCCTCAAACAAGCCAGCGATGCTGACGGTGACAAACTGACGTTAGAAGATCTGTCATTAAAACAGCCGCCTAATGGTCAATTACAGCTTCAGCAAGATGGGATGTACCACCTTATTACGCCGCCTGATTTTAATGGTTTAATTGAGCTAAATTACACCGTTTCTGATGGCGATGATAAAACCGAAGGCGCAATGAAGGTGGATGTGCTGCCTGTTAATGATGCGCCATTTAGCAGCGGTAACGCTCACCTAACGACCCATGAAGATGGTGCTTTTACCTTTAATGCTAACGATATGCTGGATCTGTTTGGTGATATTGACGGCGATGATCTGGTGATCTCGCGCATTATTACAGCCGAAGGGGAAGACGGTGGGAAGGTTGATGAAAATGAAGATGGCAGTTGGACCTTTACCCCAGCAGAGGATTATTCAGGCACAGCTGAGCTGCAAGTTGAAGTAAAAGACCCTGATGGTTTAACCACCATGTTAGAGATGCCTGTTTATGTGCGTCCTGTCGCTGACGGCGCGGTGATCACGACGGATCATCAAGGCCCACTTGTTTTTGACGAAGATTCCTCGGGTTTACTTGGCTTAAATGTTGAGATGATCGACGCGTCGGAACAACTGAGCCACTTAGTCATAACTGGCTTCCCTGTCGGGTTTGAAGTGTCTGATGGCGTGAATACCATAGTGATTACAGAAGAAAACCAAGTGCTTGATGTCACAACATGGAGCATGGACGACTTATCACTTACTCCGCCTCAAGACTTTACAGGCAGCTTCTTTATCACAGTATCAGCGACAACGGCCGATTATGGTGAAGAGTCCTCCAGCCAGGTCTCGCAACCAACCGAGTCGTATGCTGATTTTGATGCCACAGCAGGTGACACCTTGGTGCTATCCATGGCTGATTTACTGGCTATGGCTGAGGGTATAGAAGCGGGTAAAGGAGATGAGGTTGAGGGCGTTCATTTAATTGATCGCAGCCAGGGCGAGCTGGTGGATAACAATGATGGTACTTGGTCATTTACACCTGCTGAAGGCTTTACGGGGGATGTCGATTTTGCCTATCAGGTGATAAATGATGGCAATACGATTGATGTGCAAAGCACTATCGCTGTAGCGGAGCAAAAAGAGGCTGAACCAAACAAAGATGAGGGAGGAAAAGGGCAAGATAATGAATCACCACGGGTAGATAGTATCGCCACAACAGAGCTTGATGTAGGCAATACCTTAACCTTTGATGACCGAGATCTATTGGCGCAACTGTCTGATGCTGATGGCGATACGTTGAGCATAGAGTCTGTGCAGCTAATCTCAGGGCAAGGCATATTAGAAACAAAGGGTGAGGGAGAGTACCGTTTCTCGCCAGCTGAGGGGTTTAACGGTGAAGCGCAAATTGCCTTTATCGCCTCTGATGGACAAGAAAGCATTCGCAGCCACTTTAATGTAAATGTCGCTGAACCTGAATCGTCATTGATGCTCAATGAACATGGAGCGCTTGAGTTAACACCAAGTGATATTTTGATCTCGCTGGGACTTGATGACAGCCTTGATGTAGCAGCTGTGGATTACCATGGCGAAGCTGGCACCTTAATCGAGGACGGTGAGGGTGGCTGGATGTTCTGGACGGATGAAGAGTTTGATGGGAACCTTGAACTTGATGTCACCACCTCCGATGGCGAAAGCAAAACGCAGCACGACTTAACCCTGACGGTGGATGAGTATCGCGATCCTGATGCTGCCCCTGAAGTATCGTTGTCTACCGAGCCCGAAGCAAAAGATGTCGATACGCAAACGCGGACCGCTGAGGGCGACCAAGCTGAAGGGGGCGCAGAAGATAGCCAGTCAGAAGACGCCGATCTCAATGCTGCACCAGGTGGTACGGTACGTGTCGATATCCCTGATGAGGTTGCTGATAATCCCGATGTTGATCAGGTTGAAATTAGCAACTTGCCAGAAGGGGCCACCATATCAAACGGCATTATGAATGATGATGGTTCTTATACCGTGAGCGGCGATTTATCGCGTCCTGTAACCATGACACTTTCCGATGAGCATGAAGGGACAACGACAATCAACTTTGAAGGCCAGACGGATATTGGCGAGCCTGTTGATGGGGCGACGGGCGAGCTAGTTATCGATGTTGATGATGCGCATGCCATGCAGTCTGGTCAGAGAGCACAAGATAACCCACAAGGGATGCAGGACGAGGATAGCCAAGGCGGTGATTGGACGCAGGGTGACAACAGAGATGGCGGCATAGATCTGATGGATGATAGTTCATCGTATGACAATGATGACCACTCGGCTCAGCAAGATGACCATAGTTTGGTCGACGATAATGTATAGAGACTTTCTTTAAATAAACAAATAAACGAAAAGCGCGCAGAAATTATTCTGCGCGCTTTTTATTGTGCGCCGAGCATGGTGTTGATCTAGGAGGTGAAAGTCCTCTACGGGCTCAGTCGAGCGAGAACCGTTAGCCTATAGCTTTAATTCACGACTATATTTGGACATAAAAAAGACCCCCAATAATTGGTTGTCCAACTATTGGGGGTCATTTCAAAATGCTGGGCTTTTTCGTATGTGCTGGGTTTAGAGGTGATTTGCACCAAGTCCACAATACCTAAAGCGTTCAGCTATATTCAAAAACGCTGAAACTACAGCGTTTTTTTCGTCTAAATTTTGTGATTAGAGATAGATGTGAAGCCTAGGTAAGGCTTTACTAGAGCGAAGCGAAAGCACGTACGGTTAACCATAAAACAACGGACTCAATGGGGTGGTGATTTCATGGTGATATGAAAGTTCAAAGTGCGGCTAAGCCATAAGACAATTAAAGGATATTTAACATCGAAAATTATTGGGTGTAAGTATCAAACCATGATCTATGGACGATATCGGTGGAATATGTGTGCTTCTTGACTACCAGCCCATTAAAGTGGGTAGATAGTGTTTCGTAACTTGCTTTTGCTTTTAAATGAGTTACGACCGCGATGATTTTGGAATCTTGATAATAAAACAACATGTAAGGGATTTGAACCTCAGCGATATTATGGAAGTGGTTATTTTGTAAAACAACCATTTAGTAGTCGCTTACTGTGTGGTAATCTTTGCGCAAACTTTCAAATGAAAGCTGTCATCATTCTCATTAAGGGCTAGGTGGCAATAGTTGTTATATTTTGGAGTTAACGGATGACAACATTAAGACTGATAGGGCTATTTTCATTTTTCCTTTTGACCGCTTGTGGTGGTGGAAGTGATTCTTCAGATAGTTCTTCAGATTCACGCCCTGTAATTACTTATTCAAATTATACGATTACCGCAATCGATGGGTATTTACAGAACGCAACAGTTTGGTTAGATACCCAAAACAGTGGAAAATTCGTTTCATCAAATCCTACAGCAAAAACTGATGATAAAGGCAATGCGATACTCAGTATTTCTAATACGATAGTCGCTAGAGATTACGCTGTTTTTGTTGAAGCAAAACAATCGGTCACATTCGATAAAGGTCTTGATAGGCTGATAACTAACAGCTTCACCCTCGCGGCCCCTGCAGGGGAACAAATCGCCACCCCTTTTTCGACTTTGGTTTATCTTAAGATGAAATCAGGACTAACTCAAAACGCAGCTATCGCCGAAGTATCCAATCAGTTACAGGTATCGGGCAGTAGGCTCTTAACTGATTTTATCGCAGCGAAAGATGAGCGTATGACATTAATTGCTGCTGATTTAGTTCGCCTCGATGTATTTCCTACCTCTGCACAACAACTGAGCAATGTAGCTTTAGATCCAACAAAATTGAATGAGGACATAACCAAATATGTCGATATTCAAAAGGATATAAATAGTTTTAAAGGTGTCGCGCGAAATTCTGATGGCACACTTGAGTTAGATACAGATATTGATGGTGTCGCTGATAGTGACGATAGCGATATCGACGGTGATGAAATTCCTAATGATAAGGATGCTTACCCTTATGAATTTGATCGTCTTACGGCCAAGAGTCCCGGCGAACTGCTGTTATCTCAAGCTATAGATGAAGTTTTATTAGCCGAACAATGGCATTACTATAAGTTGGAAACACCTGACGACATTTTGCTGAATGTAAGCTTGTCACAACTCACTGGCGACTTAGATCTATACGTTAAGCAAGATGCGCTTCCAACCAAGTTTGATTACGACTGTCGCTCTAATAAAAGCTATCAAAGTGCGGAAAAGTGTCTGCAAAGGCTTAAACAAGGTCAAACCCATTATATTGCTGTTGCCGCGCAAGAAGATTCTAACTACCGCTTACAAGCAGTGTTAGATGAAATTGTTGTCAGTAAAGTAAGCCTGTTGCTACACGGGCTCGCATCTAATACCGAGACTTGGGATAAGTTAGTCGATGATGATAGTTTTTATTCAGGCTCATGCCACATACTCAAGAGCCATGACGAGATAGAACCCCAGCCTCAAGTTAACAGCAACGGCGAGTCTTGTTTTAGGCTCAGCTTTGGTGGTTACGATCGCGATACAAACTTAAGATCAAAAGGGCTTGATGGTAAAACCTGTGTTTCTGCATTGGGTTGCAGCGGCGATTTTTCTCGTTTCGAACTCTTAGGCAAAGAAGTTGAAACTGCAATAGAACAGATAGTAGATAAACTCGGGAGCGATACCGAAATTATCCTGCTAGGGCATAGTCGTGGCGGACTTGCCGCAAGAGCCTATTTACAAAATGCAGCTTCAAAACACAAAGATTATGTGAAGGCATTGGTAACCACTGGCACGCCACATCAAGGCTCACCGCTAGGGCGCTTCTATCGCTTTATGGAACTTAACTGCTTACCTCAACGCAGCTATGATAACGATGGTGGCATGTGCGAAGATAACTGGGAAGTCATTAAAATGATGGCAGGAGAAAGATGGTATTTTGGTAAAAACTTAATGGACTTAAGAGCTCCCAGTATTGATTTTTTGTCACCAGAATCGACTGAAATTACTGACTTGAATAATAATATCTTAGCCCTTGAAAATGTGATAACCGCTCAACTTAGTTATCGCGGCACTCAGTTTGGCATTTTAGCTGAAAATATAGGTCTCGGTAGCGACTATGATCTTTACAAATATCAGCAATTTCTAGGTGGCGACCACCCTCACCCTAGTACCTTACGTTATATCGAGAATGGTGCGTCGCGAGAAAGCCTTATTGGTGATGGTATAGTGCCATCATACAGCCAACAGCTAAGCAATTTACTTGCACCTCATGGGCGTAACATAGATTTGTCTTTATCAAAAGACAGCTATAACGTGCTCCATACGGAGCAAACAAGCCAAATTACTGATCTGCATGCTATGTTTGAGTCGGTTCGCAGCTCAATTGGCTGGAGTGAGTAATTAAGATGAAAAAGCAATTAGCCATTGCTTTGACTGGCTGCGCAGTACTCGTCGCAATTTATTTTGCAGCAAGTACTGGTGGCCAAATACAAAGTAACGTTCAAGCTGACCCAGATAATTCGTTAATAACTGAAGTCGCCAACGATAAAACAGCGCCATTAATACAAGCTGACCCAGAGGAAATTGAGTTAAATCCAATAAATCCCTCTCCTAAGAAACATATCAAAGATGAGCAACAATCGGCAGTGAAAAGTTATGTGGTCTGGAATGAAATGAAAGAGCTTCTTGCTAAAGGTGAAGTGAATAATGAGCTTGAAAAGCAATTAATTGAGTCTTTAAGAAAAAAGCCTAATCAGCAGGTTTATGAGGAGTTCAAACAGTTACTCCAAATAGCAGATAGTAATCTTAATTCTAGAAACCAAGAGTATTTATTGAGCTTGCTTGCGGTCATTAACACTGAAGAGTCTGCTGGTTTGCTTCTTACTACTCTTGAAAACACAAAGATCACTGATTCCAATGCGATTTACGTAGCAAGGAAGTCACTACAAAAAATTTCGCAATCAGCAAAACATATTAACCAGTTAGAGGCGAGCTTTATGACGATGTCCAGTGACAACCTATTCTTGCCGAATATAGCGAATGGAATCGCTAAAAATGCAGCAGAGCAAAATTTTGACTTTTTAGTCGCGCAAGTTGATGCCGCTAACGAGAAGTCTCCGATAGCGATAGCGAGTATGACCAATATTACTAATGAACGATTGGTACCGCAGCTACAACAGTTAATCAATACCAGAGCTACCGAAAGTGAGTTATCGATTGCCTCTTTGAATACTCTTGCAAATATGGGGCAATACGAAGCTGCAGTCGCATTAATACAATGGAGTGCCCAACAGCCCGCGAGCTCAAAAGCATTCGTTGGCGAACTATTTTCTACTGCGAGGCAAAGAAGCCCGTCGGCATTTAGAGCAATAGAGAAGCAATTGAACAGGCAGCAATTTACCAGCTCAGAAATAAAGTCGGTTATCGAAGAAGTCTATTTACAAAGAAATTGATCCTGAAAAATACTTTGTGAATCTGTTTTACTTGGAACTGCTCAAATAATTCGCTTGTGTCTGTTCCTTACTATTGGCATATCTTGTCGCTGATAGTGTATTCAGGCGTGAGCACATCGCGCCTTATTTTCTATTTTAGCTCAAGGACCTGAGCAGCTGGGAATAATACCCTCCCACTACCGTATTGGAGTGAATTTTCTGGGTAGCTCTTGCATTTTGCTAACGAAGTTTTCCGATATTTTTCCTAATCCAAAAGCTTGCGTTAGAGATATTTTATCTAACGTGGTATTGCCCCAAAACGTGTTTACACAGGTCATGGTGGAAAGCTTGCTCTGAACAAACGTTATATTGGCTCGCTATAGATTGAGTTTCTTCGCAACCTGAGTTGCCACGGCGAGGATTTCAGACTCTTGCTGGGAAGAAATAGATGACATGTTGTAAAACAAAATACAGTCTTGGGGCTTCTTGTAGTTCCACTTCTCGAATATCGCCGCTTGTGAAGTGGTGGCTCATCTTGCCGGGTGAACGCTGTTGGTATGCCTCTTTAATCAAGCGTATTGTTTGCTTGATGGAATAATTTCTTTTCTGGCCTCTTTGGGCTTGATATTAAACTCTTTACTAAATGCTGCGCTAAAGTGACTGACATTACTGTAGCCTAAGATCATAGCTGTTTCAGTAACGTTATTATCTTTTAACAATTGCATTGCTTTATTCATTCGCTCTTTTTGGAAGTGGGCATAAATACTATCGCCGTACAGGTGCTTAAAACCTTTTTTAAGTTTACATTGATTTAAGCCAACGACATTCGAAATATTAGCAATAGTGGGGGCGATACTGAGATCTTTAAGTAGATAATTACGAGCGGACTCTAGCTGATATTTTTCTCGGGTAGAAATACCTTGGCTATTCTGTTTTGCCTTGAAAGCGTCAAGCTGCCAGTGAATAAACTCTAATACTGCTGAGTGTAATAGTAGTTTACAGGTTGGTCTTTCAACTAGTGAAGCAATATGGCTGGCTGTGGATTTCAGCTTTATACTGTTACAAGAGGGTTTTATAAAAAAATTCACATCGTTTAAATCAATGTTTAGAAAATGGTTTTCAACCAGAGTTCCAAGTAGCGCTGGTGTGATCATAATATCAAGGTTACAAAATGAAGGTGAATTTATTAAATGAAATGGCTCTCCGCAAGAAAAGCCCATTATCGCATCACCTTCATTTAACTCTATCAATGTATCTCGTATTCTGGCTTTGAAGCAGCCTTTTAGCAAATAATTTAGGTGTATATATTTATCATCACTTGGAAATGATGCATTAAGGCAATTGCAGTTAGAATGACAAATAGATACAGCTAATCCTGGCTGGATAATAATGTTCTTCTCCTCACTTTGATATTGCTGTGACATTTGGTCTAGAGGTAATACTGTAAAATCATTAGAACACATAACTAAACGCTATCCTTAGTTTATAACTTTCCCATCTATAAAAGAGCGTTACATATGACAATTCTGATACTATCAAAAACAACAATATCATGTAAATGATATTTATTCTCGTTTGTGGTTGGGATGTGAGGCAAGTAGAGATAATCGAAAATATGAGTGAATAGGGGAACAAATGGACTGAATTTAATCAGTCCATAGTGAGAGCGAAGAAGCGAAATAACTTAGGGCGTGTTGTTAGCAGGTTACTTCGTGTTCTGGTTGATTGTCTATAACATCACTGTTTCTTTTTACCTTGGCATTTGCTTGGGTCTTAGATGTTACAATTATGGTCGCCTCGCCATTGTCGCCTTGCTGCCAGTTAATGTTGATCTGGGTGTGGCTGAACAGATGCATTAATGCTTCATGTTCTATTTCTCTGATAAGGTTAGCTAGTTCTGGACAGCCGCGTTCTGCAAACATTTTGGCATATGCGCAATCAGTGATCCGACAGGTTAGCTGGTCAGGTTTCTGATCGTCTATAGTAAAGTGCATCACTTCTAGTGCAGCATAGTGGCGCATAAATGTCAGCCAGTAGTCCAATGCCGCTTGGTTGGGATCGGCAAACGCGCTAAACAGCTGTGGTTCAGGCCATAGATTGCGCATTTCCATCTTTCCTGTTGCCAGGAACATTTGTCGGTAAAGAGGGGTGGCAGCATCCTGGCCTAGCACATCTCTTGCGCAGGAATAACCGGATGTAAACATACTGATATCTTGGGTAACCCGTTTCCAGATCTGACGTAACGATGCAGAATGCCGGTTTTGGTAGGCATTGAACTGTTTGTTGTGCCATCGCCAGCGCATCAGAGTTCGAATGACAAATCGGGAAAATGCCAGCGGGCTTTGTTGTGTTCGCAATGCTTTCCAAATGCCTGATTCAAGTAAGAACTGTTTCTGTAGCGCGATCATTCTTGGGTGCTGCTTTTCTCGGGTGTACCAGTTGGCACCATAGTTACTCAGACGATGAACTTGCCCGCATACAGGCTCTACCCAACCAAAATGAATCCCATCCTGATGGAGGGCGGCTAAATCGGCAGGGCGGCATGTAATTCCCCGGCTGGCGAGGGTATTTTCTAGGTATTTTCGTACATTACTATCAAGCTGGTCAGTGGCAAAGACGCCATGATGGGTATTAAATTGTCCGGCAAGCCAGGCATCGGTTGCGGAACAGGCCATTAGGGCGGTCAGATCGTATGATGATATCACCCCGTGGATCAGTAAACCTTGCTCTGGTGAGTTGTCAGGATAAACGCATAGGATTGTATCGGGGTCGGCTTTGCCTTTGGTCTTGATATTCTGGCCGCTTTGGTAGAACTTTCTGGCTATAAACTGTTGACCCTTTTGTCCCAGCGACATGGCTGTCATTAGACGGGCCAATCCTTGGTTCAAGTATTGTATATGGTACCGGGCATCTAAGTATTGGACATTCTCTTTGAGCGGGTGGTCAGGCTGCGATAAACCTGCACATTCGACCGCTGAATAGGGGAGTAGTGCTTGAGGCTTGGGTTGTTCGGGAAATTGGAAATGGGATTTATCATCTTTCCAGGGGGTCGGGATCTCGGCCCGCTGACCATCGAGGATCTGTGTTACGGTGTTTTTGAAATTTGACAACATGGCATACGGACTGGTTTCACCGCCACCGTAGGTCGCTCCCATGTACGCTCGGATAGCATAGCGTCCACTGGACGATGCATTTCGTTCGGCAAGTTTGGCCAGCATCAGGCCGGACAGGCCTGGGGTGAATCCCATGCCGGTCAGAATCGTGTTCTGCTGTTGACGTGCTAGGTCGTGAAGCTTGTAGATTTCATCGGCCGCAGACAGGCTGTCATTAATATCGATGCAGTCAATCCCAGCTTTTAGACAGCACTGGTGTGCGAGTGCTCCAATTTTATCCATTGGGCCGAGGGCAATGATTGCTAGATCAAAGTGTACAAGTGTTTCAATGGTGTCTTGTCTATTATAGATATCAAGTCGGATCGGTGTGACTTGCAATGATGGATACACTGTATCTTGGCTTAGTGTGCGTGAGGCACTGGCGATTTCCAGCTTAGGATAGGTGGTACAGAGGTGGAAAATAATTCGGCGTCCGGTTTCGCCAGTCCCGCCCAGAACGATAACTTTCTTTGTGTGTTCGGTCATGATGCTGAAGCCTCCTGTGGGCTTGGTTGGTGGAATGTCGTGGCTGGATAAGTGATGACGCCGGACTGTGCTAATTCGGTCATAAAGTCAGAATGCTTGATGGCTTCGTGCAGCATAAATACTCCCGGACCATTGTGACGGCCGTTGATGACGGCTTTGGCTGTGATACCAATGATGGTGCCTGTTGCCTGGTAAGTATCAGAAAGCAGCAGTTCGCTGGATGTGGTATCGCCGCTCTTGTCATGCACATCAACCTTTATGCCGTAGGTAGGCTGGAGTTTTTGCATATCTTTTTGTGAGGCTTTGACCAGCCAGCGTGCGCCGCGGGCAATGCCTTTTTCGGTTCTGTATAGGCCAAATATCTTGGCAATGGCACAGATCAGTGCTGCGCGCGGACCAATGTTGGCGCCATAGACGTTGACATTACTGATATTGTTCTGGCGGGCAAGGCGTATGATTTCTTCTGAGTAAATCAGCATCGTTGAAGCGGTGCCGATAGGTGCTGGGAAACGAACTTTTTTGCTCGCTTTGAAAAAAGATTGGCGCTTGAGCTGATTATTTTCCAAGTAGCAAAAGCCATGATCCTTACCGAAATCACCCAAGCTGCTGATGATGTCCCAGGCTGAATTGTACGACCAGTTATCTCGGCCGACATAATAAATATCGATCCCGGTGATGGTATGGTCGCTGGGCAGTGTATTGATCAGGTGCTGGGGGTAGAGACCTGACAGGCCAGGCAATAAACCGACATTGATGATCAGTGGTACGTGGGTTGGTTGGGTGAACTCATCGGCTTCAAGACTGCTTAAAAGAGGATCATAACCACCGGCATCAATTAGCGGTGTTTCGACCTTCTTGCAGGTTTGGGCAACAGTATTGCCAATAAGGCCTGACGGACCGACACAGGAAATGACCAGATCATGCTGTCGACACGCCTCTTGTAAAGCTTCTACATTCTTGATATCCAGCTTAAGGGCGGTAATCTGTGATGATTCCGAAGTGCTTAACGGGATAGGTAATCGTTTGGGATGGCGCGATGCGAGGGTAAGTGTTACGTCGGTAAGTGAAAGCAGGTATTGTGCTGCTGCCATACCAACGCGGCCAAATCCGCCCAGTATCAAAATTTTAGGATTAGGTATGTTTGTGCTCATTGTCGTCCATTTAAATCGGTTTACAAATTAGCCGGTAATGTCCAAACCTATTCAGTACCAATAAAAAGAACCTGCACCTGACAGGTTCTTATTTTGATTGCTTAGTAGTAAGCGTTGAACGTCAGACCAAAGCTTTGTGGATCGCCAGCTTCGACGGTATGGCCGGAGCCAAAGTCGAACTCTACGGTGGAGTAGTATTCATCAAGCGCATTCTTCGCCCAGAGGTAGACCTCCCAGTTCGGGCTTTCAACTCCCAGCTTAACGTTGACTAGTTGGTATGGGTCTTGTTTGAGGGTGTTTAGACTGTTGAAGTAGTACTCGCCAATATGAATCACATCCAAACGGCTGAACAATGATAGTTGTTCGGTCAGTGGACGTATGTTCTGCAGGGCGAAGTTGGCTGTTAGCTCAGGGGTATTTACCATCTTGTTGCCACTGCAGCTTTGCTGGTTGGTCATAGCGCAGTTCTCGTAGTCTTTGTACTCGGCATTGGTATAGCTACCGCCAAGTTCCATCAACCAGCCAGGAGCCGGAGTGTAGCGGGTTTCAAACTCAATACCCTGACTTAGGCCTCGGCCTGCGTTATCTGTCGTGATTGTATTGGTGCTCTGAACCAGTTGTTGAACCTGCTGATTTTTGATGTCTATGTAGAACAGAGCCGTACTGAGTTCAAGCGAGTTGTCGAGGAATGATGCCTTGTAGCCCAGCTCGTAGTTGGTGCTGGTTTCTGAATCGTATGTTGGATCGTTCTGGTTTGGATACAGGTGGTCAAAACCACCAGCACGATAGCCTTGGCTGATAGTTCCGTAAATCAAGGAACTGTTATCTGGAGTGTAAGAAACGCCCACTTTTGGCAGCCATTCGTTAAAGTTCTTGTCACCTTCGATGCTGACATTCGGGCTACTTTGGTTGTTTGCTTGGATATCGGCTTTGCGTTGTTCCATATCAACCCGCAGACCTGCCGTTAAGGCCAAACGCTCAGTCAGACTATAGTCAACCTGACCGAAGGCTGCGTAACCTGAGTTTTCCTTTTTCACGTTGGTATAGTCGGTGTATGGCCCTCCCCAGCCAATAGCCGTGTAATCGAGCATGTTAGTGCCCTTGGTTTTGTACTCGGCATAGTAGCCGTAAAGGCCTGCCAGCCACTGTAGATCGCTCTCGGTGTTAGAAGCCCAGCGAAGTTCTTGTGAGATCTGTTTCTGCTTCTCTTCGGCAATGTTGTGGTAGATATAGTCGGTTCGGCTACTGGCATCTTGGTCGGCAGAGTTGTAGCTGTCCCAATCGCGCCATCCGGTGATGGAGGTGAAATCAAAATGGCTGAATTCGTTTTTCATAACGAGTGTAATGCCGTAGGCATCGCGATTATCTTCGCCGTCATAGTTGTGGTCGACTTTGTCGGGGTTGTTTTTGATAAAGGCTGCACTCCCCAGGGCATACGAATCGCCCCGCAATCGCTGGAAGTCGAAGATGAGGTCAGACTCAAAGGTATAAGTCGGTTCCCAATGGAGTTTTGCGCGTGCAACAATGTCTTCACGGGCACCGTAGTCTTTACCGTTATGGATGTTGGTCAGGTCGCCATTGTTGTTGGTAAAGGCAAGGCTCAGTCCACCGTATAGCTCGTCTTCGATCAGGGGGGTATTTACACCGATGCTGATCTTACGGCGTTCGAGGGTATCGGCGGTGACGGACAGACGGGCGTCAGTGAAATTGTCTGGCTTTGGGGTGATTATGTTGATGATACCTGCCAGGGAGTTACCGCCGTACAGGGTTCCCTGAGGGCCACGCAGTACTTCGATACGCTCTACGTCAGTCAGATCCAGGTCGAACATACCGTTGTTGGTATAGTTGACCCCATCGACATAAAAGCCCACTGTAGGCTCGGTGAATAAGCCTGGACCGATACCCCGAATAAAGATGTTGTTTTCTCGTGAACCGCCCCATGTGAAAATATGAAGGTTAGGTACGTGCTGGCTGAGTTCTGTAATGGATCTGATCTCGGCATCTTTCAAATCCGAGTCGGTAATTGCGGAAACACTAGAGCTAACATCCATGATGTCAGCATTACGTTTTTCAGCAGTTACCGTGATCACCTCTAGCTCTGTAGATTGACTTTCCGTCTTTGCGTTGTCATTGGCCAGTACATTAGGGGTTGTGCTGATAGCAGTACAGAGAAGCCCTGTTTTCACTAGTAGCGTGAGTTTGTTGATGTTGTGTATGGGGGTTGGCTTATTTAAGACTGATAGACCCTGACTCCGTGATAGTGCGGCTTGCATACCTCTCTTACTCCTTGAAATAGCAATTTGTGTTGTGATTGATAATCATTCGCGCAATTGTCTTGATTGAGAGGATTTGCTGCTACCCGAAAGAGATATTTCAAACCCGAAACGGATAGATTTGTTACCAAAAGAAACGCCACCGGGAGGTGGCGCTTATTAGGGGGATCAAAAAGCGGTTTTTATTCAGGTATTGAGTGCGCTGATCTTCTTAAATGATCGAAGCTCTGCTAGCAATTGCTGACCTTGATCTGCGCTAACATCAAACTGTGATTTCAAGTAGCCAGACTCAAGTACCAGAACTTGCTGGCTTACTTTGGTAATAAATTCAGGATCATGGCTAATCACAATAACAGTTCTGTTGGAACGACAGGCTGTTAGGATGAGTTCGGAAAGTGCGGTCATATTTCTCCAATCCAACCCGCTGGTAGGCTCATCCAGTAGCAGTAATTCGCGTTCACTGGCTAAGGCTGTTAATAACGCTAAACGTTGCTGTTGGCCTCGAGACATTGCTAGCGGATGTTTATCGGCTAATGCTTCTAGCCCAACCTGATGTAACCATTCCCTCGCTCCCTGCTCGGAAGGCTCTGGCATACTTAGCTGAATTTCTTCTAACACTGAATCGGCTATCAATTGCTGATGAACGTGTTGGGATACAAAAAAACTATGACGCTGAAGTGCTCGCCAACGCCATTGTGTTTGATTGTCGTTAAGCACCCCTTTGTCACGATACTGTCCTGCAAGCACCTTCATTAAACTGGATTTACCTGCCCCGTTTGCACCGATAATGGTTGTCACTTGCCCCTTAGGGAAAGAGATAGACGGCATATCAAGCCACATCTGTCCATTTCTACCTAATTGAATGGGCGATAACTGATAACTATCTGCAAACTCGCTTGTCGGTGGGGGCGAGCAGCAAAGATCGGTAAAGTGCGCGGATCGTAACCCCTGCTGTTTTAAGGTGTGACTTGAACAAGAAAAGAATTGCTCTCCGGTCATCGTGTCCCGGATCTGACCATCGGCAATATGAACCACGCGGTCAACCAAGCCATTCAGGTAATATAAGCGATGCTCGGCGATGAGAACCGTCTTACCTTGTGTACTCCATCGCTTAATAGTTGCGCGCAACATGGCGATGCCCTCGGCATCTAAATTGGCAGAGGGTTCATCCAGAACATAAACATCAGGGTTCAGCATGCTGGCCGATGCACATGCCAGCTTCTGCTGCTGGCCACTAGAGAGCTCAAAGATAGATTGGGGTAATTGATCTTGTAATGAAAATTGCTCGGTAATATCTGCAATGCGCTGGTTGATTGATGCCACTGGATAACCTTGATTTTCGAGTGAAAAGGCCAGTTCGTCCTCTACTGTTGTGGCAAAGAACTGGCTCGATGGATTTTGAAATACGCTACCAACTTGCCTTGCCATTAATGCTAAATTGAAATGTTCGAGATCTTTCCCTTGTACTTGAATGCTTCCCTCTACATCGGCATCGAAGTAGTGTGGAATTAAACCATTTGCTAGTCGCAGCAACGTACTTTTGCCACAACCTGATGCACCGCAAAACAGAACGACTTCACCTTTGGCTACTTGTAAGTCAATGTTTTTAAGGCTCCAGCTTGAAGTATCATGATGCTCGTAGCGGACACTGACATTGCGCAAATTTAGCAACTCGGTGTTTGAAGTAACTGAATTCATAAACCTATCCGAACAATAAAGAGATGAACAACAAACAAAGAGGTAAGGCGACGATTGTCAATACAAGGTAGTCGTGCCAAGAAAATGTGAGTAATTGACGTTCGCTGCGCGTTACTGAGGTAGATAACCCGCGGCTTAACGCAGCTGCTGATAATTCTTCACCGATGCGAGTGGTGTTGATTAGAAGCGGCAATAGCCGTAAGCGGACGATATGTTTGAAACGCAAGCCGCGCATTGCCAAGCTTTTTTCAATGGCAATGGCTTCGGAGAAAAAGGTCGGAAAGAAACGAAATACAACAGCGAGAGGAATCGTCATTTGTTGCGGCAGACCAAGCTTACGACAAGCAGCTAAGAATTCGCTCACTGTTGTTGTAGAGACGAGATATAAACCCGAAAATATAGCGGGAAGAATTCGCGTAAACACTCCGACTAATACCAGCAGCATAGAGTTAGTTAAACCATCGGTTACGGGCACTAATACATAGGCAATGTATAGACAGGCACCGTATATTGCACCATAACATCCAGCTAAATAGATACGTCCTTCTAATCCTAGTAGCAACAATGGCATCACTGCTAAAAGATAGGTAGATGAACGAACCCAGATATTGTTGCCTGCCACTCCACTAACCACAAACAAGCTGATGCTTAGTAACAATAAAATCTTGGTACGTGGATCTAGCGTAAATCGCCCTAGCTGCGTATTGCTATCCATAAGCATTAAACAATACCTGCGCGTTTAAACTGATTTGCACAAGCACGCTTACCAATAATGCTACCAATCGCACCACACAAAAGGCATGCTACAAATAAAAATGGCAGTGACCACATTGGTAATAAGGCTTCTAACTGTTGTGCGTAAGAATCACTATAGCCTTGTTTCAACATGGCAAAGTATTCTGCGCGACCAACAAAGAAGGGGATAAAGTTTCCAATTACCCAACCGCTAAACAGGGTGTATCCACATAAGCTTAATTTTGGGCTTTTGTATTGACCACTTGCAAGAATGAGATCTGCGATTAAGCCAAATAACAAGCCAGTGAGGCAAGCCCAATACCCCATGCCTGCGATAAACATTAATACCCCATTGATGGAACCTAATAACGTCACCATTCCGAATTTATCTACCCGCGTTAGGAACAGCATAAACGGAATGCCACCTAATAAAGCGGGAATGACAGCAAGCAAAGGAATAAATACGGGGATAAAGCCTAAAAAACCAATGGTGATCATGATGAAGAAATACAGAACCGAGTAGATTCCGACATTGATAAGATCTTTAGCCGTAAGGCGAGATTGTTGATTCATTTTTTACTCCACATTCTTACCAAGAATTAGTTAGATAAAGGTGCTTAATCAGAAGTACGTCTGATAGGGGGTCGCAGATCCGCTGCTGGTGATGTCTTCGCTGGTGGAATGTTAAGGTCTTTTGACTGGCTGTTAAGGTCCACCCGCACCTGTTCAAGATGAAATTTCAGCAATTATCTAAGCAGAGAACAAATGGTACTACCCGCATCAGGCGAAAAAGCCCCGAGGTGGTTATTGAGAGGTATTCCCATCGGGGCAGTAGGGTGGATGACGATTAAGGCACTGATAACCAGACGGGTTGCTGATGCTGCTTAAGGTAGCCGAGCATTACTGCAATCATCGCTGGGTATTGCTGGTTGAGATAGAAATGATCACCTGGATAGCGTACAAAGCCCATATCCCGAGCAGTGATCTGAGACCAGGTTCTGGCATCGTCTTCGCTGAGTTCACGATCCTGCTCACCAACCATTATGGTGACCGGGGGATGGATATGATGTATCTCTAGCGATGTGGCGCCATAGGTTTCGATTAACCGGTAATCTCCCCTAAGGCTTGGCAGGATGAGCTCGGTCAGCTCTGGCATTTGTGTGAGGTAGACCAAATCGGCATTCAGGCGAATAATTTCCTCTAGCAAGGCTTGATCTGAAGCACGGTGTAGCGAAGTAACATTGATGTGTCCCGGCCCTTCGCTGGCAGATAGAACAAGGTGGCAGGGCAGGCGCTGGTTATTGTTTTGTAAGCTGGCACATAGTTCGTAGGCTACTGCAGCTCCCATGCTGTGGCCAAACAAAATGTAGGGCATTTTCAGCAGGTGTGGCTGGGCACACAGGCTTTTGCTGAGGGCATCGATCAAGGACGGCATATCTTGCAGACATGTTTCGTTCACCCGCTCTTCTCGGCCGGGATATTGAATGGCGATCAGTTCTGTATCTGCAGGTATTGCTTCGGCCCACTTGCGAAATTGGCTGGCAGCCCCACCAGCATGGGGCAGGCAGAAAATTCGCTGACGAACCTGCGGACCGGTTTTGATGGTCTTGAACCATTTGGCATGCAGGGCATTGACTGGGGGGCTCGATTGCATTTGCATGGAATGTAACATGGTTATACCTCGGTCTTAGGGGTTACTGTTGACTGTTTAGCGGCCTGACGAATGGCTTTGCTAAAGTGGTCTACTATGGGGGTAAAGTAGTCAGGAGTGACTTCAAATGGAACTTCTCCGATAGCGGCCAGGGCGGCTTCCAGGTTGTCGATGCGGTATTGGTGATGGCCACCCTGATCCATGCCGTGCTTGAAATAACGGTTGATAAAGCCCCGGCCAAAGCTGTCGGCCAGTTTCTGGTTCCACTGTTTAAACCCTAGTTTTTCGAATTGGCTACCAAGGCTATTTAGCCATTGATAGATTTGATCGCCGGTATGGCTGTAACGTGAGACCACATGGTAGTTCTTGCCTTCGCTGGTAATCTCCGGCTTGCTCAGTTGTGCAATATAGCGTGCAACCACATTTACCGGTGTAGTGCTGATCAGGATTTGCGAGTCCGGATAGGCATTGATGCTCAGACAGGTCCGGAAGAACTTTACAAAGGCATCGTCATTGATAAATGGTGCAGCTTGGGTGTTGTCCCAGGTAATGGCCCCAGAACGGAAGATGTTGACAGGGATCTGGCGTTGGCGAGCCATGTAGAACAGCTGCTCGGCCATATATTTCGTGTGCTCGTAGGTCAGCTCAGGTTTGTGCCAAGGTTCAAACGAGTTGGTGTCTTCCGGCACAGGCGGCTCATCTTTGTGGTACGGTAAACGGTAATGCACCCCAATTGTTGACATGTAATGGATAGGCTTGATCTTGTGGGTTGACGCTAGCTCAATTACATTAGCCGAACCTTTGACGTTGATTGGGTATAGCGAAGATAAGGGGGCAATCAGGCTGATCAGGGCTGCGATATGCAGTACTTTATCAATATTCTGTGTCAGCCATTGGTAGCGCTTAGGTGCAATACCGAACTGGTCAGTAGTCAGGTCGCCGGGAATAATCTTGATCCGAGTACGATCAAGTTGGAGTGATAAGCCTTTTTCATCGGCCAGTTGCTGAAGGCGGAAATAGCCGTTTTCTTCATCGCGGCAGCGGATTAGGCAGTATAAGGTGTCATTGGTCTGCTCAAGAACCGACTTGAGGATATAGATGCCCAGATATCCGGTTGCACCGGTCATAAAGACCTTGGCTGGAGCGCTCTCGGTGTGTTGTGGCAGATAAGGGGTGGCGTGATCGCGGTGTCTGGTTACTTGTTTAAACAACGCATCAGTGTCGATGGCTTGCCTGAAGCGCTCTTCTTCATCTTCACCTTTCTGCAGGGCCTCCACCATATCTTTAAACATCGGGTTGTTAAAGATGAGATCGATATTGACCGCAAAGCGTTCCTCCGTCAGGCGGTTAAGTAGGCTTACAGCTGACAGGCTGGATCCTCCAATCATGAAGAAGTCATCATTTCGCGATAATCTTTCAATATCGGTCAGTTCACACCAGATTTCGGCTAGTTTCTGCTCTATCCAGTTGTCTTTAGGCGGTTCAAAAGCTGTGTTATCGATGATTTGACTGGCAAACATTTTCTTGAGAGTCTTGCGATCAACTTTGTTGTTGGCGGTGAGCGGAATGGCTTCCATTACTTTGCAGGTAGAGGGGATCATGTAAACCGGTAGCACCTGTTGTAGATCCGATTGGATGATATGTGTCAGCTCGTTATCGGAACCAGCCTGCGTTACGGTGCAATCTGCAGAGGCACTGTTATCAGCCAGTACCAGAGCGGTTACCAGTTCTACAGGGTTGGTTCGGGTCAATGCGACCGCTTGCTTGATATATGGTAATTCGTTAAGTGCTGCTTCAACTTCACCTAGTTCAATACGGTGGCCGCGGATTTTTACTTGATTATCTTCGCGGCCAAGGATTTCGATCACCCCATCCGGACGGTAACGACAGATATCCCCGGTACGGTACAGGCGTTCACCTGTGCGGGGGTGGGTGATAAAGCGCTGTGCGGTGCGGGCGGGGTCATTGGCAAAACCTAAAGCCACGCCCGGCCCGCCCACGAGCATTTCGCCTGGTGTCCAGTCTGGACAATCCTCGAAACGGCTATTTTGGATATATAGATTGTGATTTCGCAGTGGTGTGCCGTAAGGAATATTGGTGGCATGAGGGGGGACCTCCTTGATCGGATTATAGATACAAGTCACGGAGATTTCGGTTGGCCCGCCCAAGCTGTTGAGTGATAGTTCCGGTAGGTGCTGGTGGATCACTGACGGTAATGTTACTGGGATCCAGTCGCCGGAGATAAAGGCAATACGCAGGCTACTCAAGTCGCATTCGGTATGGTTCTCGTGCCAGGCCATCAGCATCTGCATATGGGCCGGAACTGAATTCCACACCGTTACGTTATGCTGCTCGATTGCGGTTGCCCAACTTCCCGGATCGGTACGCCATTGGCTATCCGGAAGTACTAGGGTTGCCCCCGCAGTAAAGGTGCAGAAGATATCTAGTACTGATAAGTCAAAACTGTAATTGACTAGCGCTAGGGTTCGATCCTCTGCGCTGAAGGCAAATTGGTCATTGAACCCTGCAATGGTGTTGGCTACCCCTTGATGGCTCAGCATGACCCCTTTGGGTTTTCCTGTGGTGCCTGAGGTATACAGTATGTATGCAAGTTGATTGGTTGTGTCGGCTTCCATCCCCTTGATAATCATTGCATGCATGGCCGTGTTTACCTGCTGAGTATCGGGTAACGTGGTTGAATCGGTTAGCTCTGGATCCATGGCTAGGGCTTCGACCCCTTGGGGCCACGGGTGCTGGTGCTGTTCGGTTGAACAGATCACCCATTTTGCACCGGAATCCTCAAGAATCGAACGGCAGCGTTGAGCTGGCTGGGTGATATCGATCGGTACATAGGCTCCCTTTGCCAGCAGAACCCCCATAACTGCGGCAATTTGCAATGGACTCTTGTCTAGGAACAGTGCTACCGGTTCGCCCGGCTGGCAGTCGACAGCATGAAGTTTATTTGCGATAGCCAGTGCCCATCGAGCCAGTTCCCGGTAACTCCATGACTGGTTGCCGCAGAGCAGGGCTGTTTGTGTCGGGGCAGACAGAACTTGTTGGCAAAACGCCTGGTGGAGGTAGCCTTGTGGCAGAGGGGTATTTTTTTCATTGTTGAGACTATCGCGCTGCGCCAAGGTTTGTGCTGGCAGAGTGACCACATCTGTTTGTTGCCAGTATTCCGGTTGGCTTGACAGGTTTTCTAGTAGCGTGCGGAAAGAGGCAAAAGCCTGTTCGATGACCTGCGGCATAAAAACACCCAGACGGATATCCCAGTCAATATGCAGCTCGCCGTTGCGCTCGGTAGCCTGGCAATCCAGCCAGACCTGCGGTGTCTGGGTTATACCGTAATTGAGCTTAGCGTGGTGCATAAAGGCATTTTCCGGCAGCGTGTTTCCGGTGACCCCGATGGTACTGGTAAAGACAACCGGGATAAGCACGTTGCCCTGTTTCTGACGGGTCATTTCACGCAATACTTCAATGCCGGTGAAATCACTGTGCGCCATATCTTGCCAAAGTTGTTGTTGCAGGGCCTGAGTGCGGTCGATAAATCGTTCACCTCGATCATCGTTAACTTCCAGTACATTTACAGCAATGAAGTCGCCGACTACACGCGGAATGTCCGGATGATCGCTGAGTCGGTTGAGCAAGGTTAGGTTGATACAAAAATCGGCATTGCGCGACCAGCGGCGCAGCACCTCAGCAAAGGCGTTGAGCACTACGCTGGATGGGGTGATTTTATGTTCGGTTGCCTGCTGACAGAAATGATCCCATTGTGATGTGTCTAGCGACAAGCTCAGGCGCTGGAAAGTCGGATCACCTGGGGTGGTGGGCGGCGCGGAAGGCAATGTTGCTGTGATCGGAAGCTCCGGAGCCCCCGGTATCGTGGTGATGCGATTTATCCAATAGTCTTTATGCTTCTGGTAACGCGCTTGTTCGTCGCCGCTCTTATTGGCGTTCCGGTGCAGTTTGGCCTGGAGGATGTCTCGGAAGGTAACTGCTAGCGGCGGGTAATCTTTGTTCGGATGATCGTAAAGATCTCCAAGCTCAGCCAGCAGGATTTGGATACTGGCAAAGTCAGCAATCAACAGATCTGTTGAATGGTGCAATATTGCCTTGTCATTGTGCAGGGTCAAGCGCAGCTCGTACAGCGGCCAGCATTCAGAGTCGTAACAACGAAAGGCCATTTCGTCACGTGAGCGCTTAACGGCCAGATCGAAGTTCTCCCGGCTTTGTCCGGCAAGATCCTTGATGGCTACCGGCGGTAGGGTTACATTTTTCAATACCCGTTGTTGACCATCGGTACTGATGACTGCACGCAACATGTCATGGCGCCGGATCAGCTTGTGCCAGGCGGCTTCTAGTCGAGCATGATCCAGTCGTGGCAGTTCCAGTTCGATATAGCTGTGGCAGCCAACGCCACCCAGCTCATAGTTACTGCGACGACCGACGATATAGGCTACCTGAAGATCGGTTAACGGGAATGGTTCATAGCGGTTTTCCGGATCTGCCGGGATACGCGTTTGATCTTTGGAGGCTGACAGGTGGTCGATAAAGGCCTGCTTTCTGGCCCCGATGGCTTGGCGCATGTCGTCGGTCAGGGCGCCAACCGGCGCCTTGAAACGAAGCTGTTGCGCGTCAACCCAAAGGTAAATTCCTTTTGCCTGCAGATCGGTAATCATCGTGCTGACGTTCATTGTCATGTAACTCATAGTGAGCCTTCCTCGAAAATATTTTCTGATGTCTGTGTGTGTTCGGATGACAGTGCTAACCATTGCTCGCGGATCTGCTGGCCTAATGCGGCAATATTGGGTGCGGTGAACAGGGTAACCAATGAGATGCTGTCCGGGCTGACACGTTGTTGCTGAAGTTGCTGGACAATCTGAGTTGCACTAAGGCTATCCCCGCCAATTGTAAAGAAATCATCGTGACGGGAAATATGCTCAAGACGAAGCACCTCACACCAGATTGCGGCAATGTCCTGCTCTAGCCCGTCGGCGGGTGGCTCAAAGCCAGCCTGCGGGATGTGTTCGACAAGCATTTGTGTTATCTGCTTGCGATCTATCTTGCCGTTGCTACTTAATGGGATATCCGTTACAGCGACCAAGTTGCTCGGTACCATGTAGTCGGGTAGGAGCTGATGCAGTTCAGCCAGGATGGCGTTTGTGTCTATCATCACCCCCTGTGCCATGACTATGGCTGCGGCTAGAGTGGCCGGTTGATTAGTTGGGCGGAGGGCGACAGCGACAGCTTTAATGACTGAAGGAAGTGTCATAAGGGCAGTTTCTATCTCACCAAGCTCAATGCGGTGGCCTCTGACTTTAACCTGATGATCTAATCGGCCTAGGAATTCGAGGGTGCCATCTGGCCAGTAGCGACCCAGATCCCCGGTTCGGTACCAGCGTAGCGGTGTTGTGCCGTCACCGTATGTCTCGGTGCTTGCCATAACAAAGTGCGCCTCGGTTAGGGCTTGATCACCGCAGTACCCTCGGGCGACTCCGGCTCCACCAATCCACAGTTCACCGGCCACCCAGTCAGGGCAGTCCCGGCCATGGGCATCAACGACCCGATAGCATTGGTTGGTCAGCGGATAGCCGTAAGGTACGGAATGCCAGTCGGCAGGAAGTAGGTGGCCCGGTTTGAACTGATCGAAAGTGTTTGACCAGATAGCTGCTTCTGTTGCTCCGCCCATGGCGCTCAGCCTGACCTCTGGGCCGCTGAGGGCAAATAGGCGGCCGGGCAGATCTAGCCCGATCCAGTCACCGGAGAGCATCACTTGTTCAAACGGTAATGCAGGGTGCTGGCTGTCACGGGGAGAGTGTTCGGCCACTACCATCAGCATATCGATCAGCACTGGTACGGTATTCCACACTGTAATGTTATGGCGTTCAACCAATTTCAGCCAGGTGGCAGCATCACGGCGTTGCGTTTCGTTAATCAGTACCATGGCACCGCCGGTGCTAAGCAGGCCGAAGATGTCATACACAGACAGGTCGAAGTCGAGAGCAGATACCGCCAGTACTCGGCTGTCAGCATGGACACCATAACGGGTATTGATATCGTCAATAGTATTGGCTGTTGCCTGGTGGGCCATTTCGACACCTTTAGGCTCACCTGTGGAGCCTGAAGTGAAGATGATGTAGGCACTTTGTGCCGGGGAGACTGTGACCGGCTCAGCTAATGACTCTGCCAGCAGTGCGGTGTCAATGGAGATAGCGTAGATTTCACCGGTAGGGATTAGGTGATTGTGCCCTGCATCGGTCAGTACTCTTCGTATTCCTGCTCGTTGGTGGATTTTTGCTTGGCGTACCGCTGGCTGGTGGATTCCAATCGGGACATAACATCCACCGGCGGCAAGAATCCCGAACACCGCAGAAATTTGGTGGCAGCCTTTAGGCAAGGTGATCCCTACCGGTTCACCGTCTTGCAGTCCATCGCGTCTTAGCGCACTGGCGATACGCAAGGCTTGGTTAGCCAGTTCGCCATAGGTCAGCTGTTTGTCATTTTCAATCAGTGCAATACGTTGAGGGTGGCGGCGAGCAATGTCAAACATGTCATGGTGTAGCAACCGTGGAGAAAGTGCCTCGGGGGTCGGGGCGTTAACCTGCTGTCGAACTTGCTGTTGGGTATCGGGTAACAGTGAGGCAAAAGGTGACTGCCATTGGGTAGTCATTTGGCTGACTACCTTGATGAACTGATTGAACATGTCATCCAACATTCCGGTCGGAAATAGTTCATCAACACTGTCCCAGGAGATCAGCAACTCCCCTTGCGATTCATACATCTGGTGATCAAGCCATACTTGCGGGGTCTCAGACAGACCGCCACCTGTCAGTTGCGGGAAATGAACCATGGCGTCGTCGCCCAGCAGATTGTCCGAGATCCCTAAGGTGCTGGTAAAGACAACAGGTAGTGCTGCTGCAGTCATATCCATGGTCTTCGCCCGCTCGCGCTGGACCCAGATTGATGACAGTTCACGGTGTTCAAGGGCGTCGGCAACCTCCTGCTGGAGCTGGCGCGCCACATCGAGCTGGGTCATCGAGCTGCTAGGTGTGTAGCAGACCGGAGCCAGTGAGGTAAAGTCCCCAACAACCTTGTTGATGTCCGCATGAACTGGCTTGCGGTCGAACAGAGTCAGGTTGACGGTAAGTGCCGCTCCGCCGCTCCATTGGCTCAGTACATCGGCATAGGCGGCTAGGATCAATACCGATGGTGTGATCCCTTGTTGCTGGGCTGATTGGCGCAATAGCTGCCACTGCTGGGTATTAAGCTTGGCTTCCCGACGGCAGAACAGTGGTTTGTTTAAGGTACGTGGATCTTTGGCCAGCGGTAATGCCGGGGTTAGTGGTAAGCTGTTAAGTTTGTTCTTCCAGTAGGCTTGGGCCTTTTCCAGCGCTGCTGGTTGAGGCTGGATTTGGTTGATGTAATCGCGGAACGAAATGGCTATTTCAGGCAATGGGGCCCGTGGGTCATGGTAGCGGATTGCCAGTTCTTTGAGTAGCAACTTGATGCTGAAACCATCAAGGGTTTGGTAATTAAATATCAGACCGAGGCGGTTACGCTGTTTGCCATAGCGGACAATACGGATAGCAAACAGAGTCTGTTCTGCAGCTTGGGTTACGTTTTGCCACCACTGGTTAATTTGCGCCTTGGCTTCTGACTGGCTCGCGTAACACTCGGGGGCGAGCTCAATGCGGTATGGCGTAACCTGCGGTTGGACAGTTTGGTTCTGGCCGTGTTCATCGACAACTACGCGAAGCATATCATGGCGTTCAACCAGTCCGTTCCAGGCCTGCTCAAGGCGGGCAATATCCACCATATCACCATCGAGCTCGACTAGGTAGTGGGTGCCGCAGTTAAGCGGCAGGCCTGGTGACTGCCCCATCCAGTAGGCCTGCTGAACCTCAGTTAACGGGAATGGCTCAAAGCGGTTATCAGGCTCGGCTATTAGGGTTGGCAAGGCTTCATTGGTGTCACTTAGTCTGAGCTCTGCAGCAAACTCGGCCAATATCGGCTTGGCAAACAACAAGCGAAGTGGTTGCTCGGTATCCAACCCGGCTTGACGTAATGCGGCGACAGCCTGTGTGGCGAGGAGGCTGTCCCCACCCAGAGTGAAAAAGTGGCTTTCACGACCGATGCTCTCGATTTGGAGGAGCTGTTG
This sequence comes from Photobacterium sanguinicancri, assembly GCF_002265265.1. Classification (GTDB taxonomy): domain Bacteria; phylum Pseudomonadota; class Gammaproteobacteria; order Enterobacterales; family Vibrionaceae; genus Photobacterium; species Photobacterium sanguinicancri. Next base: position 52,057 of record NZ_NOIF01000001.1, read on the forward strand.
CCAGATAGCTGCTACTGTCTGCTCCGTGGTTGTTTGTAAGGGAGTCAGTACCGTGCTTTGTTCGGCCAGATGTTTTGTCAGTACGTCCGTGATCTGTTTGCGGTCGACTTTGCCGTTGTGACTTAACGGAATCTCATCAACAGCAATGAGCAAAGTTGGGATCATGTAATCGGGAACCCGTTGCTGCAGGCCTGTTTTGATTTCTTGTTCATTGAGGCATAGATCCTGCTCGGCGACGACGGCAGCGGCCAGCACAGCAGGCTGCCCGGCTGGGCGTAAGGTGATAGCCACGGCTCGGCTTATGGCTGGCTGGTTGAGCAGGGCAGTTTCCACCTCACCCAATTCAATCCGGTGACCGCGGATTTTTACCTGATGGTCCAGGCGGCCGAGGAACTCCAGATTACCATCTGGCCAGTAACGTCCCATATCCCCCGTGCGGTACCAGCGCTGCTTGCCTGTTGTCCCCGAATGGGTAGTGCAGTCAGTTTGGACAAAGCGTTGAGCTGATAACACGGGATCTCCTCGGTAACCTTCTGCTAGACCGATTCCACCGATCCATAGTTCACCCGGTACCCAGTCTGGGCAGTCTTGTCCTTGACTGTCGACAACCCGGTAGCGCTGATTTGCCAGCGGTTTACCGTAAGGAATCGAGGTCCATTGAGTTGGTAAATCCTGTTCTGGCGAGAATTGGTCAAAAGTATTGGACCAGATCGCAGCCTCCGTAGCCCCGCCCATTGCGGCCAGCTTGACATCTGGTGCATTGAGGGCAAATAAGCGGCTAGGGATGTCCAGTCCGATCCAGTCACCGGATAACAACACCTGTTCAAAAGGAAGCATTTGTTTGTGATCTTGGATGGCTTTGCTCTGGGCTTCGATCAGCAGCATATCGAGCAGTACAGGAACAGTATTCCATACCGTTACCTGGTGGCGTTGGATCAGTGCTAGCCATATTTCGGCATCGCGGCGCTGGTATTCGTCTATTAGCACTATGGCGCCGCCACAACTGAGCAGCCCGAAAATGTCATAGACTGACAGGTCAAAATCAAGGGCTGAAATAGCCAAACCACGGCTGTCAGCATGAACTTCGTAGCGGGTATTAATATCATCAATGGTATTGGCGGCCGCCTGGTGAGCCATTTCCACGCCTTTGGGTTCACCCGTTGAGCCAGAGGTGAAGATAATATAAGCGCTTTGCTCCGGTGAGACTGCAACCGGTTCGGAGAGGGGATCCAGATTGTTGGAATGGTGGAGATTCAGGCAGGTGACCCCCTCTGCGGCAAAGCTTGAGTGAAGGTTGTGGTCGGTCAATACTATGCGGATTTCGGCAGTTCGATGAATGCGTGACTGGCGAGCTTCTGGCTGGTGGATGCCGATGGGAACGTAACAACCGCCAGCCGCAAGAACGCCAAAGACGGCGGCAATTTGCGCAGGACCTTTAGGTAGGGTAATAGCTACTGGTTCATTGGCTTTCAAACCATGTTGTTGCAAGAGCGCGGCAATTTGCAGAGCTTGGGTAGCTAGCTTGCCATAACTGATCGTCTGTTCACCGGCTATTAGTGCGATACGCTCTGGTGTTGCCCGGGCAATGTCAAACATTGATTGATGCAATAGGCGAGGTGGGATTGTCTGTTGGGTGTCATTGGCATCACTGCGTGCAGTCAGCTGTGCCTGTGGCAATGGTAAGGCCAGAGGTTGTTGCCAGTCTTGTGTTATTAATTGATCGAGCAAGTCCTGATAGGCATCGAACATGTCATCGATCATACCTACCGGGAACAGGCCTTCGACGGTGTCCCAAGATAAGGTCAGTTCGCCGTTGTACTCATACAACTGATGGTCAAGCCATACCTGGGGAGTTTCGGATAGTCCACCAGCAGCAAATTCAGGGAAACCAGTAGGTACTTGCTCGAACAGGCCGTTGCCCAATCCTAAAGTGCTGGTAAATACGATGGGGAGTGATGCGGCAGTCATGCTCACTTCACGCGTCCTCTCACGTTGGATCCAGATCGATGAAATGGCTTTGTGTTCAAGAGCCTGAGCGATTTCTAGCTGGGTTGCCTGGGCCTGTTCCAGCAGGCTGTGGCCTCGTTCCTGATAGAAACCTATCGGAGCCAATGAGGTGAAGTCACCCAGTACTTGGTTGATATCCGGATGGACGTCTTTACGATCAAACAAAGTCAGATTGAGGGTGTGATCACGGCCACTGTTCCAGGCTCGGATGATCTGGCTATAGGCAACTAGCAGCATTACGGAAGGGGTGATCTGGTGACTGCGTGCCTTGTCTTTGAGTAATTGCCACTTGCTACGGCTCAAGCGGGCATGGCGGCGTCTGACCGTCATATCGGTCAGTGTATCTGGTTCGTGTGCCAATGGTAGCGAGGCCGCCATTGGCAGGCTTTGTAATTTTTCTGTCCAGTATTTTTCAGCTCTAGCAAGCTCGTCACTGTGCGGTACGATCTGGTTGACGTAATCGCGGAACGAGAGATCAGGGGCTGGCGGAAGTTGATTCGGCGTGCTGTAGGCCGTGGCCAGTTGTTCAAGCACCAGCTTGATGCTGAAGCCATCCAGCGTCAGGTAATCAAAGATAATCCCGATCCTCTGGCGTGGCTTGCCTTGGCGATCGTGATAGTGAACAGCAAAGAGACGATGAGCCGGGCCTGCATCCGTAGTGATACCGGCAGCCTGATTTTGGTGGTTTTCAGACAGGGCCTGCCAGTATTGCTTGAGTTGCTGGCGGGCGGCAGTCAGGCCATCAGTATGTTCGCTGACATCGATGCGGCACTGTTTGATTGGCTGTGGTGCGACAGCTGGCAGGATTTGCTGCATGCCATCAGGGGTGACAATGGCTCGTAACATTTCATGGCGCTTAACCAGAGCATGCCATGCTTGAGCCAGACGGTCGAGATCCACATTTTCTCCGTCCAGTTCGACCAGATAATGAGTACCGCAGTTAAGCGGCAACCCTGGGGATTGCCCCATCCAATATGCTTGCTGTATTTCCGTGAACGGGAAGGGCTGATGGCGGTTGGTCAGATCAGGTTGAATCTGTGGTGTTGGTTCAACAGTTTCGCCTTTGTGCAAAATGGCTGCAAACTCTGCCAGTATAGGATTGGCGAACAGTTGACGCAGAGGATGCTCGGTATCAAATCCCTGCTGGCGTAACGCTGAAATGACCTGGGTTGCCAGCAGGCTGTCACCGCCTAGGGTAAAGAAGTTGCTTTCACGGCCAAGTTGCTCTGCAGGCAACAACTGTTGCCACACTTTGGCAACTGCGATCTCATTAGTTGTCTGTAGGAGCGTCAAGGTTGCACCCTGCTGATTCAAGTACTCGGAAAGCAGGGCAATGATCTGTTTACGATCGATTTTTCCGTTGTTGCTTAGTGGAATAGTTTCAACCTCAACCAATAAGGTAGGCACCATGTAATCGGGTACTAATTGCTGCAGGCCAGTGGTGATCGCTTTAGTGTCAATGTGATGGCCTGGCTCAGCGACTAATGTGGCAGCCAGTGTTGCAGGCTGATCATCACTGCGCAGGGTGGCAACAACGGCCCGGCAGATCGCTGGCTGGCTGAGCAGCGCAGTTTCAATTTCGCCTAGCTCAATACGGTGCCCTCGTACTTTGACCTGGTGGTCGAGGCGGCCAAGAAACTCAATTTGGCCGTTTGGCCAGTAACATCCCATATCGCCAGTGCGGTACCAGCGCAACTTGTCCTGAACGTTATCTAGAGTGTCGGTTTTAGCGATGACAAACCGTTGTTCGGTCAGGGTTTCATCCCCTCGGTAGCCTTCAGCCAACCCGCGACCACCGATCCACAACTCACCCGGAACCCAGTCCGGACAGTCTTGTCCTTGCGCGTTGACTACCCGGTAGTATTGGTTTGCCAGCGGTGTCCCGTAAGGAATGGATGACCAGGATGCCGGAAGGGTTTGGTCAGGGGGGAACTGGTCAAATGTGTTGGACCATATAGCCGCTTCTGTTGCACCACCCATGGCTGCCAACCTGATGTTGGGGGAGGTGAGGGCATGTAGGCGAGGTGGCAGATCGAGTCCGATCCAGTCACCAGATAACATGACCTGCTCAAATGGCAGGACTGGATGTTCTTCGCTGTGTGGATGGTCCTGTGCGATAACCATTAGCATATCCAACAGGACAGGAACGGTATTCCAGATGGTGATCTTGTGTTGTTCGATAAGGGAGAGCCAGGCAGTGGCATCACGACGTTGTTCTTCGTCGATCAGTACCATCGCACCACCGACACTGAGCACACCGAAGATATCGTAGACAGACAGATCGAAGTCCAGTGCTGATACGGCCAGTACCCGGCTGTCGGCATGCACGCTGTAGCGGGCATTGATGTCATCAATGGTGTTGGATGTGGCTTGGTGTGCCATCTCTACCCCTTTGGGCTCACCGGTCGAGCCTGAAGTGAAAATAATATATGCACTTTGCGCCGGTGAGACGACTACGGGCTCAGACAAGGGAGGCAGGGCATCGGCTTTGCTGATATCCAGACAAGTGACTGTTTGGGTGGCAACATTGGCCTGATGTTCAGTATCACTTAGTACTAGGCTAACCCCTGCCGTGCGGTGAATTTTCGCCTGTCGTGCGTCGGGCTGGTGGATACCGATAGGGACGTAGCAGCCACCGGCGGCCAAAATCCCCATGACAGCGCATATCTGGCTACATCCTTTCGGTAGGGTGACAGCGACAGGTTCACCTGCTGACAGACCGTGCTGCTGAAGCAGGCGAGCAATTTGCAGCGCCCGGAGGGCCAGCTCGCCATAGTTCATCTGTTGCTGGCTGTCGATCAGGGCGATCCGGAGCGGATTCCGGTGTGCAATCGCAAACATTTCTTGGTGCAGCAAACGAGGGGTAATGTCTTGTTTCGTCTGGTTGGTCAGACGACGCTGAGTCAACTGATCAGCCGGTAACGCAACTGGGTTTGTTTGGTGCCAGTTCTGCTCATTTTTGGCCAGTGCTTCAAGCAGATCGGTATAGGCTCGGAACATATTGTCGATAAGCTGAGGCGGGAACAGGGTATCAATCGCATCCCAAGCTAGCAATAGCCCGTCTTCGCCTTCATAAAGCTGGTGATCCAGCCAGACTTGCGGGGTTTGGGAAATCATATAATGGAGTGTTCCCAGTGTGTGCTGACACTGCTCGGTCAGCAGCGGGGTGCCAAGGTTACAGGCAAAAACCACCGGTGCAGAGACACCTTGTTCACGCCCCTGACGTGCTAGTTCGCGCTGGATGCTGACTGCCGAATAGCGCGCATGAGCAAGATCGCGATGTAGCTGGCGCTGGAGTTGCTCTGTCTGGGACAGGAAGGATTGTGGAGTGCGGTAGTTACACTCAAGTAGCATTAGGTTGGTAAAGTCGGCCACTACATCTTCGATGCCTATATGATCAGTTTGGCGGTCAAATAATGGCACGTTAAGAACAAATTCTGGTTCGGCGCTCCAGCGAGCCAGTACCTGGCCATAGGCACTAGCAAGTACCATCGCCGGGGTGAGTGAAAACTTGGCGGCAATGGCTTTGATCTTCTGCCATTTTTCTAGACTGAGTTGGTGGCTACGGCGGCTGAAAACCGGACGGGTGACAGACTTGGGGTCGCAAGCCAGTGGAAGTTGGGGACCGGATGGCAGATCAGGCATGCGCTTTTTCCAATAGGCTTTGTCGGCAGCCATGTTGTCCTGGTGGCGTGCTTGCTCGGTCGCGAGGTAATGAGAAAAACGCCATTGGGGATCGGCTTTCAGTACTTCTTTGAGGGGGCGATCCGGGTCTTGTTCAAGATCGTTGCCAATTGCATGGTAAGTCGACGCTAGATCACGAAGCAGGATATGTAGGCTTTGGACATCGGCCACCAATAGGTCAATGTCAAAATGAATACGGGTACTGCCGTTGGCAAACAGAGTCAGGACCAGCCCCATAACCTGGCCGTTTTCAATATCTAGTCTGCGGTGTGACAGGGTGTCGCGTATCGCCCGGGCTCGCAGCTTGGCCTGTTGCGGTGTTAGCTGACGCAAATCATGGACGTTGAGTACAGGAAGCGAGGCACTGTCGGGAATGTACTGTTGACCATTGTCGTTGAACCGAGCTCGTAACATGCTGTGCTGGTTTATCAGAGCGTGCCAGGCCCGCTCAAGCCGCTTTGGTTCGACAGCTTGACCATCGATCTCCAAATACGCATGACAACCTACACCTCCCAGCTCTTGATCGTCCTGGCGCCCGATCCAATAAGCATACTGAACGTCAGTTAGTGCAAAGGGGTCTTCGGAATAATGGATACCCTGGCGGGTCTGTTCAGCCAAGATGTTGATGCTTTCTTCTTGTGGTGCATCTTGCTGTTGCTCGGGCAGCAGCAGTTCAAGCCAGCGCGATAATACTGGTTGTTCAATTAGTTTTGCAAAGGTAACCCGGGATCCCTGACGACGCCACTGATTGGATAGACGCATAATGTGTAATGAGTCAAGGCCGAGTTCAATCAGGTTGGTGTTAGGGTGTTGGGCCACATCGGACCCAATCAAGGCCTGGATAGAGGCGATCACGCTCTCGCGGTCGAGGGGTTTCCGGCTACGGGCAGGCTTGTTCATTTGTAAGTCTCCAGTTCCTTGTTCTGGTCCGCAGTGGTCTTTGATCTACAGTCGGTTGCGGTTGCGGTTGCGGTTTTAGCGACAAGGTTGGTCATGATGCAAGTTAGTTTTTCAATGGTTTCTTCTAGCTCTCGATCAGGCTTTGATTGGTCAACAATACCGGCACCGGCCTGGAGCCATTGCTGGTTGTGCTGGTTATAGATAGAACGCAGAACCAAGGCGGCGTCCATGGAGCCTTGGCTGTCGGTAATCATGATGCATCCGCTGTACAGCCCACGGTTTTGGTGCTCGAGGCGCTGGATAGCTTCGATGGCTGGCTTTTTAGGGATACCAGAGGCGGTAACAGCTGGGAACAGGGCCTCAAAAGCATCCCAGCAGTTTTTCCCCTCAGCCAGTTGGCCTTTGACCCGGGATGCTAGGTGCTGGACTGAGCCTCGTCGGCGGATTGCCATAAATTCGCTCACTGACAGGCTATTTGCATCACAGACCAATTCCAGTTCCTCTATGGCCAGCTTGACCGATATTGCATGCTCGGCAATTTCTTTGGTATCCGCCAGTAGCTCTGCTTTTAGGCGGGCTTCTTCTGCTTTATTAGCACCGATGGCGCGCGTACCGGCCAGTGGCTGGGTGCTGACCCAGCCACTGGCTCCGACTTCCACCACCGTTTCAGGGCTGAAGCCAGCGGCCATAAAGCCGCCCTGGCTATAGATGAAAGAGCGAGCAGGGGTATTATTACGCCGACCGGTCTGGTAGCTTTCCAGAATATCCACAGGTTGTTTGAGCGGGATCTGGCGTGACATGATGACTTTCTGATATCGATGTTCTTTAATATCTAGCACCGCTTGCTGTACTGCCTGCCGGTATTGATCTTGTTGGTAAGCGGCAATGTTTTGGTAGGCTAATGTCATTTGATTGAGTGATGGCCGGGACGGATTGGTATCAACCTGTTCGATAAGGTGTTGCAGGGCTTCCAGTTTCTGCGGAGTCGTTGCGCGTAGCAGTAGGTGCTGTTGTTCGATGCGGATTTCGCACTGAGGTACAAACAGCTCCAATAGGGGTTGGTCGGTCGCAATACGGGTTGACTTGATACCATGGAAAATGTGGGACAGTTCGAACTGGGCACAGCCGTAGAGACGCCAGTCTTTCACGGGTAATGCAGCAGTAGCCTCAGCAATGGCATCACTCAGGCGTGGGCGACTAAAACGTTGGTACTGATCTTCAGAGAATAGTGTCACAGTATCGGCTGTTGCCCGAATCGATGCCAAATTCCCCAGAGCCATGGCCCATTCATGGGGTTGTTCATAGAGGGTGTAGTTGGTGTATAAGCCGCTGCGGGCGATTGCCATCAATAAGTCTATCGCTGGTGTTTGAATGTAGAGTTTTCGCTCAATGTAACTGATCATGTGGGAACCCTATCGATAATGGATATGTTGGTACAATGTGTGGCTGTTCATCCTGGTTAGTCGTTTTCAATGGCAAGTTGGCTTAGGGCCTGTTTGTTAACTTTGCTAACCGTAGTTAGTGGCCACATGGCTATGTGTTCAAGCTGGTCGGGTTGCTTGTAGCGGGGTAGTCCGTGTTGGGTCAGATACTGTTGGACTTGCTGTAGATCGAACGCTGGGTTATCGCTGATAACAAAAGCACAGCTGCGCTCACCTAGCCGTTCATCCGGAACTGGGATGAGAATGCAGTCAATTACATCTGGATGCTCGACCAGAAGTTCTTCAATCTCGGCAATCGCAATTTTCTCTCCGGCGCGGTTTATTTGTTCTTTCAGCCGCCCTTCTACTATCAGGTAACCATTGGCAGTCTGGCGTACTAAATCGCCAGACTGGTAGAACCCTTCTTGGGTAAAGGCTTTTTTGTTGTGTTCTTCGGCCAGATAATAGCCCTTGATGGTGTATGGACCTTTGGTGAGCAGCTCACCAGCTTCTCCTGGGCTGACCGGACTGCCGTCTGGGGCTAGGATTTGGATTTGATCGGCAGTAGACAGAGGTTTGCCCTGTGTTGTTGCTACGGTTTCGATATCGTCGTCAAGGCGGGTATAACATAGCAACCCCTCGGCCATGCCAAAAACTTGTTGTAATTGGCATCCAAGGATTGGTGTGATCTGGCGGGCCACTTTTTCTTCTAATCGAGATCCGCCGATTTGTAATAATTGCAGGCTTGATATATCGGTTTCATCCCATTCTTTGGTTTCCAGCCAGAGCTTGGCTAGCGGTGGAACCAGAGCTGTGATGGTCACTTTCTCTTGCTCTATTAAGGAAAAAGCCTCATCGTCACCAGCGGTTTTGGCCATCACGACTTTACCGCCGACACTAAGGGTGCCGAGAATACCCGGACAGGCCAACGGAAAGTTATGGCTGATCGGCAGGGCAGCAAGGTAGACACTTTGCGGACTCATTCTACATACCTTGGCAGATTCTATGGCATTGAAGGCGTAATCGGCATGGGTGCGTGGGATCAGTTTCGGAGTACCGGTGGTTCCTCCTGAGAGTAGCAGCAAAGCGATGTTGGTTGGACTGGGCTGCGGGGTGTCAGGGTCAAGAGGAGCTGAGTGGAGAAACTGCTCGAAGGTGAGATGGTTAGCACTTTTACCATCAATAATGACGGTTCGGATGCATGGGTGTTGCTGCGAGATATGATCAGCCAGCACTTGGTAGTTAAAGCCTAAGAAGTGATCCGGCACTACATAGGCAACCGGTTGGGCCTGTTGACATAGGGCGTTAATGTCTTTTTCCCTATGGGCTGGCATGGCCATAATAGGCTTGGCACCAAGGCGAAATAGGGCAAAGCATAGAACAACAAAATGGTTGCTGTTTGGAAGCTGTACAAGCACCGTATCCCCGGCGCCAATGCCTTGTTGCTGCAACCCAGCGGCAACGTACTCTGCGCTCTCTTTGAGACCCTGGTAGCTTAGGTATTCATCTCCATCAACCAGAGCTGTGTGTTGATGATAGTTTCGATCCCAGATTTCAAGCCATTGCCATAACGTCAGGGGGGGCAGTACTCCGTCATCAATATATGACTGTTTAGCATCAGCCAGTGCCGCGATGAAGCCAGATTCATTCTTTTCTTTAACCATACCAGCCTTCTTTTATTGGTAATGATTTTCATTTCCGGATTGGCGAGGGTAGAAAAAGTCACGAGGCTAAGCCACTCCTATCGGGATAGAAATGTCCGTATCGGGTTGAGTTATCCTAATTCTTTAATCCATTAATCCGATTGGGGTCGGCGGCTACTGATCTGGGTAGCTTGTGGCTAGGCGGAAAATTTATTATCTGTCGCATTGTTTCCTGTTGATACGAAGGAATGACGACTATGTCTAATGTGGAAGATGACACCGGCTGGTTGACCTTATGGCGACTGGTCAAGGTTCAACAGGGGTATCTTTCTGCCTCAATGATATTTGCCTGTTTTGCAGCGTTGCTCGAGGTACTGCCTTTCTGGCTTATTTTTCATGCAATGGAAGCTGTGCTCGGATACTACCAGTATGATATTTCTGCCCCTGAACTGGCAGCCTCGCTTTATCACTCGGCGCTATGGATGATGGTGGCTTTGGTGGCAAAGACGGTGGTGTATGCGCTGGCATATGGACTGAGCCATAAGGCTGCATTTGGCATTTTGACTCATACTCGTCGCCTTCTTGTTACTCGCCTTGCCTGGGCGCCGGTACATTGGTTGCAAAAATACCACTCCGGCCAGCTGAAGCTAGCTGTGCTCCAGGACGTCGAGCGGGTAGAGAACTTCGTTGCTCACCATACAGTTGAAGTGTCGGTGTCGGCCATTGGCCCGGTGGTGGTGACCGGCTATTTGGTTTGGGTGGATTGGCGTCTGGCTCTGGCAAGTTTGCTGGTTGCGCCGCTGGCGGTATTCAGTTCAATGTTGGTGATGCGAGGAATGGATCAACTCTATGACGAATATCATCAGGCATCGGTGAACCTCAATAACACTACGGTAGAGTACCTGCGCAATATGCCGGTAATGAAGCTATTTCAACAAGACCGCAGTCGCTTTAAAGCGATGGTGGACAGTCTTGACCAGTATTACGGCATGGTGAGGAAGATTACAAAGGTGACTGTGCCTAGGTGGGCGTTGTTTACCTGCTTGCTGGGGGCAAACCTGTTGGTGATTTTGCCCGCTGCGATGGTGCTTTATCAGGCAGGTGAAGTGCATTTACTCGATATTCTGATGGCGGTACTGCTTGGCGCCGGAATGCTACGCCCCTTGCTTAAGGTCAGCAATTTCTTCACCGAAATTAAAGAGGTGTTGGCCGGGGTTAAACGACTTGCCCCAATCATGGCTGCGCCAACGACCGAGAGTGCATCTCTACCAACGGTGCTGGAGACTCCTTTGCAAGTGTCATTTAGAGATGTTTCGTTTGGCTACGGTGATCTGCCGGTGCTGAATGGTATAAACCTGACCCTAGCACCGGGGACAACCACAGTACTGATGGGGCGATCCGGTGGCGGAAAATCGACACTGGCCCAGTTGCTGGCTGGTTTGCTGGTACCTGATAGCGGAGAAGTGCTGATCAATGGGGTACCAGTCTCGGCACTGGATAACCAACAGCGTGCGTCATTGATCGCAGTGGCCTCGCAGGATGTGTTTTTGTTCAAAGGAACAATTCGAGACAACTTGCAACTGGCTCGTGATGGTATTTCCGATCAAGATATACACCAAGCCGTTGCTGTAGCCCAAGCGGAGGATCTGATTCGACGTTTGCCGGAAGGTTACGATACGCAATTGCAGGAGCTGGGCGTTCGCCTATCTGGAGGTGAAAAACAGCGTATTGCATTGGCTCGGGCGTTGCTTGCCGAAACGCCTATCCTTGTGCTCGATGAGGCTACAGCTTTTGCCGATAGCCTGACCCAAAAGGCATTCTACCATGCATTGAAAAAGCACTATAAGGAGAAGACGGTATTGGTGATTGCCCATCGTACTTACGGTCTGGAAAGCGCTGATCTCATCGGCATCGTTGAAGACGGATTTATTCAGTCGAAGGGTGACCATGCTTATCTTCTGAGTGCCAGTGATTATTACCGGCAGATCTGGCAACTGCAAAATGACAGTGACAATTGGTCTATCGGTGCTGTCAAACGCCAACCTGTTGTAAAGGAGGTGGTCCATGAAGGTTGATAGTATTTGGAGCGTTATTCTGCGGGTGATTCAACGTAGTGAGCGGTCACCTTTGCAGTTGTTCAGCGGAATGGTGTGGCGTATTGCCGAGCGTTTGCTGGATGTGCTGCCGATGCTGGTCTGTTTCTGGTGGCTGCAGGAGGTATTAATGAAAGGTGGTGCTGGCACTGATTTTGTTACACCTTCGATCGCGATGGTAACGGCGTTACTGGTTGGTATTTTTGCCCTTCAGCTATTTTGTGCAATACATGGACAGAAAAACAGCTTCCTCGCCAGTTATTCGATCATGGGAGGCTACCGGGAGAAGCTGCTTGATCGGGTGCACCAGTTGCCGTTGGGCACATTGTATCGTTATCGTACAGGTCAGCTGACCGAGATGGTGACTGATGATGTGTTGCGGATCGAAAACATTTTCACTCATTTGGTGATTGAGGTAATGACTACCTTATTGATCCCCGTGGTGCTGGTGGCAGGTTTAATGTGGGTTGACTGGCAGCTGGCGCTCAGCTTGATTATGGGTATGCCATTTGCCTTCTGGGTGCTGCAGGCGACACGCAAACTGTTTGTCCAGATGAGCCAAGAAAAACAAGCGGTGTATCGTGATACATCGGGCCTGATTGTTGAGTTTGTTACCGGCATCAAGACATTGCGGCTCTATCATCGCGCTGAGCTATGGCTGACCAAGCTTTATCGCCACTTTGATGAGATGATCCGTTTATCGATAAAGGTTGAGCAATGGGGGGCCATCCCTGTTGTGCTCTACCGGCTGTTGCTCGAGCTAGGGTTGGTGGTGTTTTTCTTGATTGCTGCGAACAAGGTAGATGCCGGTAGCGCGAGTCCGTTGACATTGCTGCTGTTTATGTTGCTTGCCCACCGCGTGCTTTCTCCCCTGCTCGAAATGGGTCAGCATTTGACCATACTCCGTTATGCAGTACAGAGCGAAGGCAAGCTGAAAGCGCTTTATGATGAAGTATTACTGAATGAACCTGAGCAAGCTGCCGAGGTCAACGAATATTCAGTCTGCTTCGACGGCGTGAATTTTGGTTATGAGTCGACGCCAGTGCTGCATAATGTGAGCTTTACTGCTCGGCATCATGCCGTGACGGCGATTGTCGGGCCATCCGGGAGCGGTAAAAGTACCGTGATGAACCTGTTAGCCCGCTTTTACGACCCGTGTCAGGGGACTATCACGGTCGGAGGTAAAGACGTCAAGGCGTTAGGTTCCGAAGGACTTTACCAGTACATCAGCATGGTGTTCCAGCAGGTACAGTTGTTTGACGGCACCATTATGGATAATGTGCGTATTGGTCGGCCGATAGCCAGTGATGAAGAAGTGTTTGCTGCTTGTAAGATGGCACACTGTGACGAATTCATTAACCGATTACCGGCAGGCTACCTGACACTTATTGGCGAGAGTGGAGCCAGCTTGTCTGGTGGTGAAAGGCAGCGGCTTTCTATTGCCCGAGCACTGTTGAAAAATGCGCCAATTATCTTGCTTGACGAAGCCACAGCCTCTGTCGATGCGATTACCCAGTACTATATTCAGCAAGCAATTTCCGAGCTGGTGAAAGACAAAACCGTGATCATAATAGCCCATCGCCTGAGCACCATTAGGGATGCCGACCAAATTTTGGTGCTCGATAATGGGCAACTGGTTCAGCGAGGGTGTCATGATGAGTTACTCAAACAAGAGGGGCTATATCAGGAGTTGTGGTCTGCCCAGAGTGGTGTGTTGATGACTTAGCAAAGGAATCTTCGGTAGCAACGCCGACGCTTCGCAATAAAGTCTGAACCCCATAACATGGTGATCAGGCTTTTTGTTATGGCTAGATTGTCAGTGGCAGAAAGATAATACATCCATGGACCAATGATGACCAATAGACGTGAATCCTCACCAGAAATGATGTGCTTGATTTCTTCCCTCTGCGTTTTAATGAAGCCATATAGTTGCTTATCTAATGCAGCATTTGTTAACGACACGCTAAGATCGGGCAAAGGGGAGAATGATGAAGCATTTATGACGTTAGTGAGTGATTGCATGAGCATTTCCAAATCGATTTAATCATAGTTTTTATTGAAACTCACAATTGTAAGCTAGAGCAGTGGACTGCACTTTTAGTGCAGTCCAGGCTCAATACCGATCTCAGTTGCATGATTAATGACTATTGAGTTTATCTTTATGTTTATTTAATTGACGTACGAGTTTATCGGTCAACGCATCGATCGCGGTATACATATCATCTGCATCCGCTTTGGCGTGAATTTCGCCATTATTTATGTGCAAAGTCGCTTCCGCCACTTGCTGTAATTTTTCTACATTTAAAATCACATGGACATTATTAATTTTGTCAAAGAAACGTTCAAGCTTTTCAAACTTAGTGTTTACATAGTCACGCATAGAATCCGTAACTTCCACATGGTGTCCTGTGAGATTGATTTGCATAGACATCTTCCTTCTGTTGGGCGTTTGGAGCATTTACGCTATATCAAACGTTTACGTTGGTTCGATGGTGGGATCCCAAGAGATTCACGGTACTTCGCGATGGTACGTCGCGCTACCATGATGCCTTGTTCAGCCAGTAATGTTGCAATCTTACTATCACTTAATGGTTTCGCTTGGTTTTCAGCGGCAACCAGTTTCTTGACGAGTGCACGGATGGCGGTTGATGAACATTCGCCTCCATTATCCGTGCTTACATGGCTTGAGAAGAAATATTTTAATTCAAAAATGCCACGTGGGGTATGCATGTACTTTTGGGTGGTAACCCGTGAAATGGTGGACTCATGCATATCAACATCTAATGCAATATCATTAAGTACCATAGGTTTCATGGCTTCTTCACCGAATTCAAAGAAATCTTGTTGATGCTCTACAATGCATCGTGCCACTTTTAGTAGGGTTTCGTTACGGCTTTCTAAGCTTTTTATGAGCCACTTCGCATCCTGGAGGTGGGTACGAATAAATTGGCTATCAGCACTGTTACGGGTGTTTTTACTCAGAGCGGCGTACTGCTCGTTTACTTTAATGCGAGGAACGCTGTCTGGGTTGATCGTGACGATCCATTTGCCATGATCTTTAAAGACGGAAACATCAGGCACGACATACTCGGTCTCTGATGAAATGACCAAGTTCCCCGGGCGAGGGTCTAAACCGTGGATCAATTGCATCACGGCTTTTAATTCGGGCTCTTTTAGCTTGGTATCGCGCATCAGTTGGCGGTAATCACGGTTACCCAATAAACCGATGTGGTGCTCAAGAATGTGTTTGGATTCGCTCAACCACGGTGTGTCTTTCGGGTATGTTGCTAATTGAAGTAACAGGCATTCTTGTAGATTACGAGAGGCAACACCAAGAGGGTCAAATTGCTGTACGCGTTTTAGTACGGCTTCGACTTCATCGAGTTCGATTTCATCGACACCTAAGCTTTCAAGGATATCGTCGGCAGAACAGGTTAAATACCCTTTATCGTCGATGGCATCAATGATGGCGGTCGCGATAGCGAGGTCTGTTTCACTGAACGGTGTTAGCTGAACTTGCCACATCAAGTAATCTTGCAGCGACTCAGTGGTTTCACCTTGGTAAATCGGCATGTCATCATCCATGCTGATCCCTGTGCTTCCTGTGCCAGCGCTGTACACGTCTTCCCAAGTGGTATCGACAGGTAAATCTTCTGGCATTTCACGCTGCTCGATCACTTCAGATGTGTCATATGGATCGGGTTCAGAATCTTGGCTACTGTTGTCTTGTGCTGATGCGTCAATATCGTTGTTGTCAGACGATTTGTCATCGGCACTGTTCTCACTCTCACTCTCTTCCAGCTCTAGCAATGGGTTAGCATCTAAGGCTTCTTGGATTTCTTGTTGTAAATCCAACGTCGAAAGCTGCAGTAAGCGAATGGCTTGCTGCAGTTGAGGCGTCATTGCAAGTTGTTGGCCTAGCTTAAGCTGGAGCGAGGTTTTCATGAGTATCAATGCACCTTGTCGTTATTGTTGTGCGTGCCGATCTATTACTAACTATAGACGGAACTGGTCGCCCAGATAAACACGTTTTACATGTTCATCGTTAAGAACGTCGGTTGGCGAGCCGTGCGCAATCAATTGTCCTTGACTAACAATGTAGGCATGTTCACATACGTCGAGAGTTTCACGAACATTATGGTCGGTGATCAGAACCCCAAGGCCACGATCACGTAAATGCTCAATGACTTTTTTGATGTCGATCACGGATATCGGGTCAACACCGGCAAAAGGTTCATCGAGTAAAATGAATTTTGGATTGGCTGCTAGCGCGCGGGCAATTTCAACACGGCGGCGTTCGCCCCCTGATAATGCCATACCTAAGCTATTGCGTATGTGCTGTATGTTGAATTCATCCAATAATTCTTCAAGCTTGTCTTGGCGTTCTGAACGGCTAAGCTCTTTGCGAGTTTGTAATACGGCCATGAGGTTGTCATGTACGCTTAAACGGCGAAAGATTGAAGCCTCTTGGGGCAGGTAGCCAATCCCCATACGAGAGCGGTTGTGCATCGGCTGCAAGCTGATATCAGTATCATCAATACTGATGGTGCCTTCATCACGTGCGACTAGGCCGACGATCATGTAAAACGAGGTAGTTTTACCTGCACCGTTAGGGCCAAGTAAGCCAACAATTTCACCTGATTTCACTTCAATGCTTACATCAGACACGACTTTGCGGCCATTGTAGCTTTTTGCGAGATGTGCTGCTTTTAACGTTGCCATAGTCGTGCTTATTTCTTATTCGAGTTTAACTGGGCGGGCTGCAAGATGGTGGTTACACGTTTCTTATCGCCACTTTGTGCTGCCAGTTTTTGTTCATCGATTTTGTAAGTGATCACTTTACCGCGGATCTCACTGCCATCTTGGATCAGCAGTGCTTCATTGGTCATCTTCAAAAATTCAGTCGCGGTAAGGTAGCGCATTTCGAGTGATTCACCGTCGATAGGCTTACCGTCATCCATGATTTGATGGAAGGTCGCAGGCTTACCATAGGCATCAATCACTTCTTGGCCTTCTTGGCCTTCTTGCCCTTTAGGTCGTGTTACCACAACTTTGTCGGCACGAATGTCGATACTGCCTTGGCGTAAAACCACATTGCCCGTGAAGGTCACGATATTATTTTGAATATCGAGATTTTGCGTATCCGAATCAATGTAAATTGGTTGCTCGGTATCGTCACTCAGTGCCCAGCTCGATGTACTGATACAAAGGCAAAGTAGGGTACTAATTTTGAATAGATTCATATCTACCTTTCACGTTGTTGAGTAGGGTCGCAACACTGCGATCCATGTTCCCCGTCATACCGTCGCCTTCGTTAATAAAAGCATCGCCCGTCATTACGACGTGGTCAGGGGTATCAAAATCTTTGCTGACAAGATCAATACGCAGGTTGTCGGTTTGGATTACTTTTAGGGTTGAGTCTGGCAGTAAATTAAAAATCCGAACATTGCCTTTCATATATAAAATCTGGTCTTGATCGAGTGTTGCATCATTAGAACTAATACGCCACTCAGTTTCTGTGCCTTCTCGAAAGAGCCACAACACTGGTTTGACGAAATCAGTGTCACCACTTTTCTTAAAGTGTTCAAGATACTCAGAATCGACTTGATAACTGCGAATACCGGTTTCGGTATGTGAGGTGCTCGTAACGATACTGCCCGTAAAGATAGGCTTTTCATCGTCAGGTTTAACTTGAACATCACCTTGCCAGTAGTCATTAATTAAGTAAAAGCCAGCCGATACACACACTATAAAAGCGAGTGTATAGAGTAGCTTATGTAAGGTCATATGCTTAAGCCTTTATGTTTATCCAGTTCACCTTTTGCTTCAAGGATCAGATCACAAACTTCGCGTACTGCGCCATAGCCACCTTGAATGCGTGTAATGAAATCAGCACGCTGTGCGAGTAATGGGTGACCGTCGGCAACACATACGGATAGACCGACTTTTTCCATTACTGGCCAATCAATCAGATCATCACCAATGTATGCCGTGTGTTCTGGGGCGATATTCAGATTGTTATGAATATCGGCGTAAGCGGCCAGCTTGTTATCTTGCCCTTGGTAGACGTGTTTGATACCCAAGGCTGACATGCGGTTTTCAACAATGGCGGATTTACGGCCTGTGATAATCGCGATTTCAACGCCAGCGCCCATCAATGACTTAATGCCATAACCGTCACGTGTATGGAAGGTTTTTAATTCCTCTCCATCGTTACCCATGTAAATACGGCCATCGGAAAACACACCATCGACATCACAAATCAGTAAGCGAATCTGTTTCGCTTGCTGGTATACGTTTTGACAGACAGGACCATAAATAGTTTCGATTGTTGCCATTACATAACCCCTGCTTTTAGTAGGTCATGCATGTTTAAAGCGCCCACTAAGCGGTTATCTTCAGTGACAAGCAAGCCATTAATCTTCCTATCTTCCATCACTTTTAATCCTTCAGCGGCCAATATATTTGGCGAAATAGTTGAAGGGTTGCGTGTCATCACATCACCGATACTGGTGTTATGGATGTCGACACGGTTATCGAGTAAACGGCGCAGATCGCCATCAGTAAAAATACCCGTCAGCATTTCGCTATTATCGATGATCGCTGTCATCCCTAAGCCTTTGCGAGAGACTTCAAGTAGGGCATCTTTAATTGTGGCTTCTTCATTAACGATAGGCAGTAAGTCACCTTTGTGCATCACATCGCTAATACGCATTAACAGTTTGCGACCTAGCGCACCACCTGGGTGAGAAAGCGCGAAATCGTCAGCTGTAAAACCGCGCGCTTCCATTATTGCAATCGCTAGCGCATCGCCCATAACTAATGTCGCGGTGGTGCTAGAGGTGGGTGCTAAGTTTAATGGGCATGCTTCTTTCTCTACGGTAATTTGCAAGTGGATCTGAGCAAATTTCGCCATGCTTGATTCTGGCTTACCTGTCATGCTGATAAGCGGGATACCAAGGCGTTTGATCACGGGTAATAACGCCATGATCTCAGACGCTTCACCTGAGTTTGATATCGCTAATACCACATCGTCTTTTTTGATCATACCAAGATCACCATGGCTCGCTTCGCCTGGGTGAACAAAGAAGGCTGGAGTACCCGTGCTTGCAAACGTTGCGGCTATCTTGTTACCAATGTGGCCGGATTTACCCATGCCCATGACAATAACCTTGCCTTTGCATTGGCAAATAAGCTCACACGCAGCGGCAAATTCGCTATTAACATACTGCTGAATGTTTTGCAGGGCTGCGATTTCAGTTTCCATTACTTTGCGACCATGGGCGCAAAAATCAAACATGTGCGACATCATTTACTCTCCGTTAACCTGCAACATTATAAAACAGATATCCCTGATAGGCGATAAAGCAGCAGAGAAGTATACCACCTTCTATACGGTTGATTCGGCGACGTTTTCCAAGTGCCATCAGCATTAATAAGACAGAAACGGCTAGCATCACGTAGAAGTCACGACCCATCGCGAGTGGACTTAATACCGATGGGTTTAATAAACCAGGGATACCCATAACCGCCAGAATGTTGAAAACGTTAGAGCCGATGATATTACCCACCGCCATATCATCTTCACCTTTGAAGATACTCGCGATAGACGCTGCTAGTTCTGGCAAGCTGGTACCAATTGCGATGATGGTTAAGCCGATCACTAGATCGCTCATGCCATAGTATTTGGCAATAGTCACCGCAGATTCAACCACCATATCTGAAGAGTAAAGCAGCAGCACTAGGCCAATGACAATCCAAACACCTGCCGCGATGTTACTGACACCGTCGGGGATTTCTGATTCTTGTTCATCAGCCAGCGCATCGCCTTCTACTTTTGCTTTTTGGCTGATTTTAAACATCGCGAACAAGAAAAGGACAAACAATATAACCAGCAGTACACCTTCATGGAAGCCTAAGTGACTATCCCAGAGCAAAGCACCTGCAACCAGCGTAACGCCCAGCATAAGAGGTAATTCACGGCGAATAATGCCGGAACTGATACTCAGTGGCTTGATAATGGCAGTGAGACCGATGATAAGGGCAATGTTGGCAATATTAGAGCCAAGTACGTTGCCTACCGCTGTATCTGTTTTTCCCGCGAGAGCAGCAGTTGCTGATACCATCATTTCAGGGGCTGACGATCCCATGGCAAGGATGGTCATACCGATGATCAGCGGTGCGACGCCAAAGTTTTTAGCGAGCGCAGCAGCACCAAAAACGAGGCGGTCTGCACTCCACACCAGAAGAGTTAAACCGATACAAAGTAAGACAATGGCTTCAAGCATTGTTATCCCTTTCTAATTCAAATTAATTGTGAACATTAGTTAAGAGGACAATTTTGACGTTTAGCAACTCAAAAGGGAAGGATAAACGCAGTGAATTTAACGTGATTAACTAAAGCTTTCGGTGAAGACGTTGAAAACCTACCGCATTGTTGTGCCTGAATGAATAGGCTAAGAGGGAAGTGATTGCTCACAATTCGAGGGATATTCGATTGTTTTGACCTTAGCTTTGCGAGGAAATAACGGAAAACTGACAGTTATTTTCTTGAGTTGCATGTATTATCTTTATTATTATCTGTCGCTTAGCTCATTTATCTGCTTATTGTGAACCTCGTGAATCGACAGAATCAGGGTATTGCACCAGAGAATAATCAACAGGAATGTTATGGGGCCAACTAACTCGCTTGTTACAATTAACAACATGACTTTCATGCGTGGTGAACGCCGAATTTTCGACAATGTCTGTATTGAGGTGCCCAAAGGGAAGATTACCGCCATTATGGGGCCATCAGGCATAGGTAAAACGACTTTATTACGCTTAATTGGTGGACAGTTAGCGCCTGATAGCGGCGAGGTTTGGTTTGATGGTCACAATATTCCGACATTGAACCGCAAAACGTTATACCAAGTTCGAAAGCGCATGAGTATGTTGTTTCAGTCTGGTGCGTTGTTCACTGATATGACGGTATTCGACAATATTGCCTTTCCGCTACGTGAGCATACTGATTTACCTGAAGACTTGTTACGTACATTGGTGCTCTTGAAATTGGAAGCTGTGGGCTTACGGGGTGCTGCCCAGTTGATGCCAAATGAGTTATCCGGCGGGATGGCGAGACGGGCTGCGTTAGCCCGTGCAATTGCATTAGACCCTGAATTGATCATGTATGACGAACCGTTTGTTGGCCAAGACCCGATTACCATGGGAGTATTGGTTAAATTAATCCGCGACATGAATCAAGCTCTGGGTGTTACTGCTGTTATCGTATCGCACGATGTCCCCGAAGTGATGAGTATTGCTGACAAAGTGTATTTACTCTCGGGTGGGAAAATTATTGGCAGTGGTAGTCCTGACGAACTACGCGCAAACCAAGATCCTCAGATTCGTCAGTTTCTTGATGGGGATGCCGACGGCCCAGTGCCGTTTCAGTATCCAGCTCAGCCGTTGGCTGATGATCTTTTTTCTTCTCAATCCTAAGCGGTATTAAACATGGAATGGATTCGCCGTCTCGGACGATTCACCTTAGATAAATGTACGGCGATAGGGCGAGCAACCTTGATGTTGTTCGGCGCGATATGCTGTAAGCCGCAGCCGAAAAAAATGTGGCCGTTGTTATTGGCTCAATTGTATTCAGTGGGTGTGCGTTCGATTGCTATTATTTTGGTTTCTGGTTTGTTCATTGGCATGGTTTTAAGCTTACAAGGCTATATCGTGCTAGTGGATTTCGGTGCAGAAACCAGCCTTGGTCAAATGGTCGCTTTGTCGTTATTACGTGAACTGGGTCCGGTGGTGACAGCATTATTGTTTGCTGGTCGAGCGGGCTCGGCATTAACAGCTGAAATTGGGTTAATGAAAACCACAGAACAACTCTCCAGTATGGAAATGATGGCGGTCGATCCACTGCGTAGGGTTATTGCTCCACGTTTTTGGGCGGGTGTTATTTCTATGCCGCTGCTCGCGATGATGTTTGCTGCCATTGGTATATGGGGTGGACAGCTCGTCGGGGTCGACTGGAAAGGGATCGACTATGGTAGTTTTTGGTCGGTAATGCAGTCGTCGGTTGAATTGGGGTATGACATTGGTAATAGCATTATCAAGTCGGTCTTTTTCGCAATAACCGTGACATGGATTGCCGTATTTAATGGGTACGATGCAGTACCCACTTCAGAAGGAATTAGTCAGGCAACAACCCGCACCGTGGTGAATTCATCCTTGGCGGTATTGGGGCTAGACTTTGTACTGACCGCGCTTATGTTTGGGAATTAACAGATGCAGCAGACAAAAAAAACAGAATTATGGGTAGGTTCATTTGTATTAATGGGCATTATTGCTTTGTTAATCCTTATCTTTCAGGTTGCTGATGTGAAAAATATTGGCAGTCGAGATACGTACAGTTTGAGTGCGCACTTCGACAATATTGGCGGCTTGAAAGTTCGTTCACCGATCAAAGTTGGCGGTGTCACTGTTGGTCAAGTAAGCAGTATCACATTAGACGGCGAAAGCTATGTACCTGTCGTTGAATTGACGATTGATAAGCAATTTGGTTACTTCCCCGAAACGAGCTCTGCAGCCATTTTAACGTCAGGATTACTGGGGGAACAATATGTGGGTATTAGCCCTGGGTTTGTTGATGATGATATTGAAATGCTAGGTAATGGCGATTTGATTGAAGATACAAAATCCGCGCTAGTATTAGAAGATATGATTGGTCAGGTGCTCTATAGCATCGGCGGTGATCAGAAATAGTGCGAGCGACATTGCGTAGATCAGAGAGGGAACAAAGAATGATACGATCTTTTATGATCAGTGTGTTGGGTGTAGTACTGACATTAACCAGCGCAATAGCGGCACCAATGGTTGATAAAACGGATCCATATACAATGATGGCTGCGGTTTCGACCACCATGTTTGATCGCTTGAAAGCTGAGCAGGCCACGATAGCGCAAAACCCAGAACATTTGCGCGTGGTAGTACAGCAAGAGCTTTTACCGTATGTAAATAGTCGTTACGCTGCGTATAAAGTACTCGGTCCTCAACTAAAGAAAACGACGAAAGAACAACGTAACGCGTTTGTTGATGCGTTTACTGATTACTTAGTGGCATCTTACGCCCAAGTGCTTACGCAATACTCTGATCAAAATATTCAAATTGAGCCTGCCAAAGCGGTTCCAGCGGATCGCAGTATCGTGTCGGTACGGGTTGATATTATCGATAAGCAACGTCCACCGATTCGATTGGACTTTAAAATGCGTAAGAATAAGAAAACCAATGAGTGGCAAGGTTACGACATGGTGGCGGAAGGTGTCAGCATGATCTCGACCAAACAAAGTGAGTGGAGTGGCCAATTACGCACCGAAGGTGTAGACGCGGTAACTAACACGCTGAAAACATTAGCAGCGAAGCCTATTCGCCGTGAAACAGATAAGTAATGGCCATGTCGAGTGCTAATACTGAAGTAAAATGGCAAATGATCTCTGATGGTCATTATTGCTTGTCAGGTCGCTTAGAACATGACACAGTCTCGACATTTTGGCGACAAAGAGAAGAGTGGGTACCCCAACAATTGGCGGTCACACTTGATTTGTCAGCACTTGAGCGAGTTGATTCTGCTGGTATGGTAATGCTGTTGCATCTATGCCAATACATCGAACAATCTGGTGGTCAATTGACGCTATGTAAGATGCCTGAACAACTTAGCACTTTGCTTCGCCTAAGCCATGTGGATTCATTATTCGCTGCCAATATCGCCTGAGCAGCAAAGAGGATAGATTGTGGAAATCTCTGAAATTAAAAAACTTCTTGAAAATGCCTTAGAACTTGATGAAGTCATCGTTAAGGGTGAAGGTAGTCACTACGAAGTGATTGCTGTTGGCGCGATGTTCGATGGTATGAACCGCGTGAAAAAACAACAGGCCATCTACGCACCGCTAATGGCACAAATTTCTGCTAACGAAATTCATGCGTTAAGCATTAAAACATACACGCCAGCAGAATGGGCGCGTGATAAAAAATTGATGTCGCTGTAGAGGTTATGATGCAGAAGTTTCGAATCCAGGGCGGTGGCCCATTAAGTGGCGAAGTCTCCATTTCTGGTGCTAAGAATGCAGCATTGCCTATTTTGTTTTCTGCGCTATTAGCAGAAGGCCCTGTTGAAGTGGCGAACGTGCCTAAATTGCGCGATATCGATACGACAATGGAATTGCTGACCCGTTTAGGTGCAAAAGTATCGCGTAATGGTTCTGTCCACGTTGATGCTAGCGGTGTAAATGAGTTTTGTGCTCCGTATGATTTAGTAAAAACCATGCGCGCTTCTATTTGGGCGTTAGGTCCATTGGTGGCACGTTTTGGTAAAGGCCAAGTTTCACTACCTGGTGGCTGTGCGATTGGTGCGCGTCCTGTTGATCTTCATATCAGCGGCCTTGAGCAACTTGGCGCAAGCATTACGCTTGAAGAAGGTTATGTTAAAGCCAGCGTTGATGGTCGCCTGAAAGGTGCTCACATCGTTATGGATAAAGTCAGTGTTGGCGCAACAGTGACTATCATGTCAGCGGCAACCTTAGCTGAAGGCACAACGATCATTGAGAACGCTGCGCGTGAACCAGAGATTGTTGATACAGCCGATTTCTTGAATGCATTGGGCGCGAAAGTGACGGGTGCTGGTACAGATACCATCACGATTGAAGGTGTTGAGCGTTTAGGTGGCGGTTATCACCGAGTGGTTCCTGATCGCATTGAAACGGGTACTTTCTTGGTTGCAGCTGCGGTATCTGGTGGCAAGATCATGTGTCGTAACACGCGTCCGTCTTTGATGGAAGCTGCGTTAGCAAAACTAGAAGAAGCTGGTGCTGCGGTTGAAACCGGAGAAGATTGGATCAGTTTGGACATGACAGATCGTGAGTTGAAAGCGGTAAACATTCGCACTGCACCACACCCTGGTTTTCCGACAGATATGCAAGCACAGTTCTCGCTGCTAAACCTTGTTGCTAAAGGCACAGGCATTATCACTGAAACGATTTTTGAAAACCGTTTCATGCACATTCCTGAGCTTATTCGTATGGGCGCACATGCCGAGATTGAAGGTAACACGGTTATCTGTGGTGACACCGACGGTCTTAGTGGCGCTCAAGTGATGGCGACGGATTTACGTGCATCAGCAAGCCTTGTGATTGCGGGTAGCATTGCAGAAGGCGAGACAATTGTGGATCGTATTTACCACATCGATCGTGGTTACGAACACATTGAAGAAAAATTCAGTGGCTTAGGTATGAGCATCGAACGTATCGATGGTTAATCTTTAGTACTGTATTGAACAAAAAGCCTCGCTATTTGAAGTGACCCCATTAAGTTGGACATTTTAGTTAAGCGGCTTGTAAGGCCTGATTTCGATATTCTATCGGAGTCAGGCCTTTTAGTTTTACCTTTATACGTTTTGTATTGTAATACTCGATGTACCCTTTAATCTTTTCTATCAGTTCATCGGCATCTTTGAAGCTTTTCCCGTGATACATCTCTGTTTTCAGCAACGCGAAAAAGTTCTCGGCTACAGCATTATCGAGGCAATTCCCTTTTCGCGACATACTTTGGGCAAGACCACAGTTAGCGAGTTGCTTTTGATAAGCCTTATGCCGATATTGCCAGCCTTGGTCGCTATGTACAATTGGTCTTGAGTGTCCTCTAAGTTTCTTTATTGCATCTTTCAACATGCCCGTAACCAGTGGTAGTCGAGCATTTTTGGCCAGCCTAAACGAGATCACTTCTTGATTAAACAGGTCAACTATCGGCGACAAATAGACTTTCTGCCCTTTAACCTTGAACTCGGTGACATCTGTCACCCACTTTTCATCAGGTTTTGTCGCCTTGAAGTCTCTTTCAAGTATGTTTGGTGCCGCTCTCCCTGCTTCTCCTCTGTAAGCTCGATACTTCTTTGGCCTCATCGTGGATTTTAGCCCCTGCCGGGTCATCAGCCGTTGTACCGTCTTGTGATTGAGCTTGATACCGCGATTCCTTAATTCCAAGTGAATACGGCGGTAGCCATAACGCCCCTCATGCTCATGATAAATCGATCTAATAACTTCTAGCTCGTGCTCATAAGCGTCAGGCTTATGGCATGCTTGAATTTGATAGTAGAACACACTCCTTGCCATCTTCATGGCTCGAAGTAGGTGCTTTAATGAGTGCTTTTCTTTCAGAGCTGAGACGGCTAACGCTTTTTCTTTGTTTGTCGACGCTTTTGCTGCTTCAGCTCCTCCAACTTTTTTAGAACAGCATTCTCTGCCCGCAAGTACGCCAGTTCCTCTTTCAGCTCTTCAAGGGTCATTTCGTCATCAGGTTTTGGTGTAGCTTTGGATTGAGATTTCATGAGAGGTCTTCCTATAGGGCGGTTTTCTAGTCCTTCTAAACCAGCCTCATTGTACTTTTTAAGCCATGACGACAAGATGCCAGGAGAGGATAGGTTCAAAACAGCGCTAGTGTGACTGAGAGACCACCCACTCGTCCACATCAGATTCAATGCCTGCAATTTCTTACCCGCACTACTGCTATGTGAGGAAGGTAAGAAGGAGTTGATGCCATGTATCGAATAGACCTGAGTCCAGTACCTTATTTGTCTCGATGATATTGAATATTCACTAGATAGCTGTCTGCTGGATGCTGTTCCATGAAGATATTGCCTAGCAATAGTAATATCTATTATGAGAGCTTAATGTTCTTCAAATAATTGCTGATGTAGCTGTTGTACGATTGGCTTCGCATTGTCTTGATCAATCAAGA
This sequence comes from Photobacterium sanguinicancri, assembly GCF_002265265.1. Lineage (GTDB taxonomy): Bacteria > Pseudomonadota > Gammaproteobacteria > Enterobacterales > Vibrionaceae > Photobacterium > Photobacterium sanguinicancri. The sequence goes on from NZ_NOIF01000001.1 coordinate 78,577, forward strand.
AACAGAGATTGTGCGGGCTGGCGCCATAGCACACCATCCGAAGCTGATAATCATCGAGAGAACCAAATACTTGACTCACAGAGCCTTGGGTATGGCTCATTTGGTTACCGATCAATGCGACTAAGCAGAGCCCTTGCTCTACTTCTACTCGGCACCATTCGTTCAGAGCTTCAATCGCTGCTTGTGGTAGTGTCGGAGCACCACCTGCCGTATCGGTTTGATCCAGAGTCAGTGAAACGCTGACTTCTGATGTAGTAATTAAATCAACCGATATTTTATGCTCAGCTAAAATACGAAAGACTTCAGCGAGAAAGCCATAAGCATGGAACATATTCAAACTAGTGAGCGTCACCATAGTTTGGTTGCAACGAAGTGCTACCGCTCGAAAAAGAGGTGCATTGCTAACTGTTTGTCGAATCCAAGTCCCTCCTTGCCCTGGTGCTTTTGACGAGCCAACAAAAACTGGAATTTGTTGGCGTATCGCAGGAACTAAGGTTGAGGGGTGGAGAATTTTCGCTCCGAAATTGGCCATTTCAGAGGCTTCGCTAAAGCTGATTTCTTTAATGGGTTGTGCTTTGGCGGTAATACGAGGATCTGTGGTGTACATGCCAGGAACATCGGTCCAGATTTCTAAGGTGGTTGCATTGATTGCCTCGGCCATTAATGCGGCACTGTAATCACTACCGCCACGACCTAGAGTTGTCGTGTGGTTGCTTTCATCAGAACCAATAAACCCTTGGCTAACGACAACGTGATGCTGTAATTGGCTGCGGAGGTGATCGTTACTGAGTTGACGAATCGCAGTGGGGTTAGGAATGGCTTTGCCGTGTTGACTGTCCGTTCGCATCACTTGGCGGATATCGAATCGAATTGCATCAATACCTTGCTCTCGAAGAATTTGTGTAAATAAATGGGTCGAGAGTAGTTCGCCATTCGCCACTAATTGATCGGTAATCGCCGCGCTCGGTTGATCAATGGCTTGCTCTGAAAGTGCAGTGATATTCTCTAATAGAACTTGGATAGCGGCGGCAGGGATTTCAGGTGACTGAAGTTGATCGAGCACTGATTGATGGGTATCGTTCAGGGTTTGGAGTCGCTGCTGACGTAATGCATTATCTGCAATGCCCTGAGATAATTCTACTAGCAAGTTGGTGACCCCAGAGCATGCGCTGATCAAGACAAGGCGTGTTGCTGGGCTATTTGCCACAATGTGAGCACTACGCTGCATCGCATTAAAGTCGGCAACACTAGTGCCACCAAACTTAGCGACGGTAAGGGCTGGTGATGTTGAGGGTGATACAGTCGGGCTCAAAACATGTCTCCTAAAAACAGCATAAAGTATAGGAATCGGATGAAATAAGCGGGAGGTGCTGCTAGTACTGTAGCAGTATCAAACGGTGAACGGATAAAAATCACGACAACCAGAAGCTCCCCATATCAGACCTTTTTGATTCCATTCAAAAGGCAAAATATGACAGCCAGAAGGATTCAACCTTCAAAGCCGATATAGCCGATCCCCTGCTCGGACATATCTCGGCGTTACTCCCCCTCTTAGCTTGGCATTGGGGTGGGGCCCCGCCAAACAAATACCTGGGTAACGCTCCTCTTCTGTTTTTACCTGCTGAGAATATCAGCAGGATGAACAAAAACTGAATAGCCATTCAATAGGATTTATGGTGGGGTTGTCAATACATCAATGATTGATTATGCAAATAAATTGAAATAACTTGTGTAGGTAAACCGAAATCGCGAGCTTTGAAACAAAGATAAACATCGACCTACATTATTCTGATATATAACTACACATAAGCGTCAGATACCTTTTAAGGAGAATTACAATGACAATAGGAAGCTTCTACCCACCTCAACGTACTTTGATGGGGCCTGGTCCATCCGATATCTACCCACAAGTATTACAAGCGTTAAGTCGTCCGACTGTTGGTCACCTTGATCCGAGTTTCATTGGTATGATGGATGAACTAAAGCAGTTATTGCAGTACGCATTTCAGACTAAAAATAGCTTTACGATTGCGGTCTCTGCGCCGGGAAGTGCGGGGATGGAAGCGTGTTTTGTTAACTTGGTTGAACCAGGCGATAAAGTCATTGTATGTCGTAATGGGGTATTTGGCGATCGTATGCGCGAGAACGTAATTCGCTGTGGTGGTGAGGCGGTTATTGTTGATAACGCATGGGGAGAGCCCGTTGATCCCGCATTGGTTGAACAAGCGTTGGTACAGCACCCCGACGCTAAAGTGGTCGCTTTTGTGCATGCCGAAACATCAACAGGGGCATTGAGTGATGCAAAGGCAATCGCAGAAATCGCACGTCAGCATGATTGTTTAACCATAGTTGATGCAGTGACATCTCTGGGTGGGGTTCCTTTGCTGGTGGATGAGTGGCAACTTGATGCTGTCTATTCTGGTAGTCAGAAATGTTTATCTTGTGTTCCTGGATTATCACCACTGACGTTCTCACAACGCGCTATCGATAAGATAGAAGCGCGTACGAACCCTGTTCAGAGCTGGTTTCTGGATCAAAGCTTAGTACTGGGATACTGGAGTGGGGAAGGTAAGCGTAGCTACCACCATACCGCGCCAGTGAATAGCCTTTATGCATTACATGAAGCGTTAGTATTATTGCAGCAAGAAGGCTTAGAAAATGCTTGGCAGCGTCATCAAGATGCACACTTAGCTTTACGTGAAGGTCTTGAGCAACTCGGTATTCAATTTGTGGTGGCAGAAGAACACCGCTTACCGCAATTAAACGCGATTTATATTCCTGATGGTGTAGATGATGCCGAAGTCAGAAAGACCTTACTGATGCGATATAACCTTGAAATAGGGGCAGGCCTAGGTGCATTAGCGGGTAAAGCATGGCGCATTGGCTTGATGGGGTATGCAGCACGGAACGAGAATGTCGCTCTGTGTTTAAAAGCATTAGAAAGTACCTTGAAATAGTAGGATGAGACAGTGATGTAGAAATGGCGACCGTTATGGTCGCCATTTTTATATATTAAATGATCGATAGGTGGCGAAAAGAGGGTTATTCAACGGCAGGTTTAGCTGCTGATGTGACATCTGATAGCTCACTCAACGATTGAACCGCGAGTGCATCACTGAAATCACCCTCAGGAAATAAGAACTTAGCCTCTTGATAGATCTGTTCGGCATGAGCGTTATCTCCAAGTAAGCGATAAGACAATATCAAGTTGCCATACAGTTGTTCCCGTGGCCATGTTTTTGCCTTCACGGTCGCCCAGCGAATATATTCTTCAATCAATTCGGGTTTATTCAGCGTTTGAGCCAGTTCAAGCTGGGGCTGATGTAATGCCCACTCATAGCGGTGTTTCCAGGCCCAAGGGTTATTAACCTTCATTAAATAATCGATATTTAGCGGTAACGTTGTTTCAAACTTTGTCAGCATACGACCTGAATATAGGGTGGTGATCATATAACTACTAACGAGTAGCGGAATGAGCAAGGCACTGACCTTTATTCCTAATACGTAATTCAGTCCTTTTTTATGGTATTTCGCGGTGAGGTTATCCACCCAGTAGATCAGAATAATAAAGATCACCCAATGTACCAGCGAGTGATAAAACGGATACTCTAATTGGGTATGCAGTGTGATTGGGAAAAACAGAGCGACAAGTGCTAACTGCGTGCCATCACGGGCTTTTTTGATTTTAAATATAACCGCAGCGGCGGCAATCAGTAATGCGATAAGTGGCACTATGCCACCTTCCGCAGCCCAAAAGGTTAACTCATTGTGTGGATGATCAAGTGCCGGTAACCCCGCGGGTTGCGATGGATCTGCGTGATGCCAACGGGCTGTTTGGGTAAGGTAAGACACTTCAAAAGTGCCGTAGCCATAGCCTGTAAGAGGCTCAGTGGTAAACATCTTAAATGATTGTGGAATATGGATTGAGCGTGGGCTTTTTAGGCTAACTCTATCTTCTTGTGCTGACCAATCTGTGGACTGATTGATGGCATAAGACGTCGTTAGCCCTAGTATGATCATTAACAACCACATCCGCCACTGTGCTTTAGCGGCGAATTGTTTGAGGTATGGAATAAGTAATGCGACGCCAATAATCGCGCCAAGCCAACCCGTGCGAGAACTCAGCACGATAAGAATTGGAATAACCAGTACAGGCGTAATAAGTAGCAGCAGTTGTTGGAACGACCATTTACCACGGTACATCGGCATACGCGCAAGTAAGTATCCTGAAAGCACGAGTCCTGTCGCTAAGAAGCTGGCCATGACATTAGGCTGTTGGAAAATACCGTGCGGACGACTTTGGGTTGGATCAAAGCCAAAGGCGTTATTCGGTTCTATCCATAAGTATTGATACCAGCCAAATAAGGTCTGAGTCAGAATGCCTAACAGGATAAACCATAAAATGAGTTGGCGGCGACTTGGGGTGAACGCGAATTGTTGCAGGGCAACAAAGAACAAAAAACCGGCCCATAAACCAACGATGCGATCACTGACCGCTGCAATATCTGCGTTGTCGTATAGCATCGGAATCGACAAAAAAATGCAGCAAATGAACAATACGATCGTTAAGCGAGTGTAGCGCCAAATACGTTGGCGGCTGATTTCAAGTAAACCTACACCAATTGCAAAGCTAAAGGGCATCCAGCTGGTGGCATTAAAGGGGAGTTCTAACCCTGCTCCCCCTGGGTTGTGTTGGAAATATAACAACGCATGTACGAACAGCGCACAAAGGGCCGCGAGAAAAGGTTTAACCAAAGGTTTACTGATCCCTGGTTGAGCAAGCCGGGTTCCTTGGATATGTAGCACTGTCATGTTGCGTCCATTAATAATGATTCAAAAAAACGATCCAGTTTTATAAATAAAAAGCAGGTAACCATGTGATCACCTGCTTTGGCTGACAACATTATAAATGCTATTGGAGTGCGGGTAGCATAGGTTTTAAGAACCGTGCGGTATGTGAGCCTTCCACTAATGCCACCTCTTCTGGTGTGCCAGTTGCAATAATTTTACCACCGCCGCTGCCACCTTCTGGGCCCAAATCGATGATCCAATCAGCCGTTTTAATGACATCGAGATTATGCTCGATAACCACTATGGTATTGCCGTGCTCTCGTAAGCGGTGCAGAACCACTAACAGCTGCTGGATATCATGGAAATGAAGGCCGGTTGTCGGCTCATCCAGAATATATAATGTTTTGCCTGTATCGCGTTTAGATAGCTCGCGTGCCAACTTAACGCGTTGTGCTTCACCACCGGAAAGGGTTGTGGCAGCTTGACCTAAGCGAATGTACGATAAGCCTACATCCATTAAGGTTTGCAACTTTCTTGCAATTGCTGGCACAGGGTCAAAAAATTGGCGAGCATCTTCGACGGTCAAGTCTAACACCTCATCAATGGTTTTTCCCTTGTATTTCACTTCCAACGTTTCACGGTTATAACGCTTGCCTTTACACATGTCACACGGTACATAAACATCAGGTAAAAAGTGCATTTCGACTTTGATAACACCATCTCCCTGACATGCTTCACAGCGTCCACCTTTTACATTAAAGCTAAATCGGCCGGGCTTATAGCCTCGCGCTCGTGATTCTTGCGTTCCTGCAAAGAGCTCTCGGATAGGGGTGAATATCCCAGTGTAAGTGGCAGGGTTCGATCTCGGGGTACGACCAATAGGGCTTTGATCGATATCGATGACTTTATCGAAGTGTTCGAGATCTTGAATTTCACGATAAGGTGCAATCTCCCCTGTGGTTGCACCATTGAGCTGGTGATGTGCAATACGGAAAAAAGTGTCATTGATCAGGGTTGATTTACCTGAACCAGATACCCCCGTGATACAAGTAAACAGACCAACTGGAATTTCGACATCGACGCTATTGAGGTTGTTACCACTTGCGCCAAGTAACTTCACTGTCTTGGCTGGATCCATCGCAATGCGTTGCTCTGGGATCGCAATAGATTGCTTGCCACTTAAATACTGGCCTGTGAGCGATTCTGGCGCTTTTAGAATATCTTCCATAGTGCCTTCGGCAATAATCTGGCCACCGTGAACGCCAGCGCCAGGGCCAATATCAATCACGTGATCGGCTGCACGAATCGCATCTTCATCGTGTTCAACCACAATCACGGTATTACCTAAATCACGAAGATGTGTCAGGGTTTTGAGTAAGCGTTCGTTATCACGTTGGTGTAAACCGATTGAGGGTTCATCCAGCACATACATCACCCCGACTAAACCAGCACCAATTTGACTCGCTAAGCGGATACGTTGTGCTTCACCACCAGAGAGCGTATCAGCACCACGGGAAAGGTTAAGGTAATTCAGGCCGACATTGACTAAGAACGATAAACGATCGCGGATCTCTTTTAAGATCTTTTCGGCAATTTTTGCTCGTTGACCTATAAGGTTTAATTGTTCAAAGAAAGTCAGTGCTTCTTGAATACTGAATTCACAGATTTCAGGCAGCGTGGTTTCGGTGATGAACACATTACGGGCTTCTTGGCGAAGGCGAGAGCCATCGCAACTGGCACAGGGCTTTTTCGAGACAAACTTACTGAGTTCTTCACGCACCGCGTTTGATTCTGTTTCGCGATAGCGACGCTCCATATTATTGAGGATCCCCTCAAAGGGGTGACGACGTACCGTGATATCACCGCGATCATTGATGTACTTAAACTCAATATCCGTTTTGCCTGAACCATTTAAAATGATGGTTTGGATTTTTTTCGGTAAGCCATTGAACGGGCTTTCAACATCGAAGCCATAATGATCAGCTAAAGAGTTGAGCATTTGGAAGTAATAGAAATTGCGTTTATCCCAGCCTCGGATTGCTCCGCCTGAAAGACTGAGCTCTTCATTCTGTACTACACGGTCGGGATCAAAATATTGCTGAACACCCAGTCCATCACAAGTACCACAGGCGCCCGCCGGGTTATTGAAAGAGAACAGGCGAGGCTCTAGCTCCTGCATGCTATAGCCGCAATGTGGGCAAGCGAAGTTGGCAGAGAAAACGATATTTTCATGTTCGCCTTCGGTCATCGGGATTACCGTAACAGTACCGCCAGAAAGCTCTAACGCGGTTTCAAATGACTCAGCCAAACGCTGCTGAAGATCATCTCGCACCTTAAAGCGATCCACGACCACTTCAATGGTGTGCTTCTTGTGGAGTTCTAATGTTGGAGGATCGGATAGATCGCAGACCTCGCCATCAATGCGTGCACGGATATAACCTTGTGCGGCAAGATTGGCGAGCGTTTTAACATGTTCACCCTTACGGTCTTGTACGATTGGCGCGAGCAGCATCATTTTGCTGCCTTCAGGTAGCGATAATACTTTATCAACCATTTGACTCACGGTTTGTGCCGCAAGGGTAACATTATGAGTAGGGCAGCGAGGTTCTCCGACACGGGCATACAATAGACGCAAATAATCGTAGATCTCAGTGATGGTACCCACTGTCGAACGTGGATTGTGGGATGTTGATTTTTGTTCGATAGAAATCGCAGGAGAGAGGCCTTCGATGTGATCAACATCGGGCTTTTCCATTAATGATAAAAACTGACGCGCGTAGGCAGATAATGACTCAACATAGCGGCGCTGTCCTTCCGCATAGAGAGTATCGAAGGCAAGCGAGGATTTACCTGAACCAGATAGTCCTGTGATAACAATCAGCTTGTCACGTGGAATAGTAAGATTGATATTCTTGAGGTTGTGCGTACGCGCCCCCCTGACTTCGATTTGATCCATAATCTACCGACTAATTATTGATGACAATTAAGACAATGATTATGGCATAGGGTTTTGGGGCTTGAAAGAGTAAGCTGTATAAAGATACAGTAATATGAAGAGACTATTTGATTGCTATCGCAGTGCAACACTACCTATTTCGGTGAAGCGTAGCCGTAAGATAGTTATCCGTGATAGACTTCGCGATCACATCTAAACTTACATTTGTAGCAGCGACGAATAGACGCTGCGTCTGAAGAAATTTGGAGCTAACTATGGCCAGTCGTGGCGTAAATAAAGTTATCCTAGTCGGTAACTTAGGTAATGACCCAGAGATCCGTTACATGCCAAGCGGCGGTGCAGTAGCAAACATCACTATTGCTACTTCAGAGTCATGGCGTGATAAAAACACTGGCGAACAACGTGAGAAAACAGAATGGCACCGTGTGGCGCTATTCGGTAAAGTTGCAGAAGTTGCTGGTGAATACCTACGTAAAGGCTCACAAGTTTACATTGAAGGCCAACTACAAACGCGTAAGTGGCAAGACCAAAACGGCCAAGAACGTTACACAACAGAAGTTGTTGTTCAAGGCTTTAACGGCACAATGCAAATGCTTGGTGGTCGTCAAGGCGGCGGTCAAGGTATGGGTGCTCCTTCACAGGGTGGCGGTCAGCAGCAAGGTAACTGGGGTCAACCTCAACAACCTGCAGCGCAACAGCAGAATAACTTTGCACCACAGCAACAGTCTGCACCGCAACAACAAGCGCCGGCTCAACAGCCACAGCAGCAATACAATGAGCCACCAATGGACTTTGATGACGATATCCCGTTCTAAGGATCTTCGTACTGAAAGTCGATTATGATAATTGGCAAATGACAATAAAAAGGCAGCGTATATAGCTGCTTTTTTTGTGTCTGTTATTTGGCGTGATGTTTATTAGGTTGTTGGTGGCGTTGCTTTTTCTTTAATAAAATCAATGAATAGCTTGGTTTTGACGTGATTGTAATCCAGCTTAGGATAGTAAGCGTAAGCGGTACCTGTTGCCTGTTTTAATTCGGGTAATACCGGAACTAATAAGCCTTTACCTAACTCGCGTTTAATGGTGTTTTCACCTGTTAGGATGATGCCCATCCCAGCGACCGCTGCGGCCACTAACGCTTCGGGATTTTGAGTGGTAAAATTACCACGTAAGCGAAGCTGAATGTCATTTTCAAACATATGCACTTGTTCATGACCATAAACGCCAAACAACAGGCAATTATGCTGAGTCAGTTGTTCTGCTGTTTCAATTAACGGCTTACTCGCCAAGTAAGATGGTGCAGCATAAAAACACGGCTGGAAATTAAAGAGCTTAGTTGCGATGTAGCTCGAAGAATTAAAATCAGTCAGCTCGCGAGTGATAAATACATCCAAATTCAAATCGGGTAATTGCCCCGCTGTAATGGTGTGCAGCTCGACTTGAATATTAGGGTAGCGCTTCATAAATTCAGCAAGGTAGTGGACTAATACTCGGCTCCCTGTCGCTAACGGAGCGCCAATACGAAGCACACCGCGGACTTCGCCATAAGCCGATGTTGTTTCTGCCAGCATCTGGTGCCAATCATCCAGTAACCGAGTACTTCTTTGATAGAACAATTCTCCTGCATCTGTCACGGTTAAACTACGCGTTGTGCGTTTTAATAACTGGACTCCTAGTTGTTTTTCTAACCATGAAAGGCGTTTCGAGAGGGCTGAACTCGACGTGTTGAGCTGAGTCGCGGCTTGTGCCAGCGAGCCTTGGTCAACCACAGTCACGAAACTTTTGGTGCAGGTAATCCAATCCATAAAAATCCAGTGATGAAAGATGCGAAATAGCGTAGTAGCAGTTCACATTGTATGTGGAACAAGTGATAATCATTACAAATAGGCAACATAAACGATCATAACAGTCTGTATGTGAAGGCAGCACACTGTTTTCGATACTTGTAGGGTGGCGCATTGTAATCATCTAGCAACCCTTTATATTTTATTCAGAACGTTATGTGAAGCAGGAAGTTATGAGAAAAGCCTCAGGGATGAAGTTAACTAATCGACTGGTTACTTTTGTCACGCTTATAGTGATTTGTGCCATCTTCGTCATTTTTATCGGCGGGGCACTGAGTTTTCGAAAATTAGGTCAAGATTACCTCACGCACTACCTTGATGGTGTCGTCGAGGTGATAGATCAAGAGTTAGCCGATCCACAAGGCTCGCAAGCTATTTCTCGTTGGTTACCCAAGTTACTTAAAGCCAGTAATGTGGTGGAGTTGGATGTCAGTAGTGATGCTGGGGTGATTTACTCTTTTAGGGGGCTTCAAAAAATTAATGATCCTAACATTCTTCATCAGGGACATTATCAACTAGAAAAAAACTCCGGCTTTTACATTGATCTGAAATCACTGCCACCATATACCGAATTTACCTACTCTTTAGGGGCGATGTCATCGATTAGCCTCGCGATTGCCATGATCATTATGGGGCTCGTTTGGGGGATGAATTGGCTGCGCTTGCAACTGTATGGTTCTGAGTTACTGGAAGAGCGTGGCCGGATGATATTAGCCGGTCGGGTTGAAGATTATGAAGTCGGTGATGAAAAAGAATGGCCCGCAACGGCAAGCTTAGCACTTGATCAAATGGTCGCTGAGCTGAAAGATGCCCGCCAAGAACGCAGCCGCTTTGATACTTTTATCCGAACTCATACTTTCCTTGATCAGTTAACGGGCGCAGCAAATCGAGTGTTATTTGATAGCCGTTTAGAATCGGCAGTACAAGATCAAGAAACACACGGCGCTGTCATATTGATCCGTATTGCGGATTGGGATGAGCTCTTAGCGGAAAAAGGTAAAGAGGCCGCTGATGAACTTATCCATGATGTGGGTATGATTTTATCTAACTTGGTTCAGCGTTACCCTGATACGGTTTTATCCCGATATTTTGATGCTGAGTTTGCAATCATGCTCCCTCAGCAATCAGCAAAAGACGTTCGTTTGTTTACCAACCAGATGTTAAATGCATTAGAGCGCCTGGTACCACCTGCACCGCTAGAACTAGATAATTGGTGTCACATAGGGATGACATCTTTTGTGAGTGGTGAACGCCGTGGGCGAATTATGGATGAAGCGGATATGGCGCTCCGAAGCGCCCAATTGCAGGGTTCAAATAATTGGTTTGCGTTTAAAAAAGAGCAGCAAACGGAAGATGCCCGTGGTAGTGTGCGATGGCGAACCTTGTTGGATGCGGTTCTCGATGCAGATGCAATTCAGCTTCATCAGCAACCCGTGATAAGTGCCAGTGATGGTCATATTTTACAGCGAGAGTTGTTGGCTCGAATTCGAGATGAAAATGGCGTACAAATCAAGGCATCAAGATTTTTGCCTGCAGTCGAACAGGTTGGCTTTACCATTAGGATGGATAAGCAAGTCGTTAGTCAGGCGTTAGCGACATTAAAGCTGATGCCTTCCAGTGAGGTCTTTTCTGTTAATCTCAATGTGGCTTCATTGCTAGAGCGCAGCTTTGTCAGATGGTTACGAGATGAGTTATTACAAACCCCTCGAACAGTGTTGAACCGTTTATCATTTGAAGTGACTGAAGGCGCTTTAGTGAAGCATTTAGATGCTATGCGGCCGATTGCTCGGATGATGATTGGATTGGGCTGTAAGCTAGTCGTTGATCAGGCTGGGCGTACCATAGTCAGTACTCACTACATCAAGGATTTAAATATTGATTATATCAAACTGCATCGCAGCTTAGTTCGTGAAATTAATTTGCGACAAGAAAATCAACTTTTTGTTCGTTCAATGCTTGGCGCTTGTGGTGATAGTCGGGCAAAAGTTATTGCGGTTGGCGTTGAAAATGAAAAAGAATGGGAGGTATTGAAATCCCTGGGCGTCTATGCCGGACAAGGCCGCTACTTCTCTCCAGAAATGAGCTTAGAAAAGCATTTAATCGCTGACAGGAAAGAAACTCGCTCTGTATTTCACAATAATACCAAAAAGTAATTTATCAATATTCTTATTGTGAATGATTTAATATAAAATAGTCAAACTATTGACGAGATGGCGCTGCCACTAGTTGTACTGTTTATAGCCGTCGAATTGGAAAATCATGAAAAAACATCCTTTTTTCAGCCGTTTTACTAAAAACAAAAAGCAGACTCCAGTCCTCTGTTTGGCTGTGTTTCCAGAATCGATTACCTTAGCGTTTGAATCAAAATCATTATGGATAGTTGATAACCATGATGCCGTTAATACCGCTCAGCGTGAATCTGCTATTCAGGCGTTATTAGCGAAACATCAATTAGTTGGTTTCCAAGTGAAGCTCGTAATAGGGCACGGTTTATATCAATCTTTACTGATTGAAAAACCAGAAATTCCACAGGATGAACTATCTACAGCGTTACCTTTTTTGATCAAAGATTTGGTCAATGAGTCACCAATGGAGTTGGTTGCCGATGGCTTTCCTGCGCCATTAAAAGAGCGTTTACAAGTTTTTGCTGCTGGACGGAAAAACCTTGAACCATTGATTAAGGTTATAGCCAAAGCAGGCAGTGAAGTTTCCTCTATCTCAACAGAGGAAGTGCAATGGGGGGCGTTAACTTCGCCATCCATGAGTCAATTAATATTGCATCGCCGTGAAAATGCAGGGTTACAGTTAACCGCATTTAAACAACAGGTGATGTGCTTCCAACGCCAGTTGCGAGGGGTGAGTTTCCCGCTGATGGTGGAAAATGGCAGTGATCAGCAGGTTGCCTTGCAACTAGATAGCCTCGCCCTTGAACTACAACGGTCATTAGACTTTTTAAGCGCTCAGCTACGGAACCATCCCATATCTCAATTATTGATTTCGTGTGATGGAGAAGATGACACAGCATTAGCGCAGGCTTTGAGTCAACGTTTAAACGTAAAAGTCGTCGCAATTGTACCGCCGTCAGACGTTTTGCTGTCGAATGCCTCGCGTATTGCATGGGCAGCGAGCCACGAAATTAAAGGGGCTGCTCTCGACCTGTATACCGATAGCCTGAAACCAAAAACGCAGTTACTAACGTTACGTAACATTATGGCGAGTTGGTTAATGGGCGGCATCTTGATGACCTCGTTATTTGGTTGGCAGCAGTGGCAAAGCTATGTGGTTGAGCAACAATTGGCAGCGGAGCAAAGTCGATTATCGCTAAAACAAGGCGAAATCAATCGGTTGAAAGAATCGTTATCTCAGCACCTCCCAAGTGAGGTGAAAGTTGAGTTAGCGGGTAACCTTGAGCAGCATGTAGCGACGCAACAAGCGACATTAAATGCAATTGAAGGCCATGATAGTAGCCTGCGAGTGGGGTTTTCTGGCATGTTGCGAGAGCTCTCTGATGCTGCAAATGGTGATATTTCACTGAGTCATATTCATGCGACAGGACAGTCACTTGATTTATCTGGTGTTGCGCGTAGCCCTGAATCAGTGCCGAGTTGGATTCAAGCTTTCAAAGATTACGAACACCTGATGGATCGCCGTTTTCAAGTGATGTCATTAGGCCGTAATGACAAAAATATCGTCACGTTTGAGTTACAAGCCCGACGGGTCAGTAAAGCGGTAGGAGAAGTGAAATGATGAACCTATGGCATCAACTGTCTGATCGTTTTGATGAGCTTAGCCAGCGTGAGCAAATATTGATTTTTGTCTCTGGCTGGATAGCGCTGCTTTTTGTGGGATATTTACTGTTCCTTGAACCACAAATGAAGCAGTTGTCGAGTATTAAGCTTGCGGTTATCAATACCAGTAATCAGCTAATCAATAGTGAAAATCAAGTTCTGGTGATGGAGCGCAAGCTCAATGTTGATCCAGATGCAGAAGTGGATCAACGCATCGCGAACCTAAGAGTGCAAAATCGTCAGTTGAATGCTCAGCTTGAAGGGCGCGTGGGTAGCTTAGTCACGCCAATGCAAATGTCGACGCTAATGGAAGATGTATTGCGTCGTAGTGACCGGTTGAAGTTGGTTAGTTTGCAGTCTCAAGCACCAGCTCAATTGCTCAGTGGTGAAGATGAAGGCTATTACATTCACCCTGTGCGCCTTAGTTTACGTGGTCGATATTTTGATGTGGTTAATTATTTGCAGCAGCTTGAAGCCTTACCGGTTAAGTATTACTGGCAGAGCTTAAATTATCAGGTCGATACATACCCGTGGGCAGACATCCAACTCAATGTGTACACCTTGGGTGAAAGTAAGGACTTTATCGGTGGGTAATCACTTGGTAGCGAATAAATCAGTGGTGAAAGGTATTTTTATCATTTCATTGGGGTTGGGCATGCTGACTAACAATGTGTATGCAAATCAAGATCCAACAGCCCCGCTTGGGTGGCAAGCACCCGCGAAAAAACACACGGCAACACGTGCTCGGTTACCACAGTTACAAAGCATTCTTTGTGATGAGCAAAGTACTTGCACTGCTATTTTGAATAATACCGTGGTTAGTGTGGGCGGGCGAGTGAGCGGTTACACCTTATCGGCAATACAAGATGAGAGCGTCACGATTCGTCGCGGAAATAAACAGTGGCGATTGGATATGTTCGCTGAAAATATAAAAATAGATTAAGGGTTAGTAGTTAAGATGCGTAGATTAGTTATTGGAGTACTTTTAGCGTCGTTACTTGGCTGCTCAACTAACATGGGACACCGCGATCCTGTTGAGATCAAGCAAGAGCTAAATACCGCAGCGAATGAAGCCAGTAGCCGCCCGTTGACGGATTTGCCTTCTGCGGTAAACGACGACTTGATGCCGAGCCTTGACGGAAAAGATTTTGCGTCGATGTCGTCATTAGAAAAACGCTTCCGTGTTAATGCCCGTAATGTTGATGCGCGTGTGTTTTTTGGCAGCTTAGTAAAGGGTACGCCGTTTAATATGGTGATCCACCCAAAAGTCGCTGGTCGCATCTCGTTAACGTTACGCGATGTCACTTTGGACGAAGTATTAGCCGTCGTGTCAGATATCTACGGCTATAACGCGACACGTCAAGGCAATATCATCAAAGTATTCCCTGCCACTTTACGCACGGAAGTGATCCCTGTTGATTACTTGCAACTGCAACGTCGTGGGGTTTCTCTTACTTCCTTAACGACAGGGTCGATGACCAGCAATAGTCAGAATTCAAATTCGAATTCAGGTTCAAATAATAAAAATAGTGATAACAAAAACAATAATTCCAATAGCAATTCTAATAAGAAAACGAGTACACCAACCGGTGGCAGTAGCATTGAAACGGTGTCAGAAAGTGATTTTTGGCAGCAGTTAGAAAAAGCAGTCACCGCGATGATCGGCAACGGTCAGGGACGAAGCATTGTGGTTTCACCACAAGCGAGTTTGATCAGTGTTCGTGCTTACCCTAACGAACTACGTGAAGTGAAAGAGTTCTTGAATATTTCGCAAGAACGACTTAAACGCCAAGTGGTACTTGAAGCAAAAATTATGGAAGTCACGTTAAACGATGGTTACCAGCAAGGGGTTAACTGGAGCAACATAACTTCCAGTATTGGCGGCACTGACATCATCTTTGGGCGAACTGCTGCTAACGCGGCGGCTGGCATTGTTCCTCTTCCTGGTGGCGACGCTATTGCTGCAGCCCTTGGGGGGCAAACCAACATCACGATTAAAGACGGTAACTTTGAAGCGGTATTGAGCTTCTTAGAAACCCAGGGTGATCTTAATGTGCTATCAAGCCCTCGAGTCACCGCAGCCAATAACCAAAAAGCGATCATTAAAGTTGGTGGTGATGAGTATTTCGTGACAGATATTTCTGGCGGTGAAGTGAATGGTGATAACAGCACAGCGTCACCCGATATTGAACTTACCCCATTTTTCTCCGGGATTTCATTAGATGTCACACCACAAATTAATGATAGTGACGAAGTGCTATTGCATGTGCATCCTGCGGTTGTTGATGTTGTTACCGAATCGAAAGAGATTGATTTAGGTAATACATTTGGGGTGTATAAATTACCGCTCGCGAAAAGCTCTATCCGCGAATCTGATTCTGTGATCCACGCACGTAGCGGGGATGTGGTGGTGATTGGTGGTTTGATGAAATCACAAACCGCAGATCAAGTCTCTAAAGTACCTGTACTTGGCGATATTCCAATGCTTGGGCATTTATTCCGTAACGTTAATAAGATCACGCAAAAGACCGAGCTGGTGATTTTACTGAAGCCTACCGTGGTAGGTGAGCAAACATGGCAAAATGAAATTGAACGCTCACGTGCACTTGTAACGGAATGGTTCCCTGAAGATAACTAAGCAGTGGCAGTATGTATGAATCGTACTTCGGCTGTCAGCAGTCGCCCTTTACCCTAACACCGAATACGGCAATGTTTCATGCATTGCCACCGCACCTTGAGGCGATCCAAACGGCCTTGGCTGCGTTGGATATGGGTGAGGGTATAGTGCATATTTCGGGTGAAGTAGGCACAGGGAAAACATTGGTCTGTCGCATGTTGATCAACCAACTGCCTGATCATTTTGACTTGGCTTATTTACCTACGCCAGCGGCATCAGCGCAAGAGTTACGTGTAGCGATTGCCAATGAATTAAATATTGCCAGCGATGGCGATATGACTACCCTGACGGCACGTTTACACCGTGAGTTGATTGCCCGTAAAGAAAAGGGGCAATCAGTGGTAGTGATTCTGGATGAGGCCCAAGCTTTACCCGATGAAGCACTCGAAGCTATTCGTTTACTGGGTAACCTAGAAACCGAACAAGAAAAACTGCTGCATATTGTGCTGATTGGTCAACCAGAGTTGGATGCCCGACTACAGCTACATCATTTACGTCAGTTTCAACAACGCGTGACATTCAGAGCGGCTCTACGGCCTCTGAATTTAGCTGAAACTATAGCTTATATCGAATTTCGTTTAGCCTGCGCTGGCTGCCATCGAACGCTATTCACTTTGCCCTTGTATAAGGCATTGTGGCAATCGAGCCAAGGTATTCCGCGTGTTGTTAACTTGCTGTGTCATAAAGCGTTGTTAGCAACGTACAGCCGAAAATTACCTGTTGTGGGTCAGCAAGAATTGTTGCTGGCAATGAAAGAAACCAATGGTGCCCGTCAGCCCCTATGGACATATCCAGTACTGTGGGGATGGAAATTAGCATGAGTGAACTAAATAAAATGCTCTCGCGTTTAGCCGAGAAGCAACAAACCCGCGGTAATCAACACGCAAAACACAAACAGCAAGCGCCATTAGTTGCTGCGAAAATTCGGCCTGTTCCGTCATCTAAAGCGCCACGTGCCATTTTTGGAACGTGTTGCGCAGTGCTGCTGGCCGGAGGTATTGGCTGGTGGTTTGGACAACAACCAGATACGAACATGGCACAAAAATCCACATCAGGGGATAGTTTTTCTCCTGTCATGGCGGCGAATGCGGCGGAGTTAGCGCTTGAAGAACCGACGACAGCTATCGTTGTAGGTTTAAGTCTTTCTCCTGAAGCGACTGTACCTAAAATGACAACACCTGTACTACGTCAGAATGATGAAGCTTTATTGTCATCGGCCTCCCCATCAGTACCAGTCGAGAATGATCGCTTGGCGTCCTCAGAGGCTGTGAACAAGTCGAATTTACCAGTACCTCAAACCGTCGCTATACCTGTTGTGGAGCAACGCCAACCAGAGATGACAAAAGCGTTAAAGATTACTGCAGTTTCAAATCCGCCAGTGACGCAATCTCGGGCGATAGCTAAGCGTGCTCCATCAGTAGTACAAGCCCCTACAGTGGAAGATGATGCTTTACAGGAAGACGCAAGCTTAAGTATTGAAGCGGTTGAATTAACGGGGCCTGAGTTAGCTAAAATTGAGTACTCACGAGCAATGAAAGCCGTCAAAGCGGGTGACAGTAAGAAAGCCGTTGAGTTTTTAACTAAGGCGATCCAATACCATCCCGATTGGATTGATGCCCGCCAGCGTTTGTCGGCTTTGCATTATGGCCGCGGTGAAGTACGCCAAGCCATTTTGGTTTTACAGCGTGGTTTGGCCCGTGATAGTGAACAACCAGAATTACGTCTAACAATGGCCAAGCTGTTAGTGAACGAGTCACAACCTCAAGCAGCATTAACAGTATTAAGTGATCTACCGACAGATGCCCCAAGCAAATACATAGCAATGCGAGGTGCGCTAGCACAGCAGCTTAAAGACAACCCGCGCGCACTTGAAAGTTATCAGCACTTAGTGAAAAGCGAGCCGTTTGATGGACGCTGGTGGTTAGGGTTAGGGATTGCACTTGAGCGAACTAATGATGCAGAAAAAGCATTACATGCCTACCAACAAGCCTTGGTAATGGGGCAAATATCAGCCCAAACACAGCAGTTTATTCAACAGCGTGTGTCATACCTTCAGTCGCAGGGGAGCTAAAACCATGCAAATCCGATTACGTAAACGTCTTGGTGATTTGTTGGTTGAGGAAGACATTATTTCTCAGCAACAGCTGGAGCATGCGCTTGATCAACAACAAGTATCAGGCCGAAAGCTAGGTGATACCTTAATTAGCTTAGGCTTTTTGACTGAAAAACAGATGCTGGAATTTTTGGCGCGCCAGCTTGATATTCCACTGGTCGATTTGAACCGCGCCAATATTGATGCAGAAGCGGTTGCCCTATTGGGTGAAGTTCATGCACGTCGCTTACGTGCCTTGGTGATCAGCCATCGCGGCGATACTGTGCGTGTTGCGATGAGTGATCCCGCGGATCTTGCGGCTCAGGAAGCGGTTTATGATCAGTTGCAGGATTACCGTGTTGAGCTGGTGATCACCCGTGAAGGTCAATTAATTAATGCATTTGATCGTTACTACCGACGTACTAAAGAAATTGTCTCGTTTGCTGAGCAATTACAAGCTGAGCATCAAAGCGACTCTGATTACACCTTTGGTTTAGAAGATACTGAAAACGACGAAGTAACCGTCGTTAAACTGATTAACTCTTTATTTGAAGATGCGATCCAAGTGGGCGCTTCAGATATTCATATTGAACCGGATACAAACGTATTACGTATTCGCCAACGGATCGATGGTGTCCTTCATGAAACCTTACTTAATGAAGCGAGCGTAGCGTCTGCGCTAGTACTGCGCTTAAAGCTCATGGGTGGGTTAGACATTTCAGAAAAACGTCTTCCGCAAGATGGTCGCTTTAATGTCAAAGTACGTGGCCATTCGGTTGATGTGCGTGTTTCGACCATGCCTATACAGCATGGAGAGTCGGTCGTGATGCGTTTGCTCGATCAGTCTGCGGGGATTTTAAGCCTTGACGAAGTCGGAATGCCTGCCGATATTCTGGTACGTTTTCGTCGTCAACTTAAACGTCCACACGGCATGATATTAGTCACTGGGCCTACGGGCTCGGGTAAAACGACCACACTCTACGGCGCATTGAGTGAGCTGAATAAGCCTGGGAAAAAACTGATCACCGCAGAAGACCCTGTGGAATATCGATTGCCGCGCGTTAACCAAGTTCAAGTGAATGCCAAGATTGGCCTGACATTTTCATCGATTCTACGGACTTTCTTACGCCAAGATCCCGATATCATTTTGGTGGGGGAAATGCGAGATCAAGAAACGGTCGAAATTGGCCTACGCTCAGCACTAACAGGACATCTTGTATTATCGACGTTACATACCAATGACGCGATTGATAGTGCACTGCGAATGATGGATATGGAAGCGCCGGGTTACCTTGTTGCCAGTGGTGTGCGTGCCGTTTTAGCACAGCGTTTAGTGCGAAAAGTCTGCGCGGACTGTGGTGAGCCCGAGCAACTTGATGACGCCAAAGCACAGTGGTTGAAAGCACGCTTTCCTGATGCACAGGAAGAAGTATTCCAACAAGGCCGAGGGTGTCAAAGCTGTAACTTTACGGGGTATCGTGGACGTATCGGTGTCTTCGAGTTACTTGAATTTGATCAATCTATGATGGACGCTTTGCGAGATAACAATGCCGTACTATTTAGCCAAATTGCCCGTATGAGTAAAGGTTATAAGCCACTGATTAATTCTGCGTTAGAACTCGCATTAGCGGGAAGAACGAGTTTAGATGAAGTGATCCAGCTTGGCGAAGGGGATTTTATCGATGATAGCTTGTTATAGAGAGCGAAAGCATGCCGATTTTTAACTATCGAGGACGTGACAGCCAAGGCAAGATGCTGCGGGGTCAATTGGATGCGGCGTCGCAAGAAGCGGCAGCTGATATATTGATGCGCCAAGGTGTAATTCCACTCGACATTCGTCAAGGTAGGGCGAAGTCTGCTGGCCTCGATGTGAAAGCGCTTTTCCAAAGTACAGTGCCACTCGATATGCTGGTTATCTTTTGCCGTCAGATGTTCAGTTTGACGAAAGCGGGTGTTCCACTGCTGCGTTCAATAAATGGATTGGCTCAGAGTGCGAATAATCCATTGATGAAAGAAACGTTAGAGAGTGTTGCCACGGAAGTGACAAATGGGCGTTCATTGTCATCATCAATGGGCCAGCACCCTCGCGTTTTCTCCGAACTTTTTGTGTCGATGATCCATATTGGTGAAAATACTGGCCGTTTAGACGATTCGTTATATCAGCTCGCACTTTATTATGAGCAAGAAATGGAAACCCGCCGTCGGATTAAATCCGCGATGCGTTATCCTATTTTTGTTTTATCGGCCATCATGATTGCGATGACAGTGCTGAATATTAAAGTGATCCCGCAGTTCGCTTCCATGTTTGAACGTTTCGGTGTAGAGCTGCCACTGCCAACGCGGATTTTGATTGGTACCTCTAACTTCTTTGTTAACTATTGGCCGTTAATGTTCGGTGGGCTTGCTATTACTTGGATTGTTGTACGTTTGTGGCGTAATACCGCAGAGGGTAAAGAAAAGTGGGATGGCTGGCGTTTAAAAGTACCGATCATCGGCACTATAGTTAATCGCGCGCAGTTATCACGTTTTTCTCGCACCTTCTCATTGATGATCCGGGCGGGTGTTCCTCTTAACCAAGCGTTGCAAATGGCAGCGGAAGCGTTAGGTAATCGTTATTTAGAAAAGCGCCTCATTGACATGAAAAATGGCATCGAGGGCGGTAACAGTATTTCACAAACAGCCACTCAGTCTGGGGTATTTACGCCTTTAGTACTGCAGATGATAGCGGTAGGCGAAGAAACCGGCCAAGTCGACGAGTTACTGCTTGAGGCGTCTGATTTCTATGATCGTGAAGTGGATTACGACCTCAAAACGCTAACCGCACGTATCGAGCCACTTCTATTGGTGGTGGTTGCTGCGATGGTGCTAGTCCTAGCTTTGGGGATCTTTGTCCCAATGTGGAGCATGCTTGATGTTGCCCGAGGCGTTTAATGTACGCCAAGTTGGGCGCTATAAATTTTTCATATGGTTTGTCTTGATACTAACGCTGGTTTTTGTGCTGCAAAATGAGTGGCGAAAAGTGAATGCGAAGGCGGAAGATGTTGCCTTGAAACTGACCATCAATTCATTGTATGAAAGTGCGTCTTCGTTACGGCAATCATGGGAGTTAAACAACCGGCCTGATCACATGGAAATTGATGGTGTGGATCTCCACTTTACCAAGCTAGGTTGGCCTCTTATTGAGCAAAATAATAACCTCGATTGTTATCAATTATGGCGAATATTAACCCCCGTCAATATTCCGCCACCCCATATTTCTTTGCTGTATACAAAAGAAGCTAAATCTGTGACTTATGAATCATGCGTCTACCAAATAAGTACAGGGAAATGGCTGGAATTATTTTATGAAAATGAGACAATAAAGTTTAACGACTTTGTGGCAATAAAATAGTCGTAAAGTTGACGCTTTGCGTGGGGTGGGTATGAAAAAACAAGTAGGCTTTTCATTAGTCGAATTAGTGATTGTGATTATTGTTGTCGGTTTACTGGCAGTTGCAGCACTTCCTCGCTTTTTGAATGTGACGGATGAAGCAAAAAAGGCTTCAATTCAAGGCGTTGCGGGTGGTTATGCGACGGCTGCGTTATCTGCGAGGGCGCAATGGGAAGCTTATGGTCGTCCCGTTGAGGGCTCTGGTGCAAGTCGCGTGCAAAAAGTAAATTATGATGGCACTGAATTTTACCTAACAGTTGCAACGACAGATGGCACTGTTAGTGATGGTTACCCAGTATCTTTGAGTGACAAAAAAATTACAGCTGTGGACAGTTCAGATTGTGTGGATTTAATGCGAAACCTATTGCAAAACCCACCTTTGGTAACCAGTAGCAGTGCAGAAGCAGAAACAGGGAAATACCTGTTTTATGTAACGAAAGAAACAGCAGATGCGCAAAGTGCCTGTCGTTATTATCAGTTAGCGTCAGCTAACTCTCAAGGTGATGTCGTGAGTAATTTAACCTCCGGACATTCATTCATTTATAAGCCTGCAAAAGGGCAAGTAGAAGTAGTGCTTAATTAGCCTATAACCAAGTTATTAAAAAGGTAGGAGTTATTTATGAAGCGTCAAGGTGGTTTCACGCTTATAGAGTTAGTGGTTGTTATTGTTATTCTGGGTATTTTAGCGGTGACCGCGGCACCTCGATTCTTGAATCTGCAAGGCGATGCGCGTAATGCTTCGCTGCAAGGCTTAAAAGGCGCAATCAATGGCGGCGCGGGTATCGTTTACGGTAAAGCGGCGATTGCGGGTAAAGAGGGTAGTAGTAGTGCAGTTGATATTGGTAGCGGCAGTGATGCTGTAAAAACAATTTTTGGTTACCCGACAGCTACTTCTGCTGGCATTGTTGCAACATTATCAAACTTTAGTGATGACTGGGTAATTGTAAGTGGTACTGGAACTAGCAATGATGCGGGTGAAACAGTTCAGTTGACCTTTAAGCAATACGCGAATGGTGTACCTGCTAATTCAAATTGTTTTGTGGAATACACAGCAGCTACTGCAGCAGCTGCTGCAAAAGTAACGGTTGCTGATAACGCTTGTAAGTAAGCTTTATTAATATAAAAGAGTGAATATTATGAAACGTCAAAATGGTTTTACCCTAATAGAGCTAGTGGTTGTTATTGTTATTTTAGGTATTTTAGCGGTTACAGCTGCCCCTCGATTCCTTAACTTGCAAGATGATGCTCGTGACGCATCACTGGAAGGCCTTAAAGGTGCCATTAATGGTGCTGCTGGTATCGTCTATGGTAAGTCTGCAATCGAAGGTAAAGAAAGAAAAGATTCAGATACAATTACTGTTGATAACGAAACCTTGAATGTTGCATATGGCTACCCGAAAGCAACTGATATCGAAAAAGCGGTACAACTTGACTTGACCTCAGAGTGGAAAGTAGCAACATCTGTTTCAGGTGCAAGTGGTACTAAAAAAGCGTTTACGTTAAAGAACTATGCTGAAGATCCCGTAACGAAGTGTTACGTACTTTATACAGAAGCAACATCAGCAACGTCTGGTGCTGTAACGACTGTTGAAGGTTGTAAGTAACCACTTATATAGAGCCTCTTTTTGAGGCTCTATTTCATAAAAGCATACCGTGTTTTTATGAAATAGAGTCAGCTATCGCAAGGCAATGTATGACCCACCGTAATAGAGGTTTCACCCTCGTTGAACTCATTGTCGTGATTTTACTAATAGGTATCGTTAGTGGAACGGTTGCTTCTCGATTTGTTGGTCGTGATAGCTTCGATGCTTTCCTTAATCGCGATGTTAGTATTTCTTTAGCGCGCCAAATCCAAATTATGGCGATGAACCAATCAATATCCTCATCAGGTTCTTGTTACGCATTAATCATCGAGCAAGATTATTTTGGCAGCCCGAATACGGCGACATGCCACCAACAATTTCCAGATTTGTTGCCGCCATTAACCGCTGATGATCAGTTGAATATTCGTTTTGACGAGCTAGGAAGTTCCTCAAAAATGGAATTGTATTTTGATATCACGGGTAAACCTTTTTATTTTACTGGTAAAGGGGTGACTGCCAAGAAGGTACAGGCGTGTACTACAATCTGTCAGTTTGATTTTTTAAATAGTAATAACCAAAAAAGCAGTATGTGTATCAACAAAGAAGGGTACATATATGCCTGCTAAATTATCATCGAATAGACAAGCGGGTTTTACCCTTATCGAAGGCGTGATTACCATTGTCATTCTGGGGATTGCTATGGTGACCATGACCAGTTTTATCTTCCCGCAAGTTGAGCGTTCCGCCACGCCGCATTACCAAGCCCGAGCAGCTGCAATCAGTAATGCTTTTTTGAATGAAATTTTGTCACGCAAGTTTGACCATAATTCTGAACCTGTACGTGATGTACATTTACGTTGTGGTGAGAGTGGTATTGCTTGTACCGTGCCTGATGTTGTAACTGGCCGCTGGCCCGAAGATGATCCGCTGGAATATACCGATATTGTAGATGCGAACGGTGATGTCATTGGTCAGCGTTTAAACGTCGAGTTTGCCGATGATGTCGATGATTTTCATGGTTGCTGGGGAGATGCCAAGCTGTGCCGTCAGCGCTATTTATCTTATCAATGGCAGGGGTTGATTGAGAATTTATTAGACCCAAGCCGCACCCCAGATGAAGATGTTGGCTATAACAATATGACGCTGCGGGTTGATGTGAGTTACGGCTCACCTTCGAATGGGGTGGGAGACCCAGCTCAACAAACCTTTAAGCGGATTGCAATTGAAGTTGATACTGGGCGCTATGGTCTGTATGACTTTGTTGCCTATCGAGGGAATTATTAATGAAGCTCTCTCGTGGTTTTACGCTATTAGAGATGGTGATATCACTGGTCGTGCTAGGGGTGATCTCTTTAGCGGTTGGTAGTTACTTTCAATTAGGTGTGCAAGGATATACCGATACGGTCAATCGTGATCGTGCGCAAACGGAACTGCGCTTTGCGGTAGAGAAGATCACCCGTGAAGTCCGTCATGCTGCACCTAATAGTGTCTTTCTAGATTCAAATACTGCTGGTGAAGCAAATACCTGTCTATCGTTTTATCCTGTTACTCAATCGGGCTTTTACTTGAGGCAGCCACAAGGAAGAAGCGTCGACTTTATTTTGAGTGGCTCAGACCAAGAATCAAAAGCGTTAGTTACGGATATTAACAAACAGCTAAGCAATTATTTTTTGGCTATTGGGTTTGGCTCTTCATCACAATATATCAATGGCAATAAAGTCACTAAGGCCGCAGCGGATCCCGCTGGTCATATTGAGCTAACGACTCAAGATGACTTAACGGTTACCTCACCAGCGAATCGAGCTTACTTGTACAGAGAACAAGTATCATATTGTTATTTTCAAAATAAAATTTATCGATTTACTGGTGATAAGAAGCCATTAGCAAAGTATATGCCTGAGAATCTCATTGCGGGGGGCGTATCGAATATGGATATCTCGGCGCAAGCACCTGGATTAAGCCGCAATGGGATGATTCATATTAGCCTTTCTGCTGACGTTGATGGTGAGATAACGAGTTATGATCATACAGTGCAGGTGTTGAATGTCTTATAAAAAACAACAAGGTAGTGCACTGGTTCTGTCTCTGGTAGTCATTACTGTCATGGCGGTGTTTGCGGCTGCCATGGTCAAACTGGATTGGTCGAATCAAGAGATGACCAGCCGTGAAGTGTTTGCCACACAAGCGTGGTTTGCGGCCCATAGTGCCAATGAGTATGCGCTTACTCAGTTGTTTCCGCTAGGCAGTAAGCAGTCGAATCCAAAGGCTTGTATATCTAATTATCCAATATCAGCAGATAAGTTTTCTTGTTCGTCAGTATCGGCATCTTGCACTGCCACAACAATTACAGAAAACGGTAAGACGATTAATCGCTATCAGCTGGAAGCGACAGCAACATGTGGTACGGGTAAGTATGCGGTGACACGGATCCAAGAAACTTGGGCAAAAGATCTGAGTGAGAATGAATAATGAAAATAATAAAATATTTGATCAGTATTTGCCTTATTGCGTTTAGTTTTTCACTGCAAGCGGCCGAGCCACAGTTTGAATTTGGTGAGTTGAATGTTAGCGATTGCTTTAATCATGAATGTGAAATTACCTTTAAAAAGACGTATGCAAAAAAACCATTGGTTTTTGTTATGTCGACCATTACACGCAATGGCTTAGATGCACCGTCTGCATTGAATATCGTGAATATCACTAATAAGTCGGCTAAAATTCGTCAATTCTTGGCTCCTTATGACAGTAGCTTAGTGCAAATAAAGCCTGAAAGTAGCGTATGTTCTTCGAGTTATTGTTTAAAAAAAATAGCCAACAAAAAAATATATTATTTTGTTATAGAGGAAGGTGAGGTTAATTTTGGGTCCAAAGGTCGAATAAAGGCTGGACTAGCAAAGGTAGATCGTTATGTGGTGAGTGGAGGCCGACCATCATATTCCGAACTTAATCAAGTTGATTTTGGTAGTGGCTTTGGCTCACCAGGTGTGATTGTTTCACTACAAGGGAATCGAAGTGATATGACAACTCGTCCCAAATGGATTACGCCTGTCGTTCCTTATATCGAAAATAATTCATCTAATCATGCTTTCTATGTCGGGCTTGATCATTCTGAAGTTAATCAGTGGAATCATCGATATCAGAATAACTATAAGGGCGGTAAGCGAGATGTTGCTTATTTAGTCGCAGAAGGTACCGGGGTTTATAAGGGCCTTCAATTTACTATGGGCTCTGGTACGACCCCTAATACACTTGATAACTCGCTAAAGTGGTTTCAGAAAGTAACTCAGCCGGTTCTTGATCAATGCGATGGCATGATGACGATTCCTAGTTCAAGTGCATTTACAGAAGAACCTTTTATTCTGGCTTCAAAAGCGTCACGTCAAGGGCCTAACGGTGGTTGGCTACGAATGTGCCAACTAAAGAAAAAGAATGGTAACTATGCAGTTAGCTTTGTTAATGATGAAGATTTAAATGAAGCAAAGCAAAAACAATTAGAACGAAAACATGCCGATGAAGAAGTGGGCTTTATGGCTTTTCAGCGCAAAGTCAGCGAAGAGGTTTGCGATATTTTTACTGGGCCCGCGCAGACATGGAGCCATAGTGCGGAAGCTGAAGTAAAAGAACACTCGAAAATTTATAATGCGATGAGTGGCTACCAGCTTGGTTTTCCTCAAAATGGTGACATGAAATTTAGCTACGATAGCTGTGTTAATCGAGCCTGTGAGCCTACACCTAGTTTAATGATTCCATCGCCATCTTTAGAAACTTTCCGTTATGGTAATAAAGAAGTTAAATTAAGTACCGGTAGTAAAACTATTTCGCCTGACCGATATAAAGAGATAAAAGTCGAAGGTTCTTCAAATTTAACTTTAAATTCTGGTGAATATTGGGTGCAAGAGTTTAAGTTGGAAGGGAGTTCTAAGCTTATTGTCAATGGTCAAGTTACCGTTCATATTTTAGATGAATTTAAAGTGAGTGGCTCAGGGTTTATTAACTATGAACAAGGTAGCAAGCCTGATAATTTAATTATTCTTGGTCATAATTCAGATTCTGAAGTCAAAATGGATGCGGGAAGTGCAGGTCAAGATAATCGCCAGGGAATTGTCGCTAAAGCGTTGATATTCACTGGCGATGAGGTTTTATTAAAAAATACCGTGTTGTATGGCGCCGTCACTACTCGTGAATTAAAAATGGAGTCTTATGCCAAAATTATTGGCGATAGTGACTGTTTTGATTCTGGCCCGACTTATCGCTTAGAAATATCGCCAGATAAAAAAGATAAAGTATTGGCCTGTGATGGTGAAGAAATTACTTTCTCCATCATTGATGAAACCACCAATAAAGTAGCGCAAAACTTTACAGGCACGATGGCAATCACAGCGCCATCAACAACACCCAATAACGCCGATGTTTGTTGGTTTGATAGTGCCTCTGCACCTATAGGCACTTGTCCGTCATCTGTTACCCATACATTTACCAATGCGACTGGCTCGGTTAAATATAAGCTATCGAGTAAAGATCTCGCATCAATCAATATTCAAGCCAAACTCACCAGTCATGGTGATGTTACTAAAACAGCTGGTGCTTACACTTTTGTGCC
Source organism: Photobacterium sanguinicancri (assembly GCF_002265265.1). Lineage (GTDB taxonomy): Bacteria > Pseudomonadota > Gammaproteobacteria > Enterobacterales > Vibrionaceae > Photobacterium > Photobacterium sanguinicancri. The sequence goes on from NZ_NOIF01000001.1 coordinate 106,338, forward strand.
TTTTGCATTAGCCATTGAGAATAAAGACTTTGTCGATAATGTCCCGTTTGGCCAAATTGCTGGGCGCGAATTTAGCTGGGATATTGTCGCTAAGGCTAGATCGGGGAATAGTCGACGTTGTGATGTGATGGAAGATTATACGGGGGAGCGTAAATTAACGGTTTCTCATAGCCAATTGCCTAATACTGCTGGTGTGAAACTTAAAATCAAAGCGAACAAAAGCGGCTCAGCGCTACGTGAAGCAAAAGGTGATTTCGACTTTACCTTCGAGAAAGGTAAAGCGGCGGGCAATAAAGGCATATATCCGGAGGCGGGACGTGTAACGTTAGCGTTAAAAGATAAAGCATTTGAAGGTAAACCGTCAGAGATGACTGCCAGTGAAGACTTTTATTTCCGCCCATTTGCATTGGCGCTATGTGATTGGAAAGATAAAAATCACTCTTTGTTTAAAGGCGATGCAACCAGTGGCGCTGGGTTAGCTAAATCCGGTGAGCACATTAATTTTTATGCTAAGCCGCTTGCATGGCTGGGTAATAGCTATGCATCGAATGATGATTTTAAAACCCCAATAGTTAATCAAAATGAAGATTATTACTGTGCTGCGGCTCGTCCTGAGTTAACTCAGTTTGTTGATGATACCGTTCAAACGAATTTAAACGTGGGGGTTTATTCGTTAGATACCCCGACTAATGGGCAACTTGGGGGCAATGTTTTTGGTGTTGATGCTAAATTCAAAGCGGGCTCTGAATATGGTAAAGGTATTGTTGGCTGGGGCGATGTCGGTAGTTTTAAGGTGGGTTTAGGATCTGATGACTACCTGAAAAAAGGAGTGGCTGTTCCTCCTGCACCGTTTAGAGTTGGCCGTATTTACCCTGCGTATTTTGAGTTAACCTCAAGCGCAGTGAAAAATGCCCATCCTGCAAATTCGCTGACAGGGTTCACCTACATGAATCAAGGGTGGAGTTATGATTTTACGCTAACGGCAAAAGCGAATGGTTACACCGAAGCAACAACCAATTACAGTAAGTTTGCTGAGTCGCTAAAAGCTAAAGTGAATGTGGCCTTAGTGGATGGTGATGCTGCGCTAAAAGCTAATAATGACTGGCGTTCACGCGTTACACCGACGATGTCGACTGGGTTAATTAATTGGAATAAGGCAACGATTTCTAAGTCTGTGTCTGATGTTAACTTTACTCGCCGGATTGATCCAAAGAAAAGCTCTACAACGGTGACAGACAATCGCACTTTTCCAAATATGAAAGTAGTGCTCTATAGCAAAGGAAGTGATCATACCGATCCTATTGATTATCGTTCATCACCGCAAAATCTAATCACTGACAATGAAACCTTTGTCGGTTCAGCGTTAGCTGGTCGACTTGATGCCCGTTATGGTCGAATGGCTTTGGATGATGTTGGCACTGCATTTGATAAAACGGTTACTGTGCCGATGCGTGTTGAGTACTGGGATGGCCAGAAATTCATATTAAATACTGATGATAGCTATTCGCCATTTGATGGTGGCAATTACTGTAAGCAAATGATTTGGCCTGCTGATAGTGCGAATTCTAAGTCGGTTCTACAAGGTAACGGTACGCATGTCACTACGGGTAAGACACTAGATATTCAGGCTAACCCAAATCGCACTGATTATTACCGAGAGCAAGTGCGTTTCTGGCATAAGTTAGTATCCACTCCACCAAAGGCAAAAGCTGGAGAGCAAACTATTGCTTGCCCTGCAGGCCTTGGTGTTACTAAGTTGCCTTGGTTGACGTATAACTGGCGGGGAGAAGGTGACGAAAGCCCTTCAACTGTCGTGACCTTTGGGGTTTATCGAGGTAATGACCGAATTATCTATCGAGGCGAAAAAGGTATGACAGCCTTGCCGAATTAAGGTGATTGTGAAATAAAATGCCGATCTGTGGCAGGTTTGACAAAGCATACCTTGTGTCACTTCCTGCCCCTTGGTACATTTAGCGCAATTTAACGAATTTGTAAGCTTGCAGGATTAGCCGAAGACTATGTTTAAAAAACTTCGTGGCATGTTTTCTAATGACCTGTCTATTGACTTGGGTACAGCCAATACTCTTATTTATGTCAAAGGACAGGGCATCGTACTTGATGAACCATCTGTTGTTGCTATTCGCCAAGATCGTGCGGGTGGTACAAAAAGTGTTGCCGCTGTTGGCCACGATGCGAAGCAAATGCTTGGTCGTACACCGGGCAACATTGCAGCTATTCGTCCGATGAAAGACGGTGTTATCGCTGACTTCTACGTGACAGAAAAAATGTTGCAGCACTTTATTAAGCAAGTGCATGACAACAGCATTCTTCGCCCTAGCCCTCGCGTGCTAGTGGCTGTTCCTTGTGGTTCTACCCAAGTTGAGCGCCGTGCAATCCGTGAATCAGCACAAGGTGCTGGTGCGCGTGAAGTCTACCTAATCGATGAGCCAATGGCAGCTGCTATTGGTGCTGGTATGCCAGTGTCTGAAGCGACAGGCTGCATGGTGATCGATATCGGTGGTGGTACAACGGAAGTTGCGGTTATCTCACTAAATGGTGTGGTTTACTCATCGTCTGTTCGCATTGGTGGTGACCGCTTCGATGAAGCTGTGATCAACTACGTTCGCCGTAACTACGGTAGCCTAATTGGTGAAGCAACGGCAGAACGTATTAAGCACGAAATTGGTTCAGCTTACCCTGGCGATGAAGTACGTGAAATTGAAGTGCGCGGTCGCAACCTTGCTGAAGGTGTACCACGTAGCTTTACGCTGAACTCAAACGAAATCCTAGAGGCGCTACAAGAGCCGCTAACAGGTATCGTATCAGCAGTCATGGTTGCACTAGAGCAATGTCCACCAGAACTAGCATCTGATATCTCAGAGCGCGGTATGGTATTGACTGGCGGTGGTGCACTACTACGTGACTTAGATCGTCTATTAACTGAAGAAACAGGCATTCCTGTTGTTGTTGCTGAAGATCCACTAACGTGTGTTGCTCGTGGGGGCGGTAAAGCGCTTGAAATGATCGATATGCACGGTGGCGACTTATTCAGCGAAGAATAATGCCAGCAATGGCAATTTTAAAAACAGGTTATAGCGTTACATGAAACCTATCTTTGGCAGAGGCCCCTCTCTGCAACTGCGCCTGTTTCTAGCCATATTACTATCGGTCAGCCTTATGCTGGCCGATAGTCGCCTTGATGCTTTTGCCAATATCCGTTACCTGCTTAACTCCGCGATAGCGCCGCTGCAATATGCTGCGAATATTCCTCGCGCGATGCTCGATAATGTGTCTGGTCAACTCAGCTCGCATCAGCAATTATTGGCTGAAAACAACAGTCTAAAACGCGATATATTGGTTCAACAAAGCGATGTATTGTTACTTGAGCAACTAAAGCAAGAAAACAAACGTCTGCGTGATTTACTTGGTTCGCCCTTTATTCGGGATGAACGAAAAATGATCACCGAGGTGATGGCTGTCGATTCAGATCCTTACAGTCACCAAGTGATGATTGATAAAGGGCGTACTGATGGTGTCTACGAAGGCCAGCCTGTTATCAATGATAAAGGCATTGTGGGGCAGGTGTCTTATGTGGGCGCCCATAATAGTCGCGTGTTATTGCTGATCGATCCGACGCATGGTATTCCTGTTCAGGTTGTGCGTAACGATATACGCGTGATCGCATCGGGTAGTGGGCAGATTGATCAAATCCAGCTAGAGCATGTGCCAAGCAGTACTGATATTGAAGTGGGTGATTTACTGGTGACATCAGGCTTAGGTGGCCGTTATCCAGAAGGTTATCCGGTTGCAAATGTGACGGAGTTTTCGTTCGACAACAAACGCCCTTTTGCTCAGATCAAAGCGCGTCCAACGGTGCAGTTCGACCGTTTACGTTATTTGTTGCTGGTATGGCCGACACCACAAGAACTGAATAATACGGGAGGGCTAAGCGATGGCTTATAGTCGCTCTAATGGGCGTATCTGGATATGGCTGTCCATTACCGTAGCCTTGATATTACAAGCTGCGCCATGGCCCGGAGAGTTAGACCCATTTCGCCCATCTTTGGTATTGTTAGTCACCTTTTACTGGGTGCTCGCCTTACCTCATCGCGTGAATGTGGGGAGTGCGTTATTTATCGGCTTATTGTGGGATCTTATGCTAGGTTCCACGCTAGGTGTTCGTGGTTTAATGATGGCGATTGTATGCTATTTAGTGGCACTCAACTTCCAAGTCTTACGTAATCTATCCTTACTACAGCAGGCACTTTTGATTGCCATGTTGACGTTACTTGGAAAGTTAATTGAGTTTTGGGCGGAATACTTAGTCTCAGAAGTCACGTTTGAGCCGCAACGCACTTGGGCTATTTTACTTAATTTTATCTTGTGGCCTTGGGTGTTTTTGTTATTACGAAGGATGCGACGTAAGTTCTCAATTCGTTAATAATGTGCAGTGTGGGTGCAAAAATAAAAGTAAAAACACGGTATATACGTATATTTAGCAGAGCTCCAGATGGAGCTCTGTTTGTCTGATTTAGCCTAAAAGCCCACTCTTTGAAGGCGTTTTTAGGTGGATAATAGAAAGAAGGTTTTCATGTCAGCGATACAACTGCTTTTAGCTTCGGGATCACCACGTCGACAAGAATTATTAGCACAGCTCGGTTATACCTTTAAGCGAATCGTTGTCGATGTAGAAGAGCAGCATCAAGCTCATGAAAGCCCAGCGCAGTATGTACAGCGTCTCTCACAAGATAAAGCGTTGGCTGGCGTCGCCGCTAGTGAGGGAAATAAGCCCGTTTTAGGGGCTGATACCATCGTTGTCGTTGACGATATTATTTTAGAAAAACCTGCTGACTTCGCAGATTCCCATCGCATGCTGCGTATGCTATCTGGTCGCGAGCATCAGGTTTTAACCGCCGTGACGCTTGCAAAAGCGGGTCATATTGAAACCCAGTTAGTTACCACGAAAGTCTGGTTTAAAACCCTGTCAGAGCAAGAAATAGAACTATATTGGCAGAGTGGTGAGCCGCAAGATAAAGCGGGTAGCTACGGCATTCAAGGTATTGGTGGCAAATTCATTGAGCGTATCGATGGCAGTTATTACGCTGTGATGGGGTTACCTTTAGTAGAAACCGACATCATGGTTACAGCATTTTTAGAATTAGATTAGAGGCAATAATGAGTACAGAATTGCTAATTAATGTAACGCCAAGTGAAACACGCGTTGCAATGATTGAAGCCGGAACATTACAAGAAGTCCATGTTGAGCGTGAATCTAAGCGCGGCATTGTGGGTAATATTTACAAAGGCCGAGTAAGCCGCGTTTTACCGGGGATGCAAGCCGCATTTGTTGATATTGGTTTAGATAAAGCCGCCTTCTTGCATGCGTCTGATATTGTTCCGCATACTGAATGTGTTGCTGAAAATGAAAAAAAACAATTTCAGGTACTGGATATATCAGAGCTTGTTCGCCAAGGCCAAGATCTTGTAGTTCAAGTTGTCAAAGATCCTCTCGGGACCAAAGGTGCTCGCCTGACGACGGATGTTACATTACCGTCGCGTTACCTTGTCTTTATGCCTGGGGCTGGCCATGTTGGTGTTTCTCAGCGCATTGAAAGTGAAAAAGAGCGTGATCGTCTAAAGAAAGTGGTTTCTCACCATTGTGATGATTTGGGTGGCTTTATTATTCGTACTGCAGCGGAAGGTGCAACGGAAGATGAAGTGGCACAAGACGCAGCCTTCTTGAAGCACTTATGGCGCAAAGTATTAGAGCGTCGTGTCAAGAATAAGCCTAAATCTATGTTGTACGGTGAGCTTGGTTTAGCACAACGTATTTTACGTGACTTTGTTGGTACTGAATTAGACAGTATTCAAGTGGATTCGCGTTTAGGCTTCGAAAAACTAAAAGAGTTTACCGATGAGTTTGTACCTGAGCTCAGTGATAAGCTGCAGTATTACGCTGGCGAACAGCCAATTTTCGATTTGTTTGACACCGAAAGTGAAATTCAACGTTCACTGGATCGTAAAGTAGAGCTTAAATCGGGCGGCTACTTGATTATTGATCAGACTGAAGCCATGACGACAGTTGATATCAATACCGGTGCGTTTGTTGGTCGTCGTAATCTCGAAGAGACTATCTTCAACACCAATATTGAAGCGACTAAAGCCATTGCTCGTCAGCTACGTTTACGTAACTTGGGTGGCATTATCATTATCGATTTTATCGATATGGCCTCAGAGGATCACCAACGTCGGGTGTTACTTGCGCTTGAACAAGCATTGTCTTACGACCGAGTGAAGACCAACATTAATGGTTTCACTCAGTTAGGTTTAATCGAGATGACACGTAAGCGTACGCGTGAAAGCATTGAACACGTACTTTGCGGGACTTGTCCTACATGTGAAGGTCGAGGTTCGGTTAAAACGGTAGAAAGCGTGTGTTATGAAATACTACGCGAGATCACGCGTGTAAACCGCGCTTACGATGCCGATCGCTTTGTCGTATATGTTGCCCCAGCAGTAGCGGAAGCATTGGCGGGTGATGAGTCTCATGCATTGGCAGAGCTGGAAGTTTTCATTGGTAAGCAAGTGAAGATCAAAGGCGAGCCGTTATATGTGCAAGAGCAGTTTGATGTAGTCATGATGTAAGTGAGGCTCTGCGTGACAAACGTTACCGTTCGTCTGGCGAGAGGGATGATGTGGCTGGTACTAATTATGTTAGTACTGGCTTCGATTGCTGTTAGTGGTTTACGTCTTCTTCTTCCTCAGCTTAACGAATATCGCGAACCCATTCGTCAATGGGTTTCTGCGCAGGTCGACATGGACCTGCAAATTGAACAAGTCGAAGGGCACTGGCGCACATTTGGTCCTTCTTTGATGTTGCAGGGGATCAGTGTTGGTTCATCTGACCTAACTCCATCTTTGGTTAAAGTGGGTGATGTTGAAGTCCGCTTTGATTTATGGCGATCTGCATTTCAATTACGTCCAGTTTTTAAAGATGTCAGCATTCATGGTCTTGCTGTCGATCTGACTCAAATCCCCAGTTTAAACCCAAACTTGCCTGACGTAGAGGTAGATCAAGCGACACCTGAACATCAAGATAAATTGTCGATTGCCCAGCAATTAGAGCAAGTGTTTTTTGTTCGTCTGGGGCACTTTTCATTGAAAGATGCCAAAGTGAAAACGTGGACGCCATCGGGTGAAATTGTCCAAATCGATATTAACCAACTTAAATGGGCGAATAATAAAGGCGATCATCGTGCGGAAGGCGTGATTAGCATTGTTGGCACCCATTTAAGTGAGCTTGATGTTAGTGCCAATTTATCGGAACAGGGCGATCTTGAATCGTTATCAGGGCAGATTTATGCCAACGGCAAGAAGTTGTCGTTTACCCCGTGGTTGCGCAAGCAGCTGACTGGTGGTGTCGACATTACCAGTAGTGAAGTGAATGCGGAGCTTTGGCTCTCGTTACAAAACGGTGATGTGACTAATGGCCAAGTGCAACTGACAGACAGTAGCTTATCCTGGCATCAGAACAAACAAAGCCACCAAATGGGTATTAAGAACGGGATCATTACGGTTAAGCCTGATCGCGAAGATGATGGCTCAGTCTCGTGGCGGGTTGATACGAATGCGATGTCATGGCAAAGCGATAATACGAGCTGGCCAGCATTGAAGCTTGCTGCTGAATGGCAAATGGGTAAGTGGCAGTTAGCGGTTAATACGATCAAACTCGATCATTTGCAGCCATTGATGGATTTTTTACCTGACAACGAAGGGATGGATGTATTACGTAAGTTATCACCCTCAGGCTTTGTCAGTGATATCCGTGTTGCTCAAGTGGGTGAGCAGTCTCCGCGCTTTTCTTTGAAGCTTGAGCAGTTTGGTATTAAGCAATGGGAACTGATTCCAGGCATACACAAACTGGACGCAAATGTCAGCGGCGATTTGCATTCAGGCCGAGCCATTTTGAGCGTGCAAAATGATGTGCTGCCGTTTGGCGATGTGTTCCAAGCGCCGCTAGCGGTTGATAGTGGTGATGTTACAGCTTATTGGCAAGTGAACGATGGTGGTTGGCGACTTTGGAGCGATAGCTTAAAAGTGACCACACCACACCTAGCGATTAATGGTGAGTTTCGGATTGATTTCCCAGCAGATAAACCAAGTTGGTTATCATTTTATGGTGAAGCTTCTGCGTATGAAGTAGGTGAAACGTGGCGCTATTTACCGACGTTGTCGTTGGGAAGAGAACTCACTGATTATCTATCTGCCGCCATTCGCGGTGGGCAGGCGAAAGGCGCTCAACTGCTGTGGTATGGCGATCTGCAAGATTACCCATACAGCGATCATAGCGGGATCTTTCAAGCAAAAGTACCACTGAAAAATGCAAAATTCAGCTTTGATACGGAATGGCCCGAGCTGACTGATTTGCAGCTGGACCTATTGTTTGAGAATGATTTCATGTATCTCGATTCTCGCCATGCTAAAACCATGAGAGCGACAGCGAAAAAGGTCACTGGCGTCTCAGAGCTGAGTGAAAATGGCCATTTGGAGCTCAACGTTGCTGTTGCTGCTGAAGGTGAAGCTGTTCGCGATTACATGATGGCAACGCCATTAGTTGATTCTGTCGGAGCGGCATTATCAACAGTACAAGTTTCGGGGCCTGTTACTGCTGATTTTAAATTGGATATTCCTTTTGATGGCACTGATGTTCGAGCGTGGGGTTCCGCCAAACTAGATAACAATACTGTTCTTATTGATGCGCCACCACTTGCGCTAGCACAGGTAAGCGGCAGTATTGGTTTTGATAACGATGTAATTTCAGCGAAAGGGTTGAGTGGCAAGTTACTGGATCAAAAAGTCGATATTGGTTTTGACGGTAAAAGTCTTGAAACGGGTTATCAGGTTGATATTGGTGTGAAAGGTAATTGGCAAGTTGCACCGCTTCAGATGCAACTTAATGATCCTTTGCTAGCACATGTTGATGGCCACAGTGAATGGCAAGCGGATGTAGGGGTGAGTTTGCATGATATCGGCTTTAAATATCAGGTCGATCTTAAAGCGCCGTTATCGAGCCTGTCTAGTGATCTTCCGTATCCATTAACCTTATCGAACAAGCGCTCAGGCCAAATGGCTAACTTGCATGTCGAGGGTAATGGCGATGTGTTAACCGCCGATCTGTTATTGCCGGATGTGAAGTACCGCACGCGTTTGGCATTGACCAAACCGCGCCTAACTTTAGCATCGAGTTATCTTGCTGTCGGAGGAAGCCAGTTACGTCCATTGGGTAAGCGTACTCATATAGTCAACATTAATAGTGATTATCTTGATGGTGATCGTTGGATTGATTTGGCCAACGAGGTGATCGAACGTTATGACTCAGCATCGCTGAAGAGCATGAAAACGCCCCCTTCAGCCTTTCCTGAGTTACCGTTACCGACTCGGGTGAATGTTCAGCTTAAACGTTTGAGCCTAGCGACACTTGATTGGCATGATGTTGCGCTTGCTGCGCGTGATAGTCGTAAGCAGTGGCACTTTATTGTTGGCAGCCGAGAAGCAACCGGTGAAGCATTCTGGCCGCAATATAAGCCGCTGAATGTGGTAATGGATAAAATTCACGTTAATTTACCATTGTTAGAAGGGATAGAAGACGATCTTCCTACTGATAAGTACGTACCACAAACGGATGTACCTTTAGCTACCAGTTTTGATCAGAGTGTGATGAAAAACATGCCTGATATGGATCTCACGATCAAAGATGCTTGGCTTCAAGGTTACCGTTTAGGGAAGGTGTCAGGTCAACTTCGCCATGATGAGTCCACATTAGTACTGCAGAACCTACAAATTGATTCTGGGGTAACTTCGTTGAGCCTTGATGGTCACTGGACGTTGGCAAATGGTCAGAATGAAACCCACATCGCTTTTGATATTGATGGTGAAAATAGCTCTGACTTAATGGGACGTTTTGGTATTTCGGGCGGGGTAGAAGATGCGTCATTCAGTAGTTATGCATCGATTCAGTGGCAAGGCGCACCTTGGTCAATGCACCGTGAAACGTTATCCGGTGAGATTAAAACGGAAACGGGTAAAGGCTTTATCAGTAATGTGGGTGGAGCCGGACGTTTATTAGGTTTATTCAGTATTGATTCGATCATCCGTAAAATGCAGCTCGATTTTTCAGGTGTATTTGATAATGGTTTAGCGTTTGATTACATTCGAGGTTCAGGCAAGTTAGATAACGGTATTTTCACGACTGACGACATAAAAATGAAAGCCCTAGCGGGTGACATGTTTATTCAAGGTAAAGCGAATTTAGTCGATGAAACCGTTGATGCTCGGGTTCGATTTAATCCTGATCTGACGTCTGGTATTCCGGTCTTAACGGCTTTTGCCATTGCACCGCCGACGGCGTTATATGTATTAGCTATTTCGACTGCGTTAGCGCCAGTAGTTGATGTATTTACCCAGATTAACTATCAGATCAAAGGGCCAATTGATGCGCCTGTTGTGTCTGAAAAATCCCGCTTTACAGGGGAGTTTGTGGTACCAGAATCGATGGGTGAAAGTGACAGTAAATAAACGTCGATAGATAAGTGGCAGGGTACTTTTTTCATTGTCGAGGGGCAAAAGTACTGCTGTAAGCGAAATCAACAATCATTCAAGGAGTGAGAATGATGAAGAGCATGATCAATAAGGTTGGCGTCGTACAGATGAATTCAGGTCGAGATCCTGAAGTGAATGTCGCCAAGCTTAAAAAGAAACTGAAAGGACTGCAGTTACAGGGCGCTCGTTTAGTGATTACGCCAGAAAATGCCCTGATCTTTGGTAGCACTGATGACTATCAGCAACATGCAGAAGCATTAGGTGATGGCCCTTTGCAGTCGACAGTTGCCCGAATGGCCGAAAGATTGGGGATCTGGTTACTGATTGGATCATTTCCAATTCGTCAGCAAAGTGGTGCAATGACGAGTACTGCACTGCTTTATGATGATAAAGGCCAGCTTGTCGCACACTATAATAAGCTGCACATGTTTGATGTGGAGATTGAAGATAAGCACCACAGCTATCGAGAATCAGACACTTTTCAAGCCGGTGACGAAACGGTTGTTGCCGATACACCGTTTGGCCGATTAGGGCTTTCGATTTGTTATGATGTACGATTCCCCCAGCTTTACAGCGCACTTCGTGCGAAAGGTGCGGATATCATTATCGTGCCAGCTGCATTTACCCGAGTCACAGGGCAAGCGCACTGGGATGTATTATTACGTGCTCGTGCGATTGAAAACCAGTGTTGGTTAATTGCCGCGGCACAGTCGGGTGAGCATTTTGACGGTCGTGAAACATGGGGCCATTCGATGATTATTGACCCTTGGGGGCAGGTAGTGGCATGCCAAGCACAAGGGACTGGGGTATTAACCGCAGACATTGATTTGAAATTAAGCCACACTATAAGAACAAATATGCCGGTGATGCAGCATGCAAGATTTGCAGTGCATCAGCGCAACGATAAGAGCTGAGTAGATGACGCTAAAAACTGTAGAAAACACCATGCTGGATCAATCAGGGATTGGGCGTGACGATCTTCAACGTATTCTTGGTCAAATTGCGACGCGAGATGTTGATTATGCTGATATTTATTTTCAGTCATGCTGGCACGAATCTTTAGTGCTAGAAGATAGCATTATCAAAGATGGCTCCTTTAACATTGACCGTGGTGTTGGCGTTCGTGCTGTCACTGGTGAAAAAACAGGTTTTGCTTACTCGGATCAAATTAACGAATTAGCTTTAACGCAAAGTGCAAAAGCTGCACGTGGTATTGCCCGTAAAGGTACCAGCGGTAAGGTACAAGCCTTTACGGCGGTTGAAGCTCCAATGATTTATGCGGCGATTGATCCGCTCTCAAGTTTTGATAAGTACCAGAAAATCGCGTTACTTGAAGAAATTGACGCGTATATTCGCAGTAAAGAGCCTTTGGTAACCGAAGTTTCAGTCAGCATTAATGGTGTGTACGAGCAAGTGCTGGTGGCAGCGCTTGATGGTACTTATGCTGCTGATATTCGCCCATTAGTACGTCTGTCAATTAGCGTATTGGTGGAACGTGGTGATAAGCGTGAACGTGGTAGTGCGGGCGGCGGTGGCCGTTACGGTTATGAATTCTTTGTCCAAGAGGAAGCGAACGGTAAAACGGTCGCACTGAACTTTGCTGATGAAGCGATTCGACAGGCATTGGTTAATCTGGATGCTGAAGCTGCACCTGCGGGTACTATGCCTGTTGTTTTAGGCGCAGGTTGGCCTGGCGTGCTATTGCACGAAGCAGTAGGTCACGGTTTAGAAGGCGATTTTAATCGTAAAGAATCATCCATGTTCTCAGGTCAAATGGGCGAACAAGTGACTTCATCGCTTTGTACTATCGTTGATGATGGTACCTTAGCTGATCGTCGTGGCTCGTTGAACATTGATGATGAAGGCACCCCAGGTCAATACAATGTATTGGTTGAAGGCGGTAAGCTAAAAGGTTATATGCAAGATAAGTTGAATGCGCGTCTTATGGGCGTAGCTCCAACCGGTAATGGCCGTCGTGAATCTTACGCGCATTTACCTATGCCACGCATGACCAATACTTACATGTTACCAGGCGAACATTCGCGTGAAGAGATTATCTCAAGCGTGAAGAATGGTATCTATGCGCCAAACTTTGGTGGTGGTCAGGTTGATATTACATCCGGTAAGTTTGTATTCTCGGCATCGGAAGCATACTTGATCGAAAATGGTAAAATAACTCGCCCAATTAAAGGTGCAACCTTGATCGGTAGTGGTATTGAAGCCATGCAGCAAGTGTCGATGGTGGGTAATGATCTAGAGATCGATCGCGGTGTGGGTGTATGTGGTAAAGCAGGTCAAAGCGTGCCTGTTGGTGTAGGACAGCCAACCTTGAAAATTGATTCCATGACGGTGGGTGGTACTGACTAGGTTAGAGTGGTACTCACTTCATCGTTAAAACAATAACGCCAGCATCATGCTGGCGTTATTGTTTGAGTCTAATACTGAGTATTAGTTGCTCATGTACAGTTCTTTTAAGTACTGGAAAATTTCGCGATATGCTTTCGCTGGCTTTTCCTGTTCTTTTTCTTTATTCGCTTGGCGAACAAGTTGGCGTAGACGCTGACGGTCAGCATCTGGGTGATCAACTAAAATGGCATTGATCATACTGTCGCCATTAGTAATGAGCTTATCGCGCTTTTGCTCAAGCTTTTTCAACTCAACAGTGGTTTGTGAGTGCTTGTTGTTTAGCTTATCCAATGCCGCTTGGATTGGATCAAGATCGATATAGCGCATTTGCTTACCGATGTATTGCAGTTGGCGACGACGCGCTTCATTTTTAAAGCGTTGTGCATCTTTGACAGCTGCATGCATATCGTCATCTAGCGGTATTTTTGCTAGTGCATTAGGCGTTAAGTTTACTAACTCTTCCCCTAGTTTTTGCAACGCTTCCATGTCACGTTTCATCTCAGTTTTACTTACCCAGATGATTTCTTCTTCTGGTTCCCAAGGGGCTTTTTGATTTTTACGGCTCATAAAAGGGCTCACTAACCTGCTAATGACAAACCGCACTAATGTCGGTTTGGTGGTAATGGTTCTATTTTATCAGTTTAAACACAAATTTGGGCGCAAATTAGCACACGAGAGTGTTATTCTAATTATATCAGCATAACAATAAGTGAAATTATGGACGTGAGAGAACAGGTCGCACAACAGCGCGTGGAGCTGGAAGCTGCGGTTGCTAAAGCATTAGAGCTAGCAGGCCAACAAGCCGACGCGGCAGAAGTTGCTATTAATAAAACAACAGGCATTAGTGTTTCTACCCGTATGTGTGAGGTGGAAAACGTTGAATTTAATAGTGATGGTGCACTTGGCATCACCGTTTATCGTGGTCAGCGTAAAGGTAGCGCATCAACATCTGATTTAAGTGAGAGCGCCATTGCTCAAACGGTTGCCGCTGCGTTAGACATTGCACGTTACACCTCTGAAGATCCTTATGCAGGCCCCGGCCCTGAAGAGCTGATGGCGCGTGAGATCCCTGATTTAGACTTATTCCACCCAGATGAACCTGAGCCTGATCGTGCTGCTGCGATTGCGATTGCTGCTGAGCAGGCGGCGCTCGATTTCGATCCTCGTATCAAACAAAGTGATGGTGCAAGTTACGACAGCCATTACGGGGTACGTGTTTACGGTAACAGCCATGGCATGCTAGCGAGCTATGCATCAAGTCGTCATAGCACCAGCTGCTGTGTGATTGCACAGGGTAAAAACGGTGAGATGGAGCGAGATTACAGCTACACCTCAGCCCGTGTTGCTTCTGAACTATGGACGCCTGAGCGTGTTGGTCAACATGCGGCTGAGCGTACTGTTGGTCGTGTTGATGCTCAAAAGCTAACAACCCGTGAAGCGCCAATTATGTTTGCTGCTGATATTGCGACAGGCTTGTTTGGCCATTTAGTGATGGGGATTAGCGGTTCAAATTTATACCGTAAATCGTCTTTCTTACTGGATCAGCTGGGTGAGCAAATTTATCCCGAGTGGATGAACATTAGCGAACGTCCTCACATTTTACGAGGGATGGCGAGTACACCGTTTGATAGTGAGGGTTTAGCCACTCACGATCGTGAAATTATTACTGATGGCTGTCTGCAAACGTATCTGATGACCAGTTACGCTGCTCGCAAGTTGAAGATGCAACCGACAGGTCATGCTGGTGGTATCCATAACTGGATGGTGAACTCGACTGGCGAAAGCTTTGAGCTGATGCTGAAAAAAATGGATCGAGGTTTGTTGGTCACTGAGTTAATGGGCCAAGGCGTGAATATCATTACGGGTGATTACTCTCGTGGCGCGGCTGGCTTCTGGGTAGAAAATGGTGAAATCCAATATCCAGTCAGTGAGATTACCATCGCGGGTAACTTGAAAGACATGATGAAAAATATTGTCGCGATTGGTACGGATACCGAAATGCGTAGCCAGATCCAAACGGGTTCTATTTTGCTTGATACCATGAAGATTGCTGGCGAATAAGCCATACGCGAGCATCATATTCGATGTAATAAAAAAACCGAGACGCTAGCGCCTCGGTTTTTTTGTGCTTTTTGAAAAGGGCTTTGGTTACACCAAGAAGATAGTGGCTAGTCCCAAGAACACAGATAGACCAACAATATCGGTGATGGTGGTCAATGCCATGCCTCCCGCTAAGGCGGGGTCGATATTGAATTTTTTGAGCATAACCGGAATACAAACCCCCGCCACACCGGCAATGATCAAGTTGGTGAGCATGGCGCCAGCAATGATCGCTCCGAGTATGATGTCGCCTTTCCACAGTACAACGACGCCACCAATGATCAGTGCCCATAGCAGGCCATTGATTAAGCCTACGCGTGCTTCTTTGCTTAGTAGCCAGCGGGTGTTCGAATCCCCGATATGACCAACGGCTAAACCACGGATCACTAGCGCGACCGTTTGGTTACCAGCCACCCCACCCATCGATGGTACAATCGTCATTAGAACGGCAATGGCAGCCATTTTATCGAGTGTGGCTTCAAACATGTTCGACACAGATGCCGCCGCAAGCGCTGCCAGTACGTTAACCCCAAGCCAAATACTACGGCTACGGGCTGACTTCATAACTGGTGCAAAGGTATCTTCTTCATCATCCATACCCGCCATACTCATCATGGAGTGCTCTGCGTCTTCACGAATGATATCGACCACATCATCGATGGTGATACGACCGACAAGGTGATTGTTGCTATCAACAACAGGTGCCGATAACCAGTTACGGCGTTCAAACAGGTTAGCGATTTCACTGTCATCCATGTCGACAGGGATCGCTTCATCCGAATCTTCCATGACTTCACGGATTTCAATGTCAGGCTGGGTGGTAACGAGTGTTGCCAATGAAATATGGCCGATTAGATATTCATTTTCATCGACCACATACAGAGCATCTGTCGCTTCAGGCAACTCACCACGCATGCGCAAATAACGTAAAACCACATCAGCCGTTACATCACCACGAATGGTAATGAAGTCGGTACTCATCATACCGCCGGCACTGTCTTCTGAGTAGGCTAACGCTTTCTCAACACGATGACGGTCAGTGGCATCCATTTGCGCCAATACTTCTTGGTAGCGCTCGTCTGGTAGGCTACGAAGGACATAAGCGACATCATCACTTTCCATGCCTTCAGTAACAGCCGCCAGTTTCTCTGGTGCCATTTGTGCAACGATGCCGTCTTTTACGTCTTCAGACAGCTCGTCAAGGATTTCACCTTGCTCTTCAGGATCGGTTAATTGCCACAGCACCTGACGTTCTTTCGGCGGTGAAGCCTCTAACAGGTGGGCAATGTCTTCCGGTTCCATGTCTTGCAACAGGCGGCGAACGTGAACAAACATGCCATTTTCTAAGGCCTTGTTCACTTCTTGTAAGGTTTGGTGGGTATTGTCTTGCTCTAGTAGATCCGCCATAGATACAAACTCGGTTGTGCCATCTGAGCAATTCTCTGGATCAAAATGGTTACTCAGCCGATGGTGCGCAGAGTGAAAGGGGCCAGAAAATTGGTCAGATGGAAATAATACCGAACAGCTGATATTACCCATGAAGGTAACTGCTGCTCTGTTTGAGTATGCGTGAATGCCTGTGTAATTGGGGATGATTGAAACCCAAAATAGAGACGATTCAGCATAAACGCAATAAGCTGAATTTTAACGCAATAATGCGGTTGTTGTCTCACCAGATTTGAGAGTTCGATGAAATTTCATCTGCGTATGAAAAAAGAGCTGGGAAACGGAGGCGTGATATTTCGCAACAAGCGACTATTTAGCAACAAGTTAGCTGAGGATGATGACATAAATGGCCATATCATCCTCTGGAGCTTTATTTTTGAAGTGAGTGTTTTTTAAACAGATTTAAGCGAATGGCAGGTCAATTACTTGGGATTAACTTTCTTCATCGAAGCCTGCTTCTATCAACGAGATAACAGCCTCAAGAGCTAACTCGGCATCGTTGCCTTCCGCGCTGACCGTGATTTGCTGGCCCTGAGCGGATTCCAGCATTAATAATCCCATCACGCTATCTGCCGTCGCTTGTTTCTCATGGTTACTGATCGTTACCGTTGCATCAAAACTTTGTGCCAATTCAACCAACTTAATCGCGGCTCGGGCATGAAGGCCTAGGCGGTTATTGATAAACACATCGCGGCAAAGGTCTGTCATATTAAGCCTTCTAGTGTACGGTGGCGAATTTGAACTTGTTGGCCCGCATGGATAAAGTGCTCGGCCAATTGCTGTGCAACATAGACAGAACGGTGCTGACCACCAGTACAACCGATAGCGATGGTAAGGTAACTACGGTTGTTTTTTTCTAGCATAGGTAACCAGGTTTCCACGAAATTACGGATCTGATTGGTTAACTGATTTACTTCTGGGTGACTAGCTAAGAATTCTTTGACGCCAAGATCAAGCCCTGTCTGGGGTTTGAGTTCAGGCACCCAATGTGGATTAGGTAAGAAGCGAACGTCAAACACATAATCGGCATCGGTGGGTAAACCATGCTTAAAGCCAAAAGACTCAAACACCATGATTAAGTCGCGATTTTCACGGCCTAAAACACGTGAACGTACGGTTTCACTTAAATCATGGATAGATTGCTTAGTGGTATCTATGACTAAATCAGCATGTTCTTTTAGATCCGAAAGAATGGCGCTTTCCGATTGGATTGCTTGTTCCAAGCTCATGTTATTACGAGAGAGTGGATGCAGACGGCGTGTTTCACTATAGCGCTTAACTAGCTCTTTATCGTCAGCATCTAAGAACATGACGTTGACATCAAGTTGGCTACTGAGTGATGACAGGATTTTTTGAATCTCACCCGATTGGGTTGGCATATTGCGAACATCAATACTGACGGCAATATCCTGCTGATTGTTTTCCACGGTTTTGATGAATTGTGGGAGTAAATTTACAGGTAGGTTATCGACACAATAGTACCCAAGATCTTCGAGTACTCGTAATGCCACGGATTTCCCTGAGCCAGAACGCCCACTTACGACCATTAACATCATGGTTGAATTACCTCAAACAACTTGGAAGGATTACACTCATTATGAGTCATTGGTCATGATTTGATAAAGCTCTTGATCAGATTTAGCAGTACGTAATTGTTTACATATCTGCTTATTACTGAGCTTTTCAGCCATGCTCGATAGGGTTTTAAGATGCTCTTTACACTGTGCGTCTGGCACGAGTAAGGCAAATAGCAAGTCGACAGGTTGATTGTCGATGGCATCAAACTCGATAGGATTATCGCATTGGATCAAAATGGCAATGGCTTCATCGCTTTGTGTGATGCGGCCATGAGGTATGGCGATGCCATTACCTATGCCGGTACTGCCCATTTTTTCCCTGCTGAGCATACACTCAAATAAAGGTTGGGGATTCTGGTCTAAGTGATCTGCAGCGATTTCGCTGATGATTTCTAGAGCGCGTTTTTTGTGCAAGGGTGTTCACCGTGAGGTGAAATCTGAAGGAAGCAAATGGCAAAACTTGGTTGTGACGAACAGAAATCCGATAGTAGGTCACTACAACTTGGGTAACCTAGCAATAGATAGAATAGCCCAATGCCTCGACGGGAAGTGTGTAGTGATAAATCAGGCACGGCCAAGGGAAAGAGCAACGTCTTACCTCGGGAGATCTTATTGCCTGTCTCAGATGAGACTAATGCAGTAGTGATGCTGTGTGACGGGTGGTAAGAAGTCAGCAGAAGGCATAGTACCTTGAGGAAGTACAACTCAAGGGAAGGCCTGAACTGAATATATCAGGAAGCAGTCACTAGACACTCAATCATGTGGAGTCATAGCAAGATGAAAATCATCTCTACGTCCCAATGGGCGATACCGCAAGTAAAGCTCATGGTCACGAAGAATGACAAGCATGGTCGGCGTAGACAGGAGGACGAGTCTTGGTGACCTCAACTTCGTTGATGGAGCAAATCTGCTCTTCAACTAACTTGAATCAAGCTCTACGAAGAGTGAAGAAGAACAAAGGGTGTGCAGGCGTTGATAAACTCGATATTAATGCCACCATCTCAATGCTTCGACAGTCTTCAAACGGGCAAGCGCTTCGCCAGAGTCTTCTGGATGGAAGTTATCAACCGCAACCCGTTCTTGGTGTGGAAATCCCCAAACCTAGCGGTGGGGTCAGGCAACTAGGCATCCCAACAGTCCTTGATAGAGTTGTCCAACAGGCAATCACTTCAGTGCTGACAGATATCTATGAACTGAAATTCTCCGATAGCAGTTACGGATTTAGACCGAACCGCAGTGCCCACCAAGCACTAGCGGTAGCCAGTCGCTACATCCGAGAAGGGCGAGGTTATGTGGTAGATATCGACTTAGCGAAATACTTCGATACAGTGAACCATGACAGGCTGATGTATAGATTGTCACAGGACATTGCTGATAAACGAGTGTTGAAGCTCATCAGGTCATATCTACAGGCAGGCATAATGCGAAACGGGTTAGTTGAACAGAGACAACGAGGCACACCACAGGGTGGACCATTATCTCCGTTGCTCTCCAATATCGTATTAGATGAACTGGATAAAGAGTTAGATCGTAGAGGGCATAAGTTCTGTCGATATGCAGACGACTGCCAAATTTACGTAGGTAGTGAGGAAGCGGCTCACCGAGTCAAAGGGTCGATAACGGAGTTCTTGGAGCAGAAACTGAAACTCACGGTAAACCGAGAGAAAAGCGCCGCGACAAGAGTGACAGAGCGAACTTACCTAAGCCACCGCTTCCAGATAAATGGAACTATCCATATATCGAAGCCAGCGCAAACTCAAATGAAGAGACGAGTGCGGCAGATAACGAAGCGAAATCGAGGGCGAGAGTTAAAGGTTGTAATAACCGAGTTAACTCAATACCTAAGAGGTTGGCAACACTACTTCAAACTTGCCATACGTAAAAGTAGCATGCAGCGCTTGGATGAATGGATACGGCGACGGCTAAGATGCTACCGACTTAAACAACGCAAACGGAGATACAGCATAGCGACATGGTTACAGCGACAAGGTGTAACGGAGCGCAATGCGTGGAAGGTAGCGATGTCAGATAAAGGTTGGTGGCGCTTAGCATTAACGCCGCAGGTGAATCACGCCATGCCGATAAAATGGTTCGAGGAGTTGGGGCTGTACTCATTGCGAGATGGGTATGAGTCACTGAAAATATATTCGGAACCGCCGTATGCGACTCACGCTTGTACGGTGGTGTGAGAGGACGGAGGCCGTGAGGCCTCCTCCTACTCGATT
>NZ_NOIF01000002.1 GCF_002265265.1 Photobacterium sanguinicancri
GGTTTTATTTTTTTATTGGTTTTGGTTTTTGTTTTTCTTTCTTTAATTGCCACATCTGTTTTATTGTTATCTTTTTTCTTACAAAGACTAAAAACATGTTTTAACTTTTCTATTATCAAAACCTATCCTTACAGTGGGTTTTTACCACCAAAAGCCTTTCTTATTTCCACAAGTAGCTCACTTACAAGCTTCCTTTTATCTTCTTCTTCTTTTTTTGAGTTGATGTATTTTGATAGAGCTTTATCAACATTAAATTTAGAATATTTATTATCATCACCCATGCAATTACCCCTTAATATATTTGTACAGCACAACTATAAGTAGTTATGGCTATAAACTTATTGAACAGCTATTTTAAAACAAGAGTTCGTAACGACTTGGACGCAAATATACATGTAACTTGGGGAAAGGCAACAAGGTAAGAATGGCGGATTTATTGTGTTTTTACATTAAAATATGACTATTTCCATTACATTTTAAAACTCCCCATTAATAGACTTGGCCTCCGCCCCTTACTACCACACTTAATAAAAAAGTATACAGTCAAAAAAATAAATTATTTATTTTTACTGTGTGCTGCTTTTTTAAGCAAAAACAGATAAACCTAACAATTCCTAAAGGAACTTCTTAAGTCTGCGAGGGATCATACTAATCCCTTCGCTATAACACTGTTAATGCAGATTAACTCAGTACTCCCCTGCCTCTAGGGTGTAAATCGACTCATGACTTGAAACAGGGAGTTGAACAGGCGTCCAATACTTGTAACGCTTGAATGATTTTCTATAAAACAACTAGCTAAAGCATTAGTTGTGCTTGTTGTGTACTGATGTTTTGTACTAAAATGAGATTACTCTTGATTTTTAGCAGTATAAGTTGCTGATTTCAAACTAACTTTAGTGTGTGATGGCAACTCCCGCCAGCTCCACCAAACGTTTGGAACGGGACATCTTCGGATGTCCCGTTTTTGTATCTGCAATAAATCAAAGACTTAACGTGTCTATGCATAACGCCCCCCTCAGATCTCTTTGTTTTTTAAAGGCTATAATATGGTAATTTCAAAACTAGCAGCAACGCTAGTGGCAATCACAAGACAACAAAATCGCCAGAAATACAAGGGCAAAGAAGGTGACATTTCGACTGAAACCGTCACCTTCTTTAATTAATACTGCTATATACAACTGAAATTTAAACAGGTTTACTTCATAAAACCATTTAGATCAGTAAAACCAAGTCCGACACGAGACTGATTAGAACCAAATTTTTGTAATAAATTAAGCGCATATTCATACCTCAACTCTGAAACTGGCTTTGCTAGTAACTCACGAGTTTCAAGAGGTAGTTTCCCATTATCACCTTCATTTACTTGCTCAGATTGACGCAAACAAAAAACCCGTAAAATACCATCCATCGAAAACACTCCTCGATTGGATGCATAGAACAGATCCCAAATAGGATTATCACTAGGCTTATGCCCTAGGCAAAAAGCTTCTGGTTTACCATCTAGCACTAAATAAATAAAGTTATTAGAGTTTGCGTCTTCATTCGCTCGGGAAAGCTTTGGCACCGGAAGCAACTTTACTGCTTTAAAAGCAAGAAAATCAGAACCTATTCGACTTTCCCAGCTTTTTCTCTCTCGAGGAACCAAGTCGCAAGCAGGACTTAAACATACCCACAAATCACCATCGAAACGAAGCACAGTCCCAGTAGTCAAATGGGGGCCAAATTCCGGTTGCGAGCAATTAAAAGCATTAAGATGTGCTAGCGTATTATTTGGATCGATGTTTTTTCCAAAAAAATACTTTTCGGCATCTTTCGCACCACCGCCTACTAGCTCTGAGACCGAATCTACAAGGCGTTGAGAAAACTCCTTTAGTTCCAAATGGGTGGCTCTAGCTAACTGCTCCCAATGGGCACTGATTATTTCATTATGAGTATGTAAGGCCCCTTCTTTTAACAAATTGTTTAACCAACCTGCTTGAGCTTCTTTTTGGGAAACAATCTTGTTCGCTTGCTCCAAACCATTTTCGTCTATGCTGGCGCGTATCTTTGCCATTAGTAGATGCATTGGTGAAGAGTTTGCCTCTACTAATGCCGCTTTTAAGGGGTCAATGAGTTCAGTCTCTGGAGATTGATCTCCTTTCTTAATTACAGATATAAACACTCGACCAGTAGAGATAAAGTTAGGATTATCTGCCCCCTTCCAACACCAAACAGTGTCTTCAACGGCACCACTGACAAGAGGGATTTTCAACATTTTAAGTTGTTGCCCAACATACCATTTTGTCAGGGTTGACTGAGGGATACCCATTAGCTTGGCAACATCTATAACTTCCTGTTTAAATGAGTTCAAAAAATGCTGGGGAAACATTACATTGCCACAGTTCTTTTCTCCAAAACCCAGATGCTCCAATATACTTTTAATTCCCATTCTCTGGCTAAAGAATGAATAGCTAGATCCTTCATCGTTGCCATCAAGCCAAGCATCAATAACACCTTCTGATTCCTCATCAATTACAAAGGGGTGCTTTTCTGGGAAAATAAAAGTCTCTCTCAACACTTCATCGAATACTTTCTCAATGTCACCACCATCGAACCCTTTTGTGTGAACAAGAATTATATTGAATCGGTTATTTTTTTTAAGCTCAGAAATGATTTTTCTAGCTCTTTCCCCACTATTAGTCGTAGGGACCCCTTCTAAATGATAATCCAGAACAACTAAATCACTATGATTAAGATATGGAGGCACCCCATCCTCACCCCCTAGTTTTGGATCTTTGCCATCAAAGACATCAAGACTCCAATTCTTTTCTTGATGACACATTGAAATAATGCTTTGCAAACGCTCGATATTTTCTGGCTTCAGCTGCTTATGAGGTATTGCGTCTGTCGTCTGAACCAAAAATTGAGACAATGTTGGGTACTCATCATCAATGACTGTTACGTTTTTAATTGGATCGATGAAAGCTTCGTGAATCATTTGATGATACTTAGGAATAAGAACACTTTCGATTGGCACCTCCACAGCCGTTGCTACTGCCGAACTATTCATTCTTCATCCCCTTGAATTCAATTGCAAAGTTTGCTCCAGCATGTACTTTGTAACGGTCACGTGTTTCATATCTTATTTTGTGACCGCTGGCGTTTAGATTTTGTTTAGAGAGGTATAACCCAACTCCTCTTCCTCCTCGCTGCTTACGAGTGAAGAAAAGTGTAAATAGCTGTTCAATGTCATCGATATCAACTCCAGGACCATCATCTGAAACAACGACTTCGCCATCTATGACATCTAGCGTAATTTTTTGTTCTGACTCATGTTGTTGAACCCAATATAGAGAATTATTAACTAAATTGATAAATACAGGAAAAACCCTCGATGGCATATCAACTATAGCTATAGATTCGAAGCTTCTAGTCGCACAAAAAGTAACACTGGATCTTTCAAACTGCTCCCCAAAATATGCCTCAACATAGCTAGATATTTCTTTACCTGAAATTTTTCTCGACACCTTCTCACCTGAGAGCTTCAACGGAGAAAGAAAGCGTAATTTATCCATCAATGCTTGATGAGCTTCATCTACACGACGTAAATGACCATTTTGTTCTGGAGATAAATTAGTTTGAGCCAAAGACTTAAGCCCGAAATCTACACTTCGGTCCAAGCTTTCCATTTCATGACCTACAATTTCTACCGTTATACCTAGTTGAGCAAGAGAGTGAAGTCGAACTAACTCTTCTCGATACTTAATTGACTCATTCATGCTATGCAAGGCTAAACCTTCCAAGTCAATTTGTTCTTCAAGGCTTTCTAGAGCTGTCGCATAAGGGCCCAGTTTCTGTCTGTTTTCTACATCAACCTTCAATTGGGTTTCATCTAGGATCGTTAGCACCTTACCCAAAGAAATTTTTTCTAGCTTGAGATCTTCTAGAGCGTCTTCAACTTCAAGTTTGTATTGGTCTCGACATTGCTTAACTATTCTATCAAAATCAGACACCTGCTTAGTCAACGCTTCTTTACCACGTGAAGCATATCGGTTGATGGCATTGTTCAAACTGGTTAGCTTACTGCGATATACTTCATTGGCTTTTTCAAAATCTGTCTTTTGAGAGGACTCTTCTAGCGCTTTATTAACAACGACCGTAAGCTGCTGGACTATTTCTTTAGCTGCAAGTTCATGCTTACGATAATAGCGGTAGTCCTCTTCAAGGCGACCTAAATTAGGTGGAACCGGGCTCAAAGAATAGTTTTGGGTCGATTCACTTAAAGCGTCTGCTTCTTTCTTCAGTTTTTGCAGCTCATCCACTGAGTTCAATTTAATACGGCTTTCAAAGCTGTGTTTTAGGCTACTAAGCTTCTCTAGATGCTCGACTAGTGAGCTGGTATTTTTCTTTATTGCGGTTCGTATACGCTTTCTTTCACGAGACAGCAACTTTGTACGATCATCTTCCGCTTTTTGCAGTGCTTTCTTTTCTCGAATAAATTCAAGCGTTGGTTTCCTGTTTTCAGCTTTTCCACCAAAGTGTTCATCAGCCACATCGATGAGTATTTTCTCTACTATTTCTTTGAATAGCTTAGATGCACGGTTTTCTATAAAGCCTTCACGCCCCGCTTTATCTTTCAGATTAGGGTTGTTCTCTCGAGTAATAGCAATGCGCCCAAACATACGACGGTTGGACCAAAAATATCTACCCGCACTTTTAGAACGTCGCTCTTCAATTCGAAAATAATCATTATCTGCACGCCCATAGGGCATAACTCTTAAACCGTCTCTATAAACTCGGAAACCAGCATATTTTTCAGCTTGCTCAACAAATGAAGCATGCTGATCATCCGATAAGGATGTGCTTCCTATCTGCATCTCAAATGTTCCAGCCCTCAAATGAAAGGGGCCGAATGCACTGTCTTTTCGTGTTTTGTATATTTGCTTAGGCTTAACAACGTAGTCTTCAATCCATTCGCCAAAGACCTTCACTCTGCCGGAAAAATATCCTTCACTATCGACTTGCCCTTCGACAACATGCTCTAAATCTTCTAGGTTAGCTAGATCAAACTGCCTATCCTTCCCTAGAATTGTGTCAGGATAAATCCCTCGCCAAACTGTCACAGAGCAGCTAAAACTGTCCGTCTGTGGTTCATTATTTTTACTAAACGGATCTACGAAATTTGATAATGTTTGGAAAAAATTCTCTTTATAACCAACGTCTGTTTCTCCGGCTTCTTTATATGGCGTCGAAGAGAGCTGTGCTTTCAAATCTTCAGATAGTTCAGCTGTAAACATAGCTGTGCCTTGATCGCTTTCTTCTTTCCAAACAGCCCATTTGCCAAGATGACGCTCAGAAAACACTTCCTTTATCAAAGTGTTTTCTATTTTCGATTTAGTGGTTTCTTTTAATGAAATGCCTTTTTCTAACTCCAAATCACTATACTGCTTCCAAGCAGATACTAAACGGGAAGTTCTTGCTTTAGATACAGCTCTTGTAATAGTTAGAGCTTCCTCTTCTTGTATATTTTCAACCAATGCAAGTGCTGACGCTTCAGCTTGAATTTCTGTCTCAGAATCCCCCCATAAGTTCCCTAGTAACTTATCAAACATCGTTGGAAGCTCTTCCAACACATCTGCACAACTATCAAATTCATGAATAGGGATACGAATATCATCAAGATATATGTAAGGGTTTTCAAACAAGCGCCAATCAATTAATGCCGCAACAAATCTATCGTTTTTTCGCTTAGACACCAGCAACAACAAAGGGCCTAAAGCAGCACTCGATAGACGACCTATCCCTTTTTGCCCTTGTTTCGCTCGGTGCTTCAATCCATTACGGTCAGCTTCCAAAATTTCAAAACCGTCTGTTTTAGATTCAGTTCCGATAGTGAGCCACTTTTCCTCGAAATCTTGACGGCTCATACCATGGCCATTATCCAACAATGCTGCAACATCAGTATCTCCATCAAACAAATGAAGGCTTACATCTGTTGCGTATGCATCGAAAGCGTTTTTCCATAGTTCTGATATGGCAGTCGGGCAGTCTGCAATCTGCTCCCGTCCAAGATGATCAATCGTCCTTGCCCTAGTTTTAAAAGTTGAAGAGGTATAAGCCATAAAAAGATTCCAGTTATTTATAAGCTCGTATTTTATCTAGCTTACTGAAAATAAAAAAAAAGCGCCTAACATTGTAGGCACTTTCATCAACTCAATCTACTGCATATATGCTCGATGAGGGTTTTACCAAGCAAAGGCGGGACGGCATTCCCAATTTGACGAGCCTGCTCGGTTGAGCTGCCATAAAAATTGAACCAGTCAGGAAAGGACTGTAAACGAGCAGCATGGCGCAATGTCATCCCATGATCTTCCCAAGGGTGAACAAAACGACCTTTTGACGGATTATTACAACCAGTAGTAATTGTATTGCTTGGTGTATGAATCAATATTCGCCCGTACACATCTTTGTGCCCTTTGTAGCCATTTGAATGACACTTTAGCCTGTGTTGTTCACCAGCATCTTCACGACTACCGTTTAATGGGGTATCCGCAAAGCGCACTTTCATCATGTCACTTGGCTTCATGTGAATGTTACATGGATCATTCTTCTTAATAGTCTTCCCATGAGGAAGTAATTTGAGAAGTTTAAACACTTCTTCTTTATCACGCTTATCTTTCTTATCGAAGAAATCTTCCCAGTAAACTGGGTATAGATGCTCTGGGATTTTTTCAAATACTGATGATGATGCTAACCATTCAGGCTTTTCTCCTGAGACTGGAGAAAAATGAGTCTCTGCTGGTGGGAAGACAATTTCGTCCGAGTCTAAATCATTTCTAATTCCAAAAATAAATACGCGCTTACGGTTTTGAGGAACCCCGTAATCTTTCGCATTTACTGTGTCGCAGAATTTAATTACATAACCAGCATCTTCAGCTAGTGCTATGAACTTATCTAAAAATGGTTTATGGCGTTTCCATAAAAGACCAGAAACATTTTCCACCAAGAAAGCTTTGGGTGAGAACTCGTTAACGAACTCAAAATATCTCAGAAGCAAGGCATTTCTCGGGTCATTTTTACCAGCATCTTTAATACGGTGTGTTGAAAAACCTTGGCATGGTGGCCCGCCGAGTATCATGTCTAGTTCGCCTGGCTTTAGTTCAAGATCTTGACGAAGCGCTTCCGGCTTTATCAGATTGATATCTCCGTTGAGCAATTTAACCTGGCGTTTCTGATTTTGATTGAAATTTCTATCATAAGTGTCTGCTGCAGCTTTATCGAACTCAATTGCCGCTAAAACCTCCACGCCAGCATAATGAGCTGAGAGTGTGAATCCTCCGGCACCAGCAAACAAATCAATAGCTTTAACTGACATCAATATAACCTCATAGTACTTAGCCGCCATATTCTACTGATTTGCAGCTAGATTACTATGATAACTCCCACTTTCAACAAGCTCGTTTTTATCAACTTGATTTCACAAATGCTTCATCAAGTTGTTTATACATACTCAATGATTTTTCTGACTCTGTTTTAATGTTTTCATATAGACTTGCCGCTATTACCCGAATGGCATGCTTTTCATTTTCATTAAGTTTAGGGTACGAAAATCGTTTAAAGTTACCCTTGATTGCTTCTTTTCTAGTTTCATATAGTTGCTCCTCTTTTCTATATGAACAAACTGAAAACAAGTGTTCCTCCCAACTACAGAAAGACTTATCTGATTTTCTAGCCCGCTTGTTGCACAATTTACAACAAGGGACAGTGTTCCCCGGATGATGCAAACCAAACTCTGTCCGGTTAAACATCAACACATGTTCAACTTGAAGGCGTTCAGTTTTTAGCCCACAGTAAGCACAACAAGACTTGAAGTAGGTATCTCGGATAGCTTCCCATATTACTTTTCCTTTCCCACTCGCGGTGTTAAATGAATGTCCCAAATAATATTCACCAACCTTAGTCAAAAACGCTCGGACTGCAGTGTTAGCTGAATCTGAAGCGGTGTTGTATACAGCCATGGCCTCTTATTCCCCTTTTCTAAATTACAATTTCCTATGATTTGTTCCGGTATCTAAATATGACAGCCATCAAAATACACATTACTTACTCATCGTTAATTTTGATGTCAAGTCTTAGGACGTCATAAGCTTTAACAGAATAAACCAAGCACCCTATTTTTAGGACATCAACAAAATAATTAAGGCTGGTATATATAAAAGTGTTCGAGCTCAAAAGCAGTTACCTAAATACCAGAAATAAACCTACCACTCCCCTACTAACAATCGGCTCTTCACGCCCCGTACTTGTAGCCCCATGGCTTCGAACACTAGCTCGAAGTCGTGGCATTGTGGGGGAATATTAGGAAGTGATAATGCGGCTTCAGAGAAGAAGCGTGTTTGTAGCGCGTCGTCTTCCCCCCACGCCAATTGCCACCAATCGAGAATACGGCTTTTTGAGGCTTGGAGGCGATTTGACGTTGGGACTTTATCGCTCTTTTTCAGGTTTTCGCTGGCGGTAGTGGGTAGCAAATTCCACTTGTCGTTATTGGGCCAGTAAGCAAATGGCAGGCAGTGATCGATGTGGAAGATTTCTTTGAGCTTGCTGCCACTCCACACGCTATATAAATCTGCATCTTGTTTTTTAAGTTCGGCGACCCGCTTGCGCACATCGCGGGTGTCATGATCTTTGTCTATCCATACCAAGCAATCATGGTAGGTTTGTAGGCCAATATTTCGGGCGCGGTTTAGCTCAAAACGCTGCATTTCTAAAATCCATTGGTTAACCACTAATGGCTCTATCCATGCGTTATATAACCGGAAACACTCCCACAAACTTTCATCCAGCACAAAGCTGCCGTAGCTGGCTAGAAAGTCACTATCGATAACGAGTGAGGATAAGGTTTTACGACGTTGCGATGAAGGCTGAATATCAAATAAGCGATTCGTTTTATCACCTTGGTATATAAAGGTTACAGGTCCGCTTTTAATCGTTGCTAAGGTATGCGACAGCGCTTTTTGTAATGCTTTGGCTTCGTCACCAAGAAACATTGCCCCAACGGTTAAATCGTCAGCCGCTAAATGTTTAAGTTGGTTCCAGCCATCATCTTTAACAAAACCCAACCCTTTGCTGGTATTCGAGTTTTGTTGAATACCACCACTATTTTCAATGTCGATATCAATCAAACGCTTGAACTGGCGCATCCAATACAGCCCTACTAACCCTGCGGGGATCGCAACCTTACCATCGCTGCGATCAATCACAGCACCAGCATGAGCATCCGCCACGCGTAGCAAGGTACGTAGTAACGCGAGTTTGTAGGTGGCTGATTTACTGTCATTCACAATAATATGACGCACACGGTTTAAGTCACCCGAGCCATCATCAGGTAGGCTCATCACGACCGTTTGCCAATGCACTTTATCGCGATTAAGGGAGTCTTGGCTGTCGCTAGTGTGCTTGACTAGCAATGCGCTGTTTTTAGCAAGCTGCTCTATTTCTTCTACCGATACCCCATAGTCTTGGCGACCATCATCAAATCCGCCATGACGTAAGGTGATCACTAACCGACCGTTTGAGGCCAGCAAATTAGACAGCTTGCGAAACGCGCGTTCTCGGTGACTTGGGGCTAGGTGCATCCAAACCGCGCTGACTAAGATACAGTCAAAACGCATCCCTAAGTTTTCTGTTTTACTCAGGGCTGGCAAGGCATCGTTAAGCCAAGTTACCGCGGCGCCTGTGTGCGCTTTTCCTGCTTGGCGCAGTGCATCACAAGGTTCTAGTGCAATAACATCGCAACCTTGGGCTGCCATCCATTTAGCATCTCGACCGCTCCCTGCACCCACATCCAATACCCGATCACCGCTGTGCGGCCAAAACGGCTTCCAGCTCGCGTGAACACTCTCGAAGGTGAGCGAGTTATATTGCTGACAAAGGCTTGGGGTATTTTGTTGGTAAAATGAGAGCGTTGCAGACATAGTGATAGGTCGATTATTAAACTCATTGCATCATAGAGGAGAGGCATGCGGTTAGCAAACAAGATGTATCATGCCTTACCTTTATTGAGCAGTACCAATAAATGCCCCTCCAACGCCACATCCTATAAGGATGGGTGCGAGTTTTATAACTATTACCTTCCCCATTTACTTCAATATACGCTATACGAAAGTCACTTTTGTCACAAAAGGCAACTATGCGCATACTCAAAATATGAGCAGTGAATCATATTGCGCCTTGATATCACATAAAAAATATATTTCAATAACTAGCACACACGCAAATCATGATACCCCTCCCAAAAAGGCAGCCTAAATGGCCTATTTTTGACTCAAGGTTAATTCTTAACTCGAATTTTGTCCCTTTTTTTACCCATAACTATTTTGAAATATATTCCTTTAACGAAACCCATCGCACTTTTTATACCCCAGTAATTCCTTTGATTTTGTTATCAGTAAAATAAGTTATGACTTTTAAGAATGCCTTTTGCATTCAAATCTACTGTGAGCAGGAAGCTAAATTATGGAATATTTAGAAAGAATTAAGCGCTTAGCCAAAATTCAAGGCATTAGCCAAAAGCAACTTGGTGAAGCATTAAGCCTTCAGCAAGGCACTATGAGCCGTAAACTATCGGGTAAATACGGCATTGAAGTGCGTGAGCTTGAAACCATCGCCACGACACTCAACACCTCTATTAGCTACTTGCTAACTGGCCAAGTCGATACCAGCACCCAAGCGACCACGACGATTAACAATGAAGTAAGCCAAGGTTCTACCGCCACTTACATTCCGGTTATTCACCGTAAAGATTTCTCTTCCTTTCGCCAAGGCGCAACAGTGGATGTAGTTAGCAAACGTGCGATCCCGGCCCACCTAGACCGCGACGAGTGCCTAGGCCTGTTTGTTGATAACGAAAATATCGCACTTTGTGCACCAGTCGGCAGCTATGCATTAGCGACTCGCACTGCAAGCTACCGTCCGAAGCAGCCTGTCTTTGCTTCGGTACGTGGCAGCGAACCTGATTTTTACCACATGACACAGCTTGCTGATGGTGTGGTGTTCTCGACCTCGCAACCTGATTTCCCTAACCTATTTGTGAACAACGATGAGTTCCAAATTCATGGTTACATCATTCAGTCTGATTGGGCTTACGATCGTTAATCTTTAAACGATTATTCCCGCTCAGTAGATGATTTAAATAGGCGCCGTGACTTCACGGCGCCTATTTGTATTTGTACAATCATCGCCTTCTCTTATTCTTTAACGGATTATGACCATGGCCACGATTATTGTCGCATCTACCAACCCTGCTAAAATCTCAGCGGTCGAGAACGCCTTTGCCGAAGCATTACCGCACATGACTTTTAATGTTGAAGGTGTGAGCGTAGCAAGCGAAGTACGCGATCAACCCATGACAGCTGATGAAACCTTACTCGGCGCACGTAATCGCGTTAAGAATGCTCGCAAACTCGTAGCGAATGCCGACTACTACGTGGGCCTAGAAGCAGGGATTGATGGTTCGCACACTTTTGCCTGGATGGTAATTGAAAGTGGTGAACACGCATGTGGCGCATTGCGTGGTGAAGCGCGTTCGGCCTCGCTACCTTTGCCTCCAGCGGCATTGGCACAGCTAGAACAAGGTATCGAGCTAGGTGATGTAATGGATACCATGTTTAATGAAACCAACATTAAACAAAAAGGTGGGGCGATTGCGATGCTGACCAACCATAAGCTCAGTCGCAGCTCTGTCTATCAACAAGCCTTGATCTTGGCGTTGATCCCGTTTTTAAATCCGGCCTTATTCCCCGAGATCGCGTCGTGATTAATGGGTGACATAACACCTGATAATAGCGAGATCAAAAAAGCCCATGACATCACGGATGTCATGGGCTGTTGTTTTCTATAACAGGTTAACGTAACAGGCGTTACAGCTGTTTTTTCAGTAATTCAGCCAGCCAGACTTTCACGTCAGCATCGTGATGCTTTAACTCGTTAGAGCCTCGTGTAATCGTCGCTACTCCCACACCCAGCAATTCACTGATTTTACGCTGGCTACGCTCGCCATTTAGCAGTTCGTGAAAAATATTCACACGAGATAATAAAGAATCACGTTCATCTGGCGTGAGTAACAGCTTCATCAATACATCGTCTTTTTGCTCATCCGATGCCTGACGCAACAAATCAATTACCTGTTGCCACTCGGTAAATTCCGGTGTTTCAGTGGTAGTGGACATTTAAACCTCATTCTAGGCATTACGTTCTGGCGCAAATATTACCTGTTTCTCAGGGCAGTTAATAGCTTGCTTGCAGTTCCTCGGGCGTTAGCAAGGGCTTTTTCTGCCCCATGCGCTTACTGTAATACACATCAAACATCAGCACATTTTGCACATACCCTCGGGTTTCATTAAACGGAATGGCTTCAATGAAGGTAAAAACATCCAGCTGCCCATCGGTTTGCTGCTGCCAACGGTTCACTCGGCTAGGGCCCGCGTTGTAAGCAGCAAACGAGTACACCCGATTATTGTCATGGCGATCAAGCATCATTTTTAAATACCCACTGCCAAGACGAATGTTCACGCCGGGATCGAACAAGCTGTCTTTGCCTTTATAATTTCGCTCTAACTTCTTGGCGGTTTCTTTCGCTGTGGCAGGCATTAACTGCATTAAGCCGCGTGCCCCGACTGGCGATTGCGCTTCGGTGTTCCACGCACTTTCTTGGCGCGCTAACGCCATCATAGTGGTGGTCGGTAAATCGCGCTCTTTGCTAAAGAAATCAAACCACCATTTGTGAGCCAATGGAAAACGCAGTTCGTGATAGCTCCATAAACGCCCTGCAATAGTGGCTTGTACCGCTAAGTGGTGCCAACGGTTAGCGGCGGCATAGGTCGCCAACGTTAAGGCTTGTTCTGGCTTTTTACCGCGTAGCAAATACGCCCACTCGCTACGGGCGGCATACAGTTTATCGACCGCCACTAGCTCTTTAATACGGTTTAACGTTTCACGGTCGCCATCGGTATCTTTGACAACCAATTTGCTTTTGCTGATGGGGTATTCAATCGGCTTTTTCAATATTGTGGCCGCAGCAACACTGTAGAAATCGCGCAGGCCAAGCAAGGATTCATACATCTTATTGGCTTGTGCTTGCTTACCATCACGCGCTAACAAATACGCTTGCCAAAATGTCCAACGGGTGGTCTCTTTCGCTTTAGCGGGTAAACGTTGTACCCACACTTCCACTGCAGGCCAATCGCCTTCACGCATGGCATTACGAATACGGCGTTCTATCAAGCTGACCTTGGTGCTTTTGGCGATAACCTTATCGCGCCAAGTGATCAAGTCAGCGTTATCTGTGGTCATTAAGCGTGAAGCGACAAACTCGGCCAACTGTTGGCGTTTGGCTTTGCTGTAGTGCTGACCATCCATAGTGCGGGTATAGTGTTTTACCGCTTCTTTTACGTCTTTACGTGCCAAGCGTTGATAAGCCGCGGCGGTTAATTGTTGATTAAACGGGGTGACTTTACTGGCTTTAGCAAAATCAGCCACCAGCGCGGGCTTATCCAGTAATTCAATCACCTTATTACCCGTAATACGGCCCGAGGTGGATAATTGCTTATTCAGGTACGTCAGGAATTTTTTATTACCATTCTTGTACACCAGTATCATACGGTTAAGAATGTTCTCATCGTGACGTTTACCCGCCTTGTCCCATGCCTCTAACAGCGGATCGCATTCATCGGCTATCGAGCTGCCTTTGAGCCAAATTTGCTCTGCGCCCTGCCATGCTTGCTGCTTTTTACCTTGTTGCAATTTGGCGTAGTAATACTGACATTGCAGCACTTCATCACGCGGCTTGGTTGGCTGAAACGCGAGCAGCTCATCCCAACGTTGAGCGATGGCAAGATAGCTGGCGTAGCGGTATTGAATCGTGGGGTGGAAGGGCAGCGTTTTATATTGGGTTAAAAAGGCTTGCACTTCCTGTGGTGATTTATTTGTTAGGCTGCGAGAAAAATCACGGTAATCCAGATACGGTGTTAATGGATATTTATCCAATTTGTTCCGTAACTGACTGAATTTTTCAGCATCGTTATCTTCAAGCGCGTCTTGTGCTTGCTCGTACCATGCCCGTTGTTCGTCTAGTGTGGCTGCCTGCAATACAGGTGCAACCCAAGCTCCTAGCCCGATACACGCGGCGTATAGCACCTTTTTCATGACAGTTGTTAACACAAGAAAACTCCATTTCGTAGTCGCATTATTAATCTTAACCACTAATTATGAACATTACTGTTAAAGTTAGGTCAAGGTCGAGTAAAATACCCCCTTCCTTTACGATTAGAGATTGCAACGGATATGGCTGAATACGTCTATACCATGTCGCGCGTGGGCAAAATTGTTCCACCTAAGCGTCAAATCTTAAAAGATATTTCATTAAGCTTCTTCCCTGGTGCCAAGATTGGTGTTCTTGGCCTGAATGGTTCGGGTAAATCTACCCTGCTTCGCATTATGGCGGGCATTGATACCGATATTGAAGGTGAAGCACGCCCGCAAGCTGGCCTTAAAGTCGGCTACCTACCACAAGAACCTGTACTGGATGAAGAAAAGACAGTACGTGAAGTGGTTGAAGAATCAGTTGCTGATGTTAAGAACGCATTAAGCCGTCTTGATGCGGTATACGCAGCATACGCTGAAGAAGATGCAGATTTCGATAAACTTGCTAAAGAACAAGGTGATTTAGAAGCACTTATCGAAACCAAAGATGGTCACAACCTAGACATGCAGCTAGAACGTGCGGCAGATGCCCTTCGTTTGCCTGAATGGGATGCGAAAATTAAATTCCTATCAGGTGGTGAGCGTCGCCGTGTGGCTATTTGTCGCTTATTGCTTGATAAGCCAGACATGCTGCTACTTGATGAACCAACCAACCACTTGGATGCAGAATCTGTGGCTTGGCTTGAGCACTTCCTAGTCGATTACAGCGGTACTGTTGTGGCAATCACGCACGACCGTTACTTCCTAGACAATGCTGCTGGCTGGATCTTAGAGCTTGACCGTGGTGAAGGTATTCCATGGGAAGGTAACTACACCTCTTGGCTTGAGCAAAAAGATGCGCGTTTGCAACAAGAATCTGCGCAAGAGAATGCTCGTCAAAAAACCATTGCTAAAGAGCTGGAGTGGGTTCGTCAAAACCCTAAAGGTCGTCAATCTAAGTCAAAAGCTCGTATGGCGCGCTTTGAAGAGCTTAACAATAACGATCACCAGAAACGTAATGAAACCAACGAGCTATTTATCCCGCCAGGTGAACGCCTAGGTGATAAAGTGCTTGAGGTGAAGAACCTAACCAAGTCATTCGGCGATCGCGTATTGATCGACAACCTATCGTTCAGCATGCCTAAGGGTGCGATCGTCGGTATTATCGGTGCCAATGGTGCAGGTAAATCGACCTTGTTCAAGATGCTAAGCGGTGTCGAGCAACCCGATTCTGGTACGGTAGAACTTGGCGAAACAGTTAGCCTAGCCTCTGTTGATCAGTTCCGTGACAGCATGAACGACAGCAACACGGTTTACCAAGAGATCTCTGAAGGTGCGGAAATCATCCGTATCAACAACTACGAAGTACCCGCACGTGCTTATGCGTCGCGCTTTAACTTCCGTGGTAGCGATCAGCAAAAGCTGATTGGCGATCTATCTGGTGGTGAGCGTAACCGTGTTCACTTAGCCAAACTGCTAAAAGCGGGCGGTAACGTATTACTACTCGATGAACCAACCAATGACCTTGACGTAGAAACCCTACGTGCATTGGAAGAAGCGCTGCTTGAGTTCCCTGGCTGTGCCATGGTTATCTCGCACGACCGTTGGTTCCTTGACCGTATCGCAACCCACATTCTTGACTACCGTGATGAAGGCCAAGTTAACTTCTACGAAGGTAACTACACCGAATACACTGAGTGGCTGAAGAAAACACTGGGCGCACAAGCGGCTGAACCACACCGTATTAAATACAAGCGTATTACTAAGTAATACCGCTAATCACAATCTGATGAGTCAGGTTTTGATTGTACTAAGGGCTGCCGATGCAGCCCTTTTTTGTGACTATTATTTGGCATTGCCATTTGGTTACGTCCCCCACACACTCATAATCTCCCACAACCTCTCACAATCGCCGTACACTGCTTGGTGTATTGCCTGACGACAATTTTTCCACGATGAACCATACGCTCTGCACTTTTTCAGGTAAGTACATTATTGCGATTTCCGTATAATTAACTGATAAAGCGCTTAATTTGTGATCATCTAACTGGCGTGTTTGGCCATTTAACCGTACACTGTTAGACAAAGCTTGTTATGTCTCACGACCCTTTATAATTACTATTAAGAATACATAATTATGGTTGAACGTCGTCACTTTAAGCGCATCATGTATCAAGCACCTGCTACGTTACATCAAGCGGATGGCAGCTGGCAGACAGATGTAAGAGACTTGTCGTTACAAGGGATTTTAATTACCCGCCCTGAGGGCTGGCACCCAAGTGAAGATGACACTTACACCATCACCTTTTGTTTACATGAGAGTGATATAAAATTGAGCATGGACACTCAATTAGTGGATAACTGCGAAGATTACCTTCGTATGAATATTCATCACATCGATATCGATAGCGCTAGTCATTTAAAACGCCTCGTCGAATTGAACGTCGGCACTGATGAACTGTTACATCGCGAACTCGAACACCTAACGGATTTACACAACATTTAACTGTAACGAATCATCATGTCAGACACTATTTGTATATCGGTGTCCCACCGTCGTGGGACATCCCATTATTTGATCAACCGATTTAAGAAACGCTACGCCGCTTTTTTAGTCTTATTGTTAGGTGGTATGTTGAGCTACGGTAGCTTGAACATTTACCAGCTATACCAACAAAACGAAGTTTCAAACGTCCAACTCAGTCAACTGAATGTTCAAGCCGAACAGCTCAGTGATTCGTTGTCGGAAGAAAACGCCACCAACCTTGCTTTAAGCCAAGAACTAGAAGACAAGAAAAATGAACTCATGATGCTAGAACAGCGGATTGATGACGTAGAAACCATCCTTGGCTTACAGGCGGAAAACACCAATATACCGTTAGAACAACGCGTCGACAGTGCCGCGATTAGCTCAGCTGTGCGTGGCACGCTGTTTCGTCTGATCCCCAATGGCAGTCCAACACCTGACACGCGCATGTCATCTCGTTTTGGTACTCGCATTCACCCTGTGACAGGCAAGCGTAAGCGCCACAATGGGCTCGATTTTGCGGCTAACATTGGCACGCCTATCTATGCCCCTGCCGACGGTGTGATTGAAAATGTTCGCCCAAGTAATAAAGGGTCTGGTAACTTCATCAAGCTAGATCATTCTTTTGGTTTTATGTCGACCTACTCCCACATGAAGAAATTCAATGTGAAGCGTGGTCAATTTGTCCGCAAGGGTGATTTGTTGGGTTGGACGGGTAACTCAGGGTTATCGACGGGGCCACACCTGCATTACGAAATTCGCTTTTTAGGCCGAGCACTGAACCCGCATCATTTTGTCGTATGGACACCCGATAATTTTGATTCACTATTTGAAAAAGAAAAATCGGTGCAATGGGCGACCATGCTAGAAATGATCAACAATGTGGTATCGATGCAAGTGCAACTGACCCAAGCACCATCGCTTGAGCCCACGATTAAGACGGCCAATACCGCGCCGCGCCAATCAGAGCAACGTCAGCTATAGCGACAGCTCACTTGTCGTCAGCATTAAAAAAGCGAGTATGAAAATACTCGCTTTTTTGTTGAAAGCAGCCCAAGGTAAACAATCGCTGATTTGATCTGTTGATTCGATCAGCAGGTTCGATTAGCTGACGCGATCAAATGCGGCCAGCGCTTCTTGCAGATCTTCGACGGCAATAATTTCAATCCCGCTCACCTGACGGCTGGCGTTCGCCTTAGGGACTATCGCGCGGGTAAAGCCTTGCTTCGCCGCTTCGCGGATACGCTCGACACCATTAGCGGCTGGGCGAATATCGGCATTAAGGCCAATCTCACCAAATACTAAAACATCTTGCGGAATGGGCGCATTTTTAAAGCTGGAGAAAATCGCCAGCAATACCGCTAAATCTGCCGACGTTTCTTCAATTTTGATCCCGCCGACACAGTTCACAAAGATATCCATGTCAGTCAGCATCACCCCACCATGACGCGCTAATACCGCAATCGACATCGCTAAGCGGTTATGATCATAACCCACCGATAAGCGACGTGGATTTTCAGTCACCGAGGTATTACACAAGGCTTGGATTTCCACCAGCAACGGTCGTGTGCCTTCCCATAAGGTGGTACAGGTTGAGCCTGCGTGGTTCTTATCGGAGCGGCTCAAGAAAATAGCCGATGGGTTCTTCACCTGCTTCATACCTTGCTCGGTCATGGCAAAAAAGCACGATTCCGAATCGGCACCGAAACGGTTTTTTGAAGTGCGTAATACGCGGAACTTTTCATCCGACGTTGATGACAACGCAAACAAGCCATCAACAATGTGGATCAGCTGCATTGGGCCTGCGACGTTTGAATCTTTATTAATGTGACCGATGATAAGGAAGGTCACACCTTCTGTTTTTGCGTAACGCGTTAACGCCGCAGCGGACTCTTTCACTTGGCTCGGGCTACCCGCCGCTGAATCATTGTGTGCCACTGTCATGGTTTGGATCGAATCGATGATCACAAAGTCCGCTTTTTGCTGGGCAACCAAATTCAAAATCTGTTCTACTGACGTTTCAGCAACGACATTGATTTTATCTAGGTTAGGGGTGTTCAAACGTACCGCTCGTTGAGAGATCTGATTGATCGATTCCTCACCCGAGACGTAAAGCGCTGATTTATGTTCCGCAACCGCACCGATACTTTGTAACAACAGGGTCGATTTACCTGCGCCAGGATCACCACAAAGTAATAAAACAGACCCCGGCACAATACCGCCACCCAAGACACGATCAAGCTCGGTAATACCCGAACTATAACGGGGTACATCCGTTGCTTTTACTTCCGAAAGTTTCTGTACTTTGGTGGCTGCGCCTGCATAACTATTCGTTGCACTTGCCGCCCCTACCGCCGCTTTTGTTTTAGGGATAGTGAATTCTGTAATTGTATTCCATGCCGCACAAGCACTGCATTGTCCTTGCCATCGAGGGAAGTCTGCGCCACAGTCACTACAGACATACGCGCGCTTTGTTTTGGCCATTTTTCACCCTAATTTTTCTACTAAATTATGCACAATACTCAAAAAGCATAACAAAATGACTTTTTTGTCAATTTATTGCCATTAATGACTAAACTTTTGCGCCAAAATACAGATAATAACTGAAGACGTAAACTATCAGAAGAACCCATGCAGCTGGACGATTATAAAGGATTAATTGAGCAACTTATCCCTGTTTACGATAGCAGTGACTTTGAGCACGTTTTTCAAATGCTAACGCAAGACGAAACAGGGCCAACGCGCTTACAAATAAAGTTGGAATTAAACCGCATAATGGCGCGATGCCATAAAACGGTTGATCTGCGTGGGCGAGTCAATGGCGAATGCCGTGAGTATCTTCTCGATGGGATCAAACACTTCCTTGATGATGTCGCGATTAACACCTACCACAAGCGCATCAAACAATACGGTAATATCTACCGAGTTGGTGTGTACGAAGCATTAGTGAATACCCGTAATAATTTTCGGGTATTGCACAAGCAAGGTAAATTCAGTCCCAATACCGCCTCTGGGCCAATCAGTAGTCGTGATAGTCAATTTGACGTCGATGCGATTCGCTTTGGTCATTATCTTACCCGTGGCGAAAACCGCACCCAAGTGTCAACGCCGGTGAATTTAACCTTACCGCTCGGGCAAGCCGTGCACGGTATTACTTCTGACATTTCCAGCTCTGGCGCCAAAATCAAAGTGCCATCGGCATTTAATTACCACCTTGGCCAAACCATTAATGTCGCGTTTACTGATATTGCCGAGAAATTCCCTGATTTACGTAAGCATGCAGAAGTCACCTATCGGGTATTGGGGATTGATGACAACCCCGACAACGACAGCTACAAATGGCTACGACTGTTAGCACTATCAGACAGTGGCGGCATTCAAGCAGCAATAGCTCGCTACCAAGCAGCAAACCCAAATAAGTCACGTAACGATCACGAAGATAAAGTGATCCAAACCCGTACCATCGGCTACGAACACTGCTATTTAAAACACACGGCCAACATTCCGTTATTTTTTGCAGGTACCGAGCTGAAATACAGTTTACTGACTGATCATAACCGCCATATTTGGGATTACTGGCATGATGAGCGTAATCAGCCGGTGATTAACCATCTGCTGTCAGCAAATCGCATGGCGATCCTTGGCAAAGATGGCTTAAAGCAATGCAGTACCTTGTTGTACAGCTTTACCCATGAACACGAAAACAAAACCCATTTTTACTCTGCTGCACTGCCTGAAATGACGCAAGAACAGCGTCGTTTGTTTTGGCACATTGGCGCAGCACGTGAAAGCTGGCGGGTCACCAAAGTGACGGTATATCCGCTGGGCGAAGAAGATTTAAATTACTTACAAGCCCTGGCGCCAGAAATGCAAGAGCAGCTTAACTCACTAACGCACATTGGTATTTTACAAGACTTAACCCACCAAGAAGCCAAAGCCGATTACCGCTTATCCGCCAAGTCACAGCTGAGTTCAAATGCGCTTCAGGTTTTCCGCCATCAACGTAACCCTATCGCCAAGGCACAAGGGATCTACTTCGATCCTAAGCCGCAGCGCAGTGAAGAGCGTTACTTGTTCAAAACCCCGCTAGAGCTGAGTCATCCAACGCTAGGTAAAACCATTGGTGCCTCAATCGATTTCTCAACCCGAGGGCTAAACTTACAACTCTGTGAGCCTGTCGCCTTAAAGCGCAATGACAAGGTTAATATTCGCTTTAACGAGCTACAGAAAATTGATCGTAATGCGCCGTTGCATTGCATGCCTTATCGTGTGGTGCGTGTCAGCCCGAATCGCTGCAATATTCAACTGACCACAGGTTCAGGCTCTGATGCCGCCAAAGGAGAAGGCTTTTTACGTCGGCTGATCAAAAACAATGAAGCTCGGTTGCGGGTTTGCCACGAGCAGCAACCCGAAGGTGAGCTATTACTCGCGATGCACCAAATGTTATTAACGCGATTAAATAGCACCCCCTACTTTGCTGAAAAAGTGGATCATAAGGCAAAAGTAAAAGCCATTGGCTGTAACTTCCCGCTGGCCCCCTTACCCAAGTTATTTAACCAGCTAACCAATGACCATCATTTCTCTGTGTCACCTATTTTCCAAAATAGAGTCAACAAGATGCTGTCAGAAACCATGCGTCCGGTAGAAGTAAAAGCCCCTTACCTTAACGAAGTGTATTTATGGGTAAAGCGCGAAGGGGGCGTTATCGAGAAAATGGCGAGCAAGTCAGTAGATGAATTCATTAATACCGAGCATCGCATTCGCTTTATTCAACAAGCGCGTGAGAAAGGGGAGTTTTTCGCTATCCGTGTGACAGCCGTGCCTGTTCTGAACCCTCTTACGGCATTAACAGGCAAAGAGTTAGGGGAATTAGCACGCTTAACCTTACACCGTGCGCGCGCGCTAGAGGTTGAATTTACCTCACTGATTGGCTGTGGCGAAATCTATGACGTGACAGATGAAGTGTTAGTGCGTCTAGAACTCAGCTAAGAAGCCACACTGCATCGCAGTCCATGAAAAGACACCTGCAATAACGCCAGTCAATGACTGGCGTTTTGTTTATCTAGCCCACACATTCTTTGAGCCAGGATGAAAAAGTACCAAGGTTCGGGTTATTACCAGTTCAGCCCTTGCGGTAAGAGCGAAGCCGATAAAATACACATCACACCGCCTAAATCAGCAAAGCGAATGACAGCATCGGCTTTCGCTTCAACTTTGGGTTTCGCGTGATAAGCAATGCCT
This sequence comes from Photobacterium sanguinicancri, assembly GCF_002265265.1. Lineage (GTDB taxonomy): Bacteria > Pseudomonadota > Gammaproteobacteria > Enterobacterales > Vibrionaceae > Photobacterium > Photobacterium sanguinicancri. The sequence goes on from NZ_NOIF01000002.1 coordinate 21,986, forward strand.
AACCCTGCCGCGGCCATCATGACGAGATCGTTAGCGCCATCCCCAACCGCAACGGTATTATGGTAAGGAATATCATAATGTTCAGCCAGCTCGACCAGCACATCAGCTTTAGCTTGGGCGTCCACGACATCACCGAGCACTTTACCTGTCAGCTTGCCATCAACAATCTCTAGGGTATTGGCTTGCGCATGTACTAAACCCAGTTCGTCTTTCAGATAATCAGAAAAGTACGTGAAGCCACCTGAAGCAATTGCGACTTTCCAGCCATAATGCTGCAATGTTTCGACCAGCTCTCGCAGTTCAGGCATCATAGGCAGGTGGTCACGTACTTGCGCTAAAATGGCTTCATCTGCCCCTTCTAACGTTCCCACCCGCTGGCGTAGGCTTGCTTCAAAATCGAGTTCACCTTGCATTGCACGTTCTGTTACTTTCGCCACTTGCTCGCCGACCCCAGCAAGCTTGGCGATTTCATCAATACACTCAATTTCGATCGCGGTGGAATCCATGTCCATCAACACGAGTCCAGGATCTTCTAAATCGGGTAAATCTGCCGTCGCAACCGCATCAAGCGAGTGTTCAATAACAGCTTGATATAATTGATCCTGCAAAGCATTACTGACTAATACTGCGTCATATCCCCCGACTTTCCATGCGGCAACAACCTGCAGGGTTTCATCCGCCTTTGCACTAATGTCGTCTAATTGAACAGAGGTTACTGTGCGGCCATAAATCAACGTCGCCGCTTTTTGTTTCACTAAATTTGGCGTAGCGACAATCTCGGGGAATCGCTGTTGCAGCAACGTATGTTTTCTAATGGTCAGCAAAATTCATCATCCTTGTGAAGTAGTTATACTCATGGTGTTGGGTGAAACGGCCATGGGTATAAACACTCGACATCGTAGCGTTTAGCGGCTTTCGCGCTCTCTATACTCTAGCGTTTTAACAAGAGTATTATCGAGTTTTTTTCCGCTTTAAAGAAACGCTGGTATACTGCTCTGCACCATCAAAGTACCTGAACACCATAGAATAAGCCACCGCCCCACTATGGCAAAAATGATGGGTACAATGCAATGTACAAAGTAATACATAAGAATAAGTAAAGCATAATGCGATGTACTTGGGGCGCTTTTGGAAGACATAACCATGATGAAATTTAAAACAACACGGCTCAAACGCTTCTGGCAAGCCTTTGTATTACTCGCTTGCTTTGCTGGTATTGTCGCCATGCTGGAGTACGGGTCGCAGCTGAATACGCGTAACTACCTCATGCTCAGCGAACAAACCCAAACACTCTCACGTCTTTTAGTACGTCAAGCGGCTGAAACAGCCTCAAGTGATGTGATAGATAAAAACCAAGATAAGCTACAAGTGCTAGTGCAGCGCTTGTCACAAGAAGCTCTTATTTTAGATGCCACTATCTATGATCTGGAAGGGCGAACAGTTGCGCGGACCGAAGAGTCGATGCCTATCGAGCAAGTCACAGGGCTATCCACTCCCTTGTCTGTCGCCAGTTATGGCCGCCAACAAGTAATCGAACCTATCTTGTCTGGTGAACAAGTGATTGGCTTTTTACGTATTACCTTAGAACACGGTAAGCTCGTCGAACACGCGACCAGTGAAATCGAAGGAATGACCAATATTGTCCGTGGCTTAGTGATTGCTGCGCTCTTTATCGGTTTCCTACTTGCCTTTACCTTTGGCCGCCGTAAAGATATTTGGCATTTCCCTTATTTACTGACAGCCAACGCAAAAGATTAGTCCACTGTAGCAAGCTTATTTAGGACTAAATAGCAGACAAAAAAAGACGACTTTTCAGTCGTCTTTTTTACTATCTAACCGCTTAGTTTTAATGTGTTCAGCTTATTCAGCATCACCTAGAAGAACAGATTCTAGTGCGATTTCCATCATGTCGTTGAACGTCAGTTGACGCTCTTCAGATGTTGTCGCTTCACCACGTAGGATGTGGTCAGACACAGTACAGATAGTCAGTGCTTTAGCACCAAACTCTGCCGCTAGACCGTAGATGCCTGCGGCTTCCATTTCAACACCCACGATGCCGTACTTCTTCATTGTTTGGAAGAAGCTGAAATCTGGGTTGTAGAACAAATCAGCCGAGAAGATGTTACCCACTTTAACGTCAACACCTTTTGCTTTCGCTGCGTCTACGGCATTTTGTACCATGCCGTAGTCAGCTAGCGCTGCAAAGTCGTGATCGCCAAAACGAATGCGGTTAACTTTAGAATCTGTTGATGCACCCATACCGATAACAACATCACGTAGGTTTACATCGTCACGTACCGCGCCACAGCTACCAACACGGATGATTTTCTTTACGCCGAAATCTTTGATTAGCTCAGTTGCGTAGATAGAGCACGATGGGATACCCATACCGTGGCCCATTACTGAAATTTTACGGCCTTTGTAAGTACCAGTAAAACCAAGCATGCTACGAACGTTACACACTTCTTTGGCGTCGTCTAAAAATGTTTCAGCGATGTACTTAGCACGTAGCGGGTCACCCGGCATTAGTACTACGTCTGCAAAATCACCCATTTCAGCATTAATATGTGGAGTAGCCATGGTTATTTCCTTTTCGTTTCAACGAGCGCCCATTTGGAGCTTGCTCGTTGATAAATCATAATTAGTGATCGCGGTTTCTGCATCTCATTTATCATAACCAGAAACAGCGACTTTACTTTGATCTGTCTGCTTAACAGCGAGTGTGGCTCCACACTCTGCTGTCTTTTTGAATTACAAGAAAGACTTGCCGTAATCCATGTCTGATACACCGTGGTGCGCAGCAAGACTTTGACCGATATCTGCAAATGTCTCGCGACGGCCCAGTGAGCCTGCTGGTACTTTAGGGCCAGCAACAATCACAGGGATGTGCTCACGTGTATGGTCTGTACCTTCCCACGTTGGATCACAACCGTGGTCTGCCGTTAGGATAAGTACATCGTCTTCTTGCAGTAGTTCAAGTACTTCAGGTAGACGCTTATCAAAGTATTCAAGTGCCGCTGCGTAGCCTGCAACATTACGACGGTGGCCGTATGCTGAGTCAAAATCGACAAAGTTAGTGAACACTAAGCTGTTATCACCCGCTTGTTTGATTTGCTCAAGCGTTGCTTCAAACAAGTCTGGAATGCCTGTCGCTTTCACTTTTTTAGTGATACCGCAGCCCGCATAAATATCAGAGATCTTACCGATTGAAATCACGTCGCCGTTTTTCTCTTCAACCAGTTTTTGTAAGAACGTTGGCGCTGGTGGCTCAACAGACAAATCACGACGGTTACCCGTACGCTCAAATTGCCCTTTGCCTGCACCCACGAATGGACGCGCGATAACACGACCAATGTTGTAGTCTTCCAATTCTTCACGCACGATTTGGCATAGTTCTAGTAAGTTATCTAGACCGTATGTTTCTTCGTGACATGCAATTTGGAATACCGAGTCAGCCGAGGTATAGAAAATAGGTTTGCCCGTTTTCATGTGCTCTTCACCCAAGTCATCCAGTACTTGTGTACCCGATGCATGGCAGTTACCTAGGTAACCCGGTAGGTTGGCACGTTCAACAATGCTATCTAGTAATTCTTGCGGGAAGCTGTTGCTGTGATCAGTAAAGTAACCCCAATCAAACAATACAGGTACGCCAGCGATTTCCCAGTGGCCTGACGGGGTATCTTTACCCGACGACAACTCTTTCGCATGGCCGTAAGCGCCAGTGATTTCTACATTCGCATCCAAACCTTCAGGGAAGTAACCTGAAGATTCTTCACATGCTTTACCCAAACCTAGTTTGTTTAAGTTAGGCAGGTGTAGAGGACCACTACGTTCACCGTTATCCGCTTCACCGCGTGCACAAGCTTGTGCAATGTGACCCATGGTGTTCGCGCCAACATCACCGAAATCGACGGCATCTTCTGTGGCACCAATACCGAATGAATCTAGTACTAGGATTATTGAACGTTTCATATTGACTCCGAATTAAACATCTTCCGCGCGAACGCGGCGGTAAACTTCTGGGGTAGCTTCAGGTTTTTGCTCAGACACACTGATCGATTGGCGAACCGCTTTCGCTGCTTCTTCCCACTGTGCTTCACTACGTGCGTGTACCATAGCAAGTGGGGTATCAGCGTAAACTTCATCACCTAAACGGATCATATCGCTAAGACCAACGGCGTAATCAATAGTGTCGCTAGCAACACGGCGACCACCGCCCATACCAACCACTGCCATGCCAAGACCACGAGTGTCCATCGCCGAAGCAAAGTTAGTTGCACCCGCAAGCTGCGCTGCATCCGCAAACACAGGTTTCACGATTTCAGCTGTGTCGAGGTAGTTATTGTAGTTTTCCATGAAATCTACAGGGCCACCTAAACCGGCTACCATTTTGCCAAAGCGTTCAGCCGCTTGGCCATTATCAAGTACTGCTTGTAACTTAGCGCGCGCTTGTTCTAAGTCGCTAGCTAAACCACTAATTAGTAACATTTCAGCACACAGTGCCATGGTCACTTCAAACAAGCGAGGGTTACGGTATTCACCTGTTAAGAATTGCACCGCTTCGCGCACTTCTAACGCATTACCTGCTGTTGATGCCAACACTTGGTTCATGTCTGTTAGTAATGCGGTAGTACGTGTACCTGCACCATTTGCAACAGCGACGATAGAGTTAGCAAGTTCTTCAGACGCTTCGTAAGTTGGCATAAATGCGCCAGAACCTACTTTAACATCCATGATCAATGAACCTAAACCTGCCGCCAGTTTCTTCGACAAGATAGACGCGGTGATCAATGAGATGTTATCAACCGTTGCCGTTACGTCACGGGTTGCGTACACACGCTTATCCGCTGGTGCTAAATCGCCAGTTTGACCAATGATCGCTACGCCAGCTTCTTTAGTGACTTTACCGAACACATCATTGGTTGGAGTAATGTTGTAACCAGGGATCGCTTCTAGCTTATCAAGCGTACCACCAGTATGACCCAGACCACGGCCTGAAATCATAGGAACAAAACCACCACAAGCCGCAACCATTGCGCCTAGCATCAGTGATGTTACATCACCCACGCCGCCTGTTGAGTGCTTATCAACGATTGGACCGCCGAAGTCCATATGGCTCCAGTCAATCACCATACCTGAATCACGCATTGCACACGTTAGTGCTACACGCTCATCCATCGTCATGTCGTTGAAATAAATTGCCATCGCAAACGCAGCGATCTGACCTTCAGATACCGTGTCTTTTGCAATGCCTTGAATAAAAAAGTTAATTTCGTCTGTTGTTAGAATAACGTTGTCGCGTTTTTTTCTGATAATTTCTTGAGGTAAGTACATGATCTGCCCCTGTTAGATTGGGTGTAGGGTGCATACTTTGCTGTTTTTTGAGTGTAAGAGGTCGGACGCTTACGAATAAGCATCTAGCCTTTGCAAAGTATGGGGAAATAAAGGTGGTGGCAAGCACCACCTTATTGTTCAGACTTAGTAGCCGCCTTCAGCCGCTTTTTCGCCTTCACCTAACGTGTTAAGCAGATTTGCTAGTAGGCTTGATGCACCAAAACGGTAGTGCATGTTGTCAGCCCACTCAGCACCTAGCAGGCGATCTGCCATTGCTAAGTATGTTTGTGCGTCTTCAGCTGTACGCACACCACCTGCAGGCTTGAAGCCAACAGTTTTTGCTACGCCCATGTTCTTGATCACAGTAAGCATGATCTCTGCAGATTCTGGCGTTGCGTTTACAGGCACTTTACCTGTTGATGTTTTGATGAAATCAGCACCGGCTTTAATAGAGATTTCAGACGCTTTAATGATTAGCGCTTCTTCTTTTAGTTCGCCCGTTTCGATAATTACTTTCAGTAGGATATCGCCACATGCTGCTTTACATTGTTTAACTAGCTCGAAGCCAACTTCTTCGTTGCCTGCGATCAGTGCACGGTATGGGAATACTACATCCACTTCGTCTGCACCGTATGCAACAGCTGCTTTTGTTTCAGCTACTGCGATGTCGATGTCGTCGTTACCGTGTGGGAAGTTAGTAACGGTTGCGATACGTACATCAGGCGTACCTTGCTCACGTAGTTGCTTTTTAGCAACAGGGATAAAACGTGGGTAGATACATACTGCTGCAGTATTACCTACTGCTGTCTTCGCGTTCTTACAAAGCTCGATCACTTTTGCATCAGTGTCGTCATCGTTAAGAGTGGTAAGATCCATTAATTTTAGTGCGCGTAGTGCAGCAGTGTTTAATTCGCTCATGACTATCTCCAGAGTCCAATAATATTACTAAGTCAAACAGCTCACACAGCGTGAACTGCTCACTGAGCGGACTTGCTCCTTGAAGAATCGAGGCAATCTCGTTATTGCGCTCAATCGACATCCTTTTTCACCGCGCAAGGTGGAGGGTACACCTTGCTTTTGCCATTCACAGCAGAAACGTGACAGTTCCCATCACGTTAGGGAATGCTGTTAAAGCACTCATCACATTAGGATGATAACCCCATCATACCAAGGTAAGATCCATGCCACCATCAAAGTCGTGTTTCCAGGTGTAGACAATCTGTTTACCTACAAAATTCAAACTAAACGACTTACTTTCAACAACTTAAACTAAACATTGCAAATTCAACCAGTAAAGAACCGCTCAATAATCCATTGATACGAAACCCCACCAAGGTATACACCGACAATCCCCATAACCCCAGGTAAAACAGGGGGAGCAGGGATAGGTAGTTTAATTGCTGAAAACAACACACCGACAATAAAACCAGCAAAGATAGATAATAATACTTCACCCATAACAGCACTCTTCTTGCTGTGAAATTTAACTATGAGTGTAGACCCTATCTCGCCTTATCCGACCTTGTTCATGCAACTAATGTTAGCAAAGTGAATCGTGATAAAAGGGAGCGCAATCGATTTTATGGCTTTAATTTTAAGCCAGACTGTTGTTTTTACCAATTCTGTTGAAAGAATAAAAACCATTAAATTATTCATACAAAAATATACAAGAATATCGGTGAGCAAACAGCAGACGCTGTAAACCTCACAAAAGATCTGAGATCTGGGGGCTGGGCAGAACGGAACAGAAAGAGAGAATAACAATCGGGATTCAGGATAGGCGTAATAAGCAGATACAAAAACGCCACAGCAAGGCTGTGGCGTTTTTCAATTCGACAAGGTGTCGTATTACATTGCGTTGATAGTCACGAATAGACCAGCAATTGTTGCAGACATTAGGTTAGATAATGTACCTGCAGCTACAGCTTTCATACCGAAACGTGCAATTTCATGACGACGGCTTGGTGCAAGACCACCAAGACCACCTAGTAGGATTGCTACAGAAGATAAGTTAGCAAAACCACAAAGTGCGAATGAGATGATTGCTTTCGTTTTATCAGAAAGAACAACTTCAGCCGCTTCACCTAGGTAAGGGGCAAAGTTTAGGTAAGCAACGAATTCGTTTACTACCAGTTTCTGACCGATGAAAGAACCTGCGATGGTTGCTTCTTCCCATGGCACACCGATTAGGAATGCAAGAGGAGAGAATACGTAACCAAGGATTAGCTCTAGTGTTAGTTCAGGCATACCGAACCAACCACCGATGCCACCTAGCATACCGTTGATTAGTGCAATCAAACCGATGAATGCTAGTAGCATTGCACCTACGTTAAGTGCTAGTTGCATACCAGAAGATGCGCCTGCCGCTGCTGCGTCAATCACGTTAGCTGGTTTGTCATCACCTTGTGCTTCATCGCCAGCTAGTTGCTCAATTGGCTCTTCAGTTTCAGGTTTGATGATTTTAGCAAATAGTAGACCACCCGGTGCAGCCATGAAAGATGCTGCGATTAGGTATTCTAGTGGCACACCCATTGATGCGTAGCCTGCTAGTACACCACCCGCTACAGATGCTAGACCACCACACATTACTGCAAACAGCTCAGATTGAGTCATTTTAGGTACGAACGGACGAATCACCAATGGTGCTTCCGTTTGACCTACGAAGATGTTTGCTGTTGCAGACATAGATTCCGCACGAGATGTACCCAGTGCTTTCTGTAGACCACCGCCTAGTGCGTTGATAACAACCTGCATCACACCTAGGTAGTAAAGTACGCTGATCAATGCAGAGAAGAATACGATAACTGGTAGTACACGCAATGCGAATACGAAACCGCCGCCACCGAATAATTCAAACATTTTGTCTGACGTTAAACCACCGAATAGGAAGTTGATACCGTCATTACCGTAACCAATTACATTCGCTACAGCTTGTGACATGCCATAAAGCACGTCACGACCAACAGGTACATACAGAACGAATGCACCTAACAAGAATTGAATGGCAAAAGCGCCACCAACAGTACGTAGATTAATAGCTTTACGGTTGTCCGATAACAGTACTGCGATTGCTAGCAATACTACCATCCCAACCAGGCTCATAAACAGGCTCATGGTTTATGGATCCTTTAGTTAAATTTGGCGTCTCGACAATTAGGCTCATAAATGAGTTCGGCGCATTATACTTATGCTAGAGCCGATAAAGTAATGCCAACATCACACTTTATAAGGAAAGAATGTGAACGTTTAACGCAAAGCATGACAGTGATCACACAAAAGAAAGCAAGCTACGCAATCGGTTGACGCAAACGTTTGTCTTTTGAGATCAAGCTCACAGTGGAATGGCGAAAAGTTCAGCAGTGGTTAAGCTCGTTTCCCTTGCTATTTCTCGTTCAGATTCCGTTCTGAGAGCGGCCAAGCATTGCAATATGACGCATAAGCGTTCAGGACGATTAGGCTGTCCTTGAAAGCCTGCTACGGGCATATCTGGCGAATCGGTTTCTAACATTAAGGCTGCCAATGGCAACTTAGTCATTGTAGTGCGAGTTTTATGCGCTCGACTATAAGTAATGGTGCCACCAACCCCAATTCTGATACCTAGATCAAGTAGTTGTGTTGCCTGCTGATAGCTACCACTAAAAGCATGGTACACACCGCCTTGTTTGGGTGGATTTTGTCTCAATAATTTCATCAGTTCAGGAAACGCTTTTCGGCAATGGAGTATCACAGGTAACTGATGGCGATTGGCTAATTCAAGCTGCCCTTCCAGCCACCGTTGCTGTTGCTGACGTTGCCGCAACGGTTCGTTCATTGCATCTGCAACAGCAAAATCCAACCCACACTCGCCTATCGCGACACACTGGCTATTATCTTGCTGCAGCCCTAAAGCTAATTCGAGTTGCGCTAAAGCATCATCTGTATGCTCAGCACTAAAGAAAGGGTGTAAGCCAAGAGCAAAGTAAATATCAGGAAACTGCGCTGCTAGCTGGGTGACTTGCAGCCAGTTACGTTGGCCTATTGCTGGCACTACCAGCTTCTCTACACCTTGCTGTTGAGCCAATGCAAGAAAATGAGCGGGATCTTGAGCGAAGGGTTCAAAATCAAAATGGCAGTGGCTATCTATCAGCATGGCGGGTTCTCCTTGTTACAAGAGGATGATGGTTTACCGCCATCACTATCACCATTATTACGATGATAAGTAGGGTGGCGTGGATCATCGTCGTCATAACGTACTGGTGCACAACTACGGCGATTTTCAGCAGTTAACCCCATCTGCTGACACCATTTGTCGTAATACGCGATACCACGGCTTACCATCGCTTTAATTCGTTGCCACATATTTTCCCGCCAACCTTTATTGCTTCAGTTACTGGCTCAAATTACTCACGGAGAATCTGGGGTTTTAGCCACCATCACCACCATGCTACGTCCTTTGACCAAAATACTATTTTGCGGATAACGTGGCGCATCATCAACCGCATAAATATCATGTGGGCTATCTGCTGCCGTATCTATCACTAAATGCCAGTCGCTTTGATCACAATCGGGAATCGTAAATTCAAGTGGATCCCAGTAAGCATTACACACCACATATAATTCATCGTTAGTCAGGGGGTGAATAACCGTTAAAGCCAATGAGTGTGAACGCTCGCCCCAATCAGGCTGCTGTGGCTCAACACCATGCCAGCATATTTCGACTGAATCGAGTACCGATGCCAATGAACGGTGCATGTTCCATTCCAATGTCGGCTCTGCACTGCGCAGTTGGCTGAGCAAAGAAACGAAACGGTATAAGTCAGCATGCTGACCAACAAGATCCCAATCAAACCAACTCAATTCGTTATTCTGACAGTAGGCATTATTGTTGCCTTGCTGGGTACGTCGAACTTCATCCCCCATGTTGATCATTGGCGTGCCTAACGACAAAAATAGCGTCGCCAGCATATTTTTACATTGGCGATGACGCAGACTTTCGATTTCAGCTATTTCGGTTGGACCTTCAATACCATAATTACATGACACATTATGGTTATCGCCGTCACGGTTCTCTTCCCCGTTGGCCCAGTTGTGTTTTTCGTTATAGCTTACCAAGTCATTCAAAGTGAAGCCGTCATGCGCACAAATGAAATTGACTGAACGATGCGGTGAATGATGCTGACAACCGTAGATATCCGGTGATCCTAAAATACGTGATGCAAATACACCGACGCTATTACTGTCCCCTCGCCAAAAAGCCCGTACATCATCGCGGTATTTACCGTTCCATTCGTTCCATCTATCTCCAATAAAAGATCCCACTTGATACAGCCCTGCCGCATCCCACGCTTCAGCAATAATTTTGGTACTGCTTAAAATGGGATCGGAATCGATCGACCATAATAAGGGCGGCTGGCGCATTGGGTTACCTTCACTGTCTCGGGCTAATACCGATGCCAAGTCAAAGCGGAATCCATCGACCTTCATTTCTGTGACCCAATAATGAAGCGCATCGATGATCATGCGACGCAACACACTATGGTTCGCGTTACAGGTGTTACCACAGCCACTGTAGTTGGCATATTCACCGGTTTCTTTATTGGTTAGGTAATACGCGCTATTTTGCAGTCCTTTAAAGCAAAACGTCGGGCCGTTCTCATCCCCTTCTGCGGTATGGTTAAACACCACATCTAAAATCACTTCGATCCCGGCTTTATGCAGTTCACGGACCAATAACTTAAATTCGTTAATTGCCACGAGGGGATCATTAGCAACGCTGTAATCAGCATGCACAGCAAAAAAATTAATTGGGCTGTAGCCCCAGTAGTTATCTCGCCCTTCTGGCGCGTCTGACGTATCAAACTGCTGTACAGGCATCAGTTCGACAGCCGTCACGCCGAGGGATAATAAATACGGAATTTTATCGATAATGCCAGCATAAGTGCCCCGTTTAGGCTGCTTTACGCCTGAATTCGGGTGTTGGGTGAAACCTGCTACGTGCATTTCATAGATCACGGTATCGGTTAACGAGTGGCGCGGTGACTGGCTTCCTTGCCAGTCAAATGTTTGGTGATCAACCACCACACTTTTCATGCAGGTATCCATGTTCGATCCTGCACCAATCGCACGACTTCGTTGGTAATTATCGCTAAAACAAATGGCATGGCTATAAGGGTCGATCAGCACTTTTTCTTTATCAAAGCGTAACCCTTGTTTCGGTTGCCACGGGCCATCAGCTTGAAATGCATATAACTGCCCATGTGCAATATTGGCAATAAATACAAACCAATAATGGCCACGTTTATGAATAGACGGATCAAGATCGAAAGAAAGAAAAGGTTCGTTATCGTTACGGTGATGGAAAAGATGCAGTACCACTTGGGTGGCATCTTTGGAATATAAGCTAAAGTTCACCCCTTCTTCATCAACCGTCGCCCCAAGTGGGTGCGCTTTACCAGGCCATGAATAGATGTCGGGCTGCTTTGCAATGCCCACGGCAAGGTCCATGTTCGTCTCCCTGACTGTATGAACACAATGGAATATTGACCTAACTATATACCCCTGTTTATCAGATACAAAAAAAGCCGTCACATCAGTGACGGCTTCGACAATTAACTCTCTTCACTCAACGCGCGATTAGTGTTCGCGTGTTGCGCGGAAATCAACGTCTGGGAAACGCTCGCGAGCTAGGTTAAGGTTAACCATAGTCGGCGCGATGTAACTCAGGTTGTCACCACCATCTAGCGCAAGGTTTTGTTGGTTCTTACGTTTGAAGTCTTCCAACTTCTTCGCATCACCACATTCGACCCAACGTGCTGTTGCTACGTTAATACCTTCGTAAATGGCTTCTACGTTGTACTCTGCTTTCAAGCGAGCAACAACCACATCAAACTGAAGCACACCTACCGCACCAACGATCAGATCGTTATTTTGTAGCGGACGGAATACCTGCACCGCACCTTCTTCTGAAAGCTGAACTAGGCCTTTAAGCAATTGCTTTTGCTTCAGTGGATCTTTTAGGCGAATACGACGGAACAATTCAGGTGCGAAGTTAGGGATACCCGCAAACTTCAGATTTTCACCTTGGGTAAAGGTATCACCAATTTGGATCGTACCGTGGTTGTGTAAACCAATGATATCACCTGCAAATGCTTGCTCTGCACGTGAACGGTCGCCCGCCATAAAGGTTACCGCATCCGAAATGCTGACATTTTTGCCAGAACGAACGTGGTTCATCTTCATGCCTTGGTTGTAAGTACCCGACACGATGCGCATGAAGGCGATACGGTCACGGTGCTTAGGATCCATGTTTGCTTGGATTTTAAAGACGAAACCAGAGAATTTCTCTTCCGTCGCTTCAACATCACGCTCATTCGCTTTACGCGTTTGCGGTGCTGGAGCCCACTTGGTTAGACCGTCTAGCATGTGGTCTACACCGAAGTTACCCAATGCAGTACCGAAGTACACTGGCGTTAGCTCACCCGCTAAGAAAAGCTCTTGATCAAACTCAGGACACGCACCGATCACCAGCTCTAGTTCTTCACGTACACTCGCGGCTAAGTCTTCACCAACAGCGATATCAAGCTCAGGGTTGTCGAGACCTTTAATTGTGCGTACTTCTTGGATCTCATGGCCATGACCAGACGAGTACAAGATAGTTTCATCACGGTGAATATGGTAAACACCTTTAAATTCTTTACCACAACCAATCGGCCATGAAATAGGAGCACAAGCCATACCAAGCTCGCTTTCTACTTCATCTAGCACTTCCATTGGGTCACGAACGTCACGGTCAAGTTTGTTCATAAAGGTAACGATTGGCGTATCACGCAGGCGCGTAACTTCCATCAGTTTACGGGTACGATCTTCGACACCTTTTGCTGCATCGATAACCATCAAACATGAGTCAACGGCTGTTAGCGTACGGTAAGTATCTTCCGAGAAGTCTTCGTGTCCTGGAGTATCAAGTAGGTTCACTAGACAATCGTTGTACGGGAACTGCATCACCGACGTTGTTACCGAGATACCACGTTCTTTTTCCATTTCCATCCAGTCAGACTTAGCATGCTGGTTAGAACCACGGCCTTTAACGGTACCTGCTTTTTGGATCGCGTTTCCGAATAATAATACTTTTTCGGTAATGGTTGTTTTACCCGCATCGGGGTGAGAAATGATAGCAAACGTACGGCGTTTACCCACTTCTTGTAGAAAAGACATAAGCGTTGATAATCCTGTTAGAGATTTCAATAACCGATGAACCACCTAGGTTTAGCCCGATGATTCACCCGAGAATTAGAATTAAATGCCTGCACAGCAGGGAGTTATAATTAACAGATCGCAGTAATTACATCTCGACCTCTTTGTGTGCAGAAAAGAAAAACGCGTATCGCGCAGAAAAGTGGCGGAATTATACGCAAAGTCGCCGCAAAGAAACAGCGCTAACCCTGAGTAAGATCCGATTACATTACCATGTAGGTCATGATTAATGCGTCTTCGCGGCCATTCTCAGCTGGGTAGTACCCTTCACGACGGTTTATTTCATTAAAACCGAGTGCTTCATACAAGTGTGAAGCACGGGTATTGCTTGCACGAACTTCAAGCCAGATGTCTTCCGCACCCTGATCGCGCATCTGTGACATAAAGCCATCAAGCAAGGTTTTACCGTAACCTTTACCTTGTGCTTGCGGGTCAATCGCAATATTTAGCAAAGTGGCTTCACCTGCCACCAACTGACCGAAGCAATAACCCACCAGCGTATTATCAACTAATAACGCAAAATTACAGGCACGCTTACTCGGTTCGGCACGAACCATAGATTCAGCCCAAGGAAACGCATGCGCAGCCTGCTCGATATGCCATACGGCATCAAGATGTTGTGTGTCTAACGGAACGATATTAATTGTCATAAGAACAGATCTGCTGCCATAGGGCTTTTTTAGCTGCGGGATTAGTATGCATGGTCGACAGTGCCGCCGACAGTAGTGCTTGTACCCCAACAGGGGCTGTCACAGTACAACCAGCGATCCAACACCATACCAATTGATGCTGACCAAGTTGCTCTAACGCACTTGGTGGCAACATTAATGCTTGTTCTGGCGTGAGCTTCATACTTTTCAGGATGCGACCAAACAGCCAAGCATCGTGTTCGGTAAGCGTCTCTTCAGTAATAAAAAGGAGTTTGCAATCATCAGGAAAATTGATAACCGGCACTTCAAGTGCAGGAAAACATTCTGGCTTACGGACCTGCCAATATGTCAGCCCCATTTCTTGCAACACCTGAATATCTCGTTGCTTCATGCCTACTCTACTCTTATCAGCTGCCATTAAGGGCGGCAATGCTACCAAATTCAACCAAGACCACCAAGGTGGAATTCACAGCTATTTTAGTCTAGTGATAAAACAAAACCACCCGCAGGTGGCTTTGTCGATATTCGATAGTAAGGCACTTTCCCTTACTGGATTGCGTCGGAATTATAAGGCTGAAAACTCAGCACTGTATTCCACTGTACCTTGCTGGCCTGCCAATGTTTCAGGCAACAGCTCAATCACCATGAATGCCTCAACTGGTGCATCCCAACGGCAAGTTAATCCGTGATCTGCGGCTGTTGTAAAGCCAACACGTTGGTAGTAATTAGGATCACCGAGTACCACAACGACGGGATAGCCTAGTTCAGCTAAAATATTTTTAGCTTCCGTCATGAGTGCAAGCCCAAGACCTTGGCGCTGATATTCAGTCGCTATCGTCAATGGCGCCAGCCCTTGCCAGCCATTATCTTGGCCGTCAACCGTGACAGGACTCAAACAAAGGTGTCCAACCACTTCACCGTCATCGTTACATGCGACTAGCGACAATGTACGATTACCATTCTCGCGTAAAGCCATCACAAGATTTGCTTCGGCGTCTGTCTCAAACGTTTTTTTCAATAAACGATCAACAGGAAGAATATCAACGGGCGCCTCGGTTCTAATGAGCATTCACAACCTCTTGCTCAGCCGCCGCATCTTTCATACCTTGTTGGATGAAATCTGCCGACTGCTGCAGTAAATATGTTAAGGGTTTTGGTAGAGCGTCAAGATCGATGCTATCCATCAGATTCTTCACTTCCAGACCTAATTCAGTATCCCCTTCAATGCGAAGACGACGCTGGAAGAATAATGTATCTGGGTCTTCCTTACGAGCGGCAATTAGTACTAAATCGTTACATTCACCGCTAAAGCTCACATCTTCTTGTTCTACATGCTGAGACACAACCAGCTTCTCGTTTTGAAAACTGATGAACCACTGCAACTCTAAGTCACGTACTTCAACTTTTAACCAGCGATCTTCTAAAAACTCAAAGTCACCATCGTCCAATGCTTCTTTAAATACTAGAGATAATCCTTCTAGCATCATTTTTTGTTGTACTGCAAAAGGCATCACCTTAGCAGGAATGCGTAACAAAGCTGGGCCATGCTGAACCATGTGTTTACGAATTTGAGCAATCACCGATGCGTTTCCTATTATGCTTACATATTTATATGGATAGGGAAAAGTTAACCTTCCCGAAAGTTGGTTATCATTGTAAGCAGGCCGATTGATAAATATCATGCCTTGAGTCAAAAAAAAGGCTTCTACAAAGGGAAAGTTTAGCGCTCACTACCGCTCGTAGGTATACTGAGCCGTATTTTCACATGCGCATACTGCTTGTGGGATCCCAGTCAAATCATACAAAATAGGTGACGTCAGAACGATGCCAACAGAGCAGCTTACTTATTGGTTTCCACTGCTAACAGACAATAGTCCGTTTCTTTTTGCCGTTCTCGACAACGAGCATAACTACCTGACCGTGAATAACCGCTACTGTGAGCTCAGTGGTTATACCCGCGAAGAATTGGTTGGCCGCTGCGACAAAGATATTCTTGGTCACACCTATTACCAAACGCTTCAACCTTATTACGATCGCGCATTTAACGGTGAGTCGGTTGAAGGTGAAGTCGTCCTTAACGATAACCGCCATGACAGTTCATTGCATTTCAGCCTAACGCCATTGCGTGATGATATGGGCAATGTGCAATATGTGGTGCTGCACTCAGCAGACACATCTGAACGTCAAGTTCTTGTAAAATCGTTAGAAGAATTAGAACACCAGCTTAATCAACTGCATGAAAATAGCAGTGATGGCATTTGCATGATTGAAAATAATATCGTGCTGTCGGCTAACCAACGAGCGGCAAAAATACTGGGGTTTGGAACCGCTAAAGACTTACTCGGGGAAGACCTTAGTCGCATAGTATTTGATTTTCAAAGCCAGCGGATACTCGGCACACAATTGAACCACCAACCCAATAGCGAAACCCGTCGCTGCTATGTTGGCCCAGAAGCCATTCAAGATAACACCTTTTTGCTGTCACTTTCTGATATCACCATGCTTGGTTCGCCGGCTAAACTGGTGCTACTACGTACCCAAACGAACACCCGTTTACCCCAAGGGCAAATAGATCAATTAGTGCAAACTGATGCGCTAACAGGGCTATTCAATCGCCATGGATTTACCCGTAAGTTAGAACACCATATCACCGAAAATACCCCACTGGTGATGCTGTACCTTGATGTTGATAATTTCAAAAATATTAATGACTCGTTAGGGCATCATATTGGTGATCGCGTTCTGCAAGAAATCGCTCAACGTTTATTAAAGCTGCTGCCTGATGATTCGGTGATTGGCCACCTTGGCGGTGATGAGTTCGGCATCTTGCTGTTAAACCCCGAACATGAACGTATTGGTGATTTATTGTCGCAGCAAATCATCGCATTGGTGAGTCAGCCGTTTAATCTTCACCACTTTAGCAAACACATTGCCTGTTCTATGGGTATGGTTACCTACCCAGGTAATGGTAATGATGCCCGTATCTTGCTACAAAACGCTGACACCGCGATGTACGAAGCCAAGAACCGTGGTCGTAACCGCTTAGTCAAGTTCGATGAAAGCATGAATAAAGAAGCGCGGATGCGTTTGTGGCTCGAAATCGAATTACAAAAAGCCTTACAGAAAAATGGCTTAGAAGTATGGTATCAGCCGAAAGTGAATGCCAAAGACTTCTCCATCGATGGCGCTGAAGCGCTAGTACGTTGGAAACACCCTGTTGAAGGTTACATCAGTCCAGCCCAATTCATTCCTGTTGCCGAACGGTCAGGATTAATTGAACAACTTGGCCGTGTCGTGATGCGTGAAGTATTTACCACGGTGCGCGAGTGGAAAAAACAGGGATTATTACAAGGCCGTGTGGCGATTAACTTATCACCACAGCAATTTGGTAACCCAAATCTAATTTTATTCATCGATAAATTACGTAAAAGCACGGGGATCAACCCCAGTGATATTACGTTCGAGCTCACTGAAAGCTCAATGATGAACGATGGCGAACATGCGATTCAAATGCTAAAAGCAATCAAGAAACTGGGGTTTGCCCTCTCGATTGATGACTTTGGTACAGGCTACTCTTCATTGTCATATTTAGCTCGCTTTCCACTTGATGAACTTAAAGTCGATCGCGCCTTTATCAAAGACATCGAAACCATACCCAAGCAAGTTACCCTGATTGAAAATATCATTAATTTGGGTAAATCACTCAATATGAGTGTGGTTGCCGAAGGGGTGGAAACACACCAACAAGCAACGCTGCTGTCAAACCTGAATTGCGATTCGATTCAAGGCTTTCACTTTTTCCGCCCGCAACCAAAACATGAGTTGGAAGCAGTTTTAGTGAAAAATAGCCGTCAGAGTGCATAATCAACGCGACTATTCACGCAAAAAATTGTCCTAAATCAATAAAAACCTGCCTGAAATCAAAACTTAGGCAGGCTAAGCCCCCTAGTATTTCGCCTATCAAAATTGAAAACATATATTGAGCAACAACCATTAATACTTTGTGGGTATTTATGGTATGCCTTGATATACCTTCATTCATCAAGCACTGGTAGATAAATATAATATGGAGCTGCTTTGCCCCGCTGGTAACCTTCCAGCCTTGAAAACCGCCATCGATAATGGCGCAGATGCGGTCTACATCGGCTTTAAAGACGATACGAATGCCCGCCACTTTGCTGGTTTGAACTTTACAGGACGTAAATTAGAAAAAGCGGTTGAGTACGTGCGCGATCACGATAAGAAGCTGCATGTTGCCTTGAACACATTTGCCCATCCAGACGGTTTTAACCGTTGGACTAAGGCCGTAGACAATGCAGCAGCAATGGGCGTCGATGCACTCATCGTAGCTGATATCGCGGTACTTGAGTACGCAGCAACCCAATACCCAGATCTTGAATTACACCTTTCAGTGCAAGCATCCGCCACCAATACGGCGGCCATTGATTACTACAAAAACAACTTCAATGTGAAGCGTGTGGTTTTACCGCGCGTGCTGTCTATCCATCAGGTGAAGCAACTTGCCCGTAACACTGATATGGATCTAGAAGTATTTGCCTTTGGTAGCCTCTGCATTATGTCAGAAGGTCGTTGTTACCTGTCATCTTACATGACAGGTGAATCACCAAACACGGTTGGTGCTTGTTCACCGGCGAAATACGTGCGCTGGCAAGAAACAGCGACTGGCCTAGAATCTCGTCTTAATGACATTCTGATTGATCAGTATGCAGAAGGCGAAAACGCGGGTTACCCTACCCTGTGTAAAGGTCGCTTCGATATTAATATCAGTGGTGAAAACCGTCGCTACCATGCACTAGAAGAACCAACCAGCTTGAATACGCTAGAGATTTTACCTGAGCTATTTAAAGCCAATATTGCCTCAGTAAAAATCGAAGGCCGCCAACGTAGCCCTGCTTACGTTGAGCAAGTAACCAAAACATGGCGTGCAGCGATTGATCGCTATAAAGCGAACCCTGAAGGTTACAGTGTTGAACCCGCTTGGAATGCATGCTTAGGCAATGTTTCTGAAGGTAAGCAAACCACACTGGGTGCTTACCACCGTAAATGGCAATAAAGGAGCCAACGAATGAAATACTCTCTTGGCCCATTGCTGTACTTTTGGCCGAAAACCGATGTTGAAGCGTTTTATCAGCAAGCAAAACAGTCAGACAGCGACATCATTTACTTAGGCGAGAGCGTCTGCTCAAAACGCCGAGAAATGAAAGCCGCACACTGGTTTGATATTGCTAAAGATCTGGCGGATTCAGGCAAGCAAGTGGTGCTATCCACCATGGCATTGCTAGAAGCACCAAGCGAAGTCAACATCATGAAGAAATACGTTGATAACGGTGACTTCATTATTGAAGCTAACGACGTTTCAGCGGTTCAATTAGCACACCAAAGCAAAGTCCCTTTTGTGGTGGGTGCCGCTGTAAACTGCTATAACGCACAGACGTTAAAGCTGTTCTTGAAACAAGGCATGGTACGCTGGTGTATGCCGGTTGAGCTGTCTCGCGAATGGTTGCAAAACGTATTAGTCGATTGCGAGAAGCTGGGGATTCGCGGGCAATTTGAGACGGAAGTCTTCAGTTACGGTTACCTTCCTTTAGCTTACTCTGCTCGTTGCTTTACCGCTCGCGCGGAAGACAAAGCAAAAGACGATTGCGAAACCTGCTGTATCAAGTACCCAACGGGTATTCAGGTATACAGCCAAGAAGGCCAAAGTGTGTTTAACCTTAACGGCATTCAAACCCAATCAGGTTACTGCTATAACCTGATCAACGACCTTAACAGCATGCATGATATTGTTGATGTCGTGCGCTTAAGTCCGTTAAGCGTTGATACGCTGGATCTGGTCGCTGATTTTAAGAATAACGAGCAAGGTCAAACCCGTCATCCCCTAAAAGATGGCCATCACTGTAATGGTTACTGGCACAATGTTGCGGGCTTAAATATCGAAAGCTAATGCTTGTTGGCATCACCGTTCAATCGTTAATTTGCACGATATACCACGCATAAAAAAGCCGCGAACGAAAGTCCGCGGCTTTTTTGATCTACTTTTCACATTATAACAATAGGCTGATCTACTGTTACTTATTTTGTACTTTGGCTTGCAATGCTTGTTGCTGTGCTTGGTATTGCGATAACACACGGCCTGTTTCTAATAACGCAAAGCGATGTTCAACAAACTCGTATACGTTCCCCGCTAATGTCAGCTTATACAGCATGAGTGCTGCTGAGTAATTGCCTTCTTGCTGGTAACGCTTAGCAAGGTAGAAATAGCCTTCGGTTAAGCGTTCTGCTAGCTGATCATTGCTCTCGCTACCGTTAGCGATTTCTTTAAGGTAATCACTTTCGCTGATATCACCTAAGTACATACGTACCATCAACCAGCCCCAATCTTGCTTGTCGCTGGCATCATAACGCAATCTTAGTTTATTTAAGGCTTGCTCTGGGGTGCGCTCGACATCCACCAAGTACAGCCAAATCACACGATAAGGATCGTTAACGTTTTGCTGGTAGTGAACGATTAGGTCTTCATGTGCGAGATCTAAACGACCACCATAATACAGGGCAATACCACGGTTACGTTGAGCAAACGGATGTTGAAAGTTAAGCTCTAACGTTGAATCGAATGCTTCATACGCGGCATCAAAATGTGCACCTTGCGTGAAGTAAACCCCTAAAATGTTAAACACATCAGGCTGGTTTGGACGCATAGACAATGACTGATTAAAATCAAGACGCGCTAAATCACGTAAACCTAAACTATCGTTCAGTAAACCGCGCTCATAAAACATCTGTGCCAGCGTATCGTTATCTAAATCATCACGCTTCATCAGTTGATCGATGCGTGCTAATTGGATCTGCTGTTGAATTGTTGGCTGCAAGGGAATAGCCATTGGTGGGTGAGTCCACATCGTTTTGGTCGATGTTGCACACCCCGTTAGCATCATTACTACCGCAATGCATGCTAGCTTTAACCTGTTAGCAATCAATACCATTCTCCCTGGGATAGATGAAGTGATTGAATACATAGCCGAATAACATGGCGTTTCGGCTGTCGTTGCTGTGCGTCTAACAACCACATATTCATAATCTAAATTAGCTAAGCAGCTGATCTTAGTTAAGTTGACCGTTATTACAATAGCCTAAATGCGCTTTTCACAACAGAGATAACGCCAATATAAACCAGTCAACCAAGTATAATACGGATCTGAGCCAGTACTACTCAATCAAAATGTCATAAATGACACGCAATAAAAAAGGGGCTAATTAGCCCCTTTTATCACATGATTAAGACTTAGCCTTGTGGCTGTTCGTCTTGTGCTGGAGCAGCTGGTGCTTCAACCGCTTCTTTCATGCTTAGACGGATACGGCCTTGGCGGTCAATTTCAAGTACTTTAACTTGAACTTCTTGACCCATTTCAAGGTGATCAGTCACTTTCTCTACACGCTCTTGAGCGATTTGAGAAATGTGTACTAGACCTTCTTTCGCGCCAATTACTGATACGAATGCACCGAAATCTACGATACGCATTACTTTACCAGTGTAGATGCGACCAACTTCAACGTCTGCTGTGATTTCTTCGATGCGACGAATCGCTTCTTGCGCAGCAGTACCTTCAGTTGCAGCAATCTTGATTGTGCCGTCGTCTTCGATCTCGATCGTTGTACCAGTTTCTTCAGTAAGTGCACGGATAACTGCACCACCTTTACCGATAACGTCTTTGATCTTGTCTGAGTTGATCTTCATAGTATGAATACGAGGAGCAAACTGAGAGATGTCATCACGGTGAGAACCAATTGCTTCATCCATTACGCCAAGGATGTGCTTACGCGCACCTTTAGCTTGGTTAAGAGCAATTTGCATGATCTCTTTAGTGATACCTTCGATCTTGATGTCCATTTGAAGTGCAGTAATACCGTCGTCAGTACCTGCTACTTTAAAGTCCATGTCACCTAGGTGATCTTCGTCGCCAAGGATGTCAGAAAGAACTACGAAATCATCGCCTTCTTTCACAAGACCCATTGCGATACCCGCAACAGATGCTTTGATTGGTACACCAGCATCCATAAGCGCTAGAGAAGTACCACATACAGAAGCCATTGAAGATGAACCGTTAGATTCAGTGATTTCCGATACTACACGTACTGTGTATGGGAATTCTTCAACAGAAGGCATTACTGCAGCAATACCACGCTTAGCCAGTTTACCGTGACCAATTTCACGACGCTTAGGCGAACCAACGAAACCAGTTTCACCTACACAGAATGGAGGGAAGTTGTAGTGTAGAAGGAAGTGATCTTTCTTCTCACCCATTAGGCTATCGATGATTTGTGCATCACGTTGTGTACCAAGCGTTGCAGTAACAAGTGCTTGAGTTTCACCACGAGTGAACAATGAAGAACCGTGAGTACGTGGAAGTACACCAGTGCGTACGTCTAGCGCACGAACCATGTCTTTTTCACGACCATCGATACGTGGGTTACCCGCGATGATGCGGCTACGTACAACGTTCTTCTCTAAAGATGCAAGCATGTCACGAATTTCGCGCTCGTCTAGTGCTTCATTTTCAGAAAGTAGTGCTTCAACTACGTCAGATTTGATTGCGCCAACTTGCTCGTAACGCGCCATCTTTTCTGTGATTTGGTAAGCAGTCGCTAGACGTGCTTCAGCCTTATCAGCAACCAGTGCTTTAAGCTCAGTGTTAACTGCAGGAGCAGTCCAATCCCATGCTGGAGTAGCAACTTCTGCCGCTAGCTCTTTAATAGCATTGATTACAATTTGTTGTTGGTCGTGACCAAATACAACAGCTTGTAGCATTTGTTCTTCAGATAGACGGTCAGCTTCTGACTCAACCATCAATACTGCGCCTTCAGTACCCGCAACAACTAGGTCTAGACGGCTTTCCGCTAGCTCAGTGTTGCTTGGGTTTAGTACGAATTGGTCGTTGATGTAACCAACACGTGCAGAACCGATTGGGCCGTTGAACGGAATACCAGAAATAGCTAGTGCCGCAGAAGTACCGATCATCGTTACGATATCAGGCTGTACATCTGGGTTGATAGAAACAACAGTAGCAATTACTTGCACTTCGTTTTTGAAATTGTCTGGGAATAGCGGACGAATTGGACGGTCAATCAGACGAGCAGTTAGTGTTTCGCCTTCAGATGGACGGCCTTCACGCTTGAAGAAACCACCAGGGATTTTACCTGCAGCGTAAGTACGCTCTTGGTAGTTAACAGTTAGTGGGAAGAAGTCTTGACCTTCAACCGCTGTTTTCTTACCAACAACAGATACCAATACAGAAGTATCATCCATGCTTACCATTACAGCAGCAGTAGCTTGACGTGCAATTACACCAGTCTCGATAGTAACCGTGTGGTTACCGTACTGGAAAGTCTTTACGATAGGATTCACGTGAATTTCCTTAATTTATTCCGCTTTCTATTTTCGTCGGTAAGTATATCCGACATAAATAAAAGCGTCATGTGATGAAACCCACTTTACGATAATTTCACGTATCGCGACTAATGACAGTTCTCTCTAAGTTTGATGCGCATTATCTTGCTCGTGGGCATCGAAAAGAGCTGTTATTAGCCGCGACCTAATGGTCGACGAAAACGACCGTGTTATTACTGTAAAGCCAGGGAGTATTTGCTTCTTATGTCTGTTTCACTTAACACATGAAGAAAGAACCAAATGTAAGACAACAAGTCAGTGCTTTCGTTGCAGTGGAAGAAGAGATAAACAAAGAAACATAAAAAGAAAGGAGCCAATAGGCTCCTTTCTGATAAGCAATCTTAGCGACGTAGGCCTTGACGCTTGATTAGGTCTTGGTAGCGATCTAGGCTCTTACCTTTAAGGTAGTCTAGAAGCTTACGACGACGAGAAACCATACGTAGTAGACCGCGACGGCTGTGGTGATCGTGTTTGTGATCAGCAAAGTGGCCTTGCAGGTGGTTGATTTGCGCTGTTAGAAGAGCAACTTGAACCTCTGGAGAACCAGTGTCGTTTTCACATTGTGCGTATTCAGCAACGATTGCTGCTTTAGTTTCTGCATTCAGAGACATAACTTTATCCTAATACATTAAATTTAAAATTTGTGCAGCCAATCTCTGATTCAGCCGCACCCAAGCCGCGAATTATACGTGGCACTTTTATCGACTACAAGCAAAAAGAGCGACTACCGAAGTAATCGCTCTTTTATCTATCTTAAGGCTGAGTAATAACGCTTACTCAACCTGCTGATTCGCCATGACGCGTTTTGGTGCAAGCATGCCTTCAGCATCGATAACACCGACACCGATAAACTCACGCGCTTCACCAACAGTAATACGAACAATCGTACCCTCTGCTGGTACTGTGCCCGCTTGTACTGGATTACCATTTAGAATGTAAACCGCCGAAGCAGGAACAATATTCACTTCAGGTAAATCTTGTACTGCGGTATCGGTGGGTAACATCAAAGGATCAAGCAAATCACCAGGTTCAATATCTTGCTCTTTCGCTTGGTCGAGTAGCGCATTTAATTGCTCTAACGTGACCACACGTTCCATCGGATACTTCGCAACACCGGTACGACGTAAGTAGGTTACGTGCGCACCACATCCTAACATTTCACCCAAATCATCGGTGATAGTACGAATGTAGGTACCTTTCGAACAATGCACTTCCATTTCAACTTCGTGGCCTTCAAAACGCAGTAACTCAATAGAGTAAACTGTGATTTTTCGAGACTCACGCGGTACTTCTATACCTTCACGCGCATACTCATAAAGTTTGCGGCCTTGGTATTTAAGTGCCGAGTACATTGATGGGATCTGATCTGTTGTACCACGAAACTTCGCGATGCAACGCTCAAGCTGACCACGATCAACTTTCACTTCTCGTGTTTGTACCACTTGACCATCAGAATCTGAGGTATCTGTGCGCTCACCCAATTTAGCGATAACGCGGTAGCGTTTATCTGAATCAAGTAAGAATTGCGAGAACTTGGTCGCTTCACCAAAACAAATCGGCAGCATACCGGTGGCCAATGGATCTAGCGCCCCGGTATGACCCGCTTTTTGTGCGAAGAAGATACGCTTTACTTTCTGTAGCGCATCATTGGAAGAAATACCCATTGGCTTGTCGAGTAAAATAACTCCATCAATAGGACGACCTTTACGACGACGTGCCATAGATTATTCCTCGCCCTTTTCTACGCTGTTTTCTGAACCAGTTTCGTCGTCAACATGACGCTCTTCATCATCTCGTACCGCTTGCGATACAAGGTTAGAAATACGCATGCCTTCAGTTAGCGATTGGTCGTAGATGAACGTCAGTTCTGGCGTTACACGTAGACGAATTTGCTTACCAAGTAGTGAACGAATGTACGGTGCCATTTCGCGTAATACTTCTAAACTGCCTTCTGGCGTTTGCTCGCCAATCGTCAGGAAAGTTACATAGATTTTCGCGTAACCCATATCGCGTGAAACATCCACGCTTGAAATGGTTGTCATGCCAATACGTGGGTCTTTAAGCTCACGCTGTAGGATAACCGCCAGCTCTTTTTGCAGCTGTTGTGCTACACGCTGGGTACGGCTGAATTCTTTTGCCATTTTACTATCTCTCGTTAAAAGAGGATTCTTAATGAAGAATGCTCTGTTGAAAGAATGGGGAGCCGAAGCTCCCCATTGGAATTTATTTAAAAATCAACAACCTGATAATTAATCAAGAGTACGTTGAATTTCAACAATTTCGAATACTTCGATCTGGTCACCAACGCGAACATCATTGTAGTTCTTAACGCCGATACCACATTCGTAGCCATTCTTAACTTCAGCAACGTCATCTTTGAAGCGACGTAGTGACTCAAGCTCACCTTCGTAGATTACTACGTTATCACGTAGAACACGGATAGGGTTGTTACGCTTGATAGTACCTTCAGTAACCATACAACCAGCGATTGCGCCAATCTTAGGAGACTTGAATACGTCACGAACTTCAGCAAGACCGATGATTTCCTGACGGAATTCAGGAGCAAGCATACCGCCCATCGCTGCTTTAACTTCATCAATCAATTGGTAAATGATTGAGTAGTAACGTAGATCTAGGTTTTCGTTCTCGATCATACGGCGTGCAGGAACATCAGCACGTACGTTGAAACCAAGAATGATAGCGTTAGATGCTGCTGCAAGTACTGCATCAGTTTCTGTGATACCACCAACACCAGAACCAACAACGTTCACTTTAACTTCGTCTGTAGACAGTTTCATCAGTGAATCAGCGATTGCTTCGATAGAACCTTGTACGTCAGCTTTCAGTACTACGTTCAATTCAGCAACATCACCAGCAGTCATGTTAGAGAACATGTTCTCTAGTTTCGCTTTTTGTTGACGCGCTAGTTTAACATCACGGAATTTACCTTGACGGTAAAGTGCAACTTCACGTGCTTTACGCTCATCACGTACTACAGTCGCTTCGTCACCTGATGCTGGAACACCTGAAAGACCAAGGATCTCTACAGGAATAGAAGGACCCGCAGTATCGATGTCTTGACCGTTCTCATCGCGCATTGCACGAACACGGCCATGTTCAAGACCACAAAGAACGATATCGCCACGACGTAAAGTACCAGATTGAACAAGTACAGTTGCAACTGGACCACGGCCTTTATCTAGACGTGATTCAACAACAACACCGCTCGCCATACCTTCTTCAACTGCAGTCAGTTCAAGAATTTCAGACTGAAGCAAGATAGCTTCTAGAAGACCGTCAATGTTTGTACCTTGTTTCGCAGAGATGTGAACAAACATGTTCTCACCGCCCCACTCTTCAGGGATAACATCGTACTGTGCCAGCTCGTTTTTCACGTTGTCTGGGTTAGCATCTTCTTTATCGATCTTGTTCACTGCAACAATCAGAGGAACGCCAGCTGCTTTAGCATGCTGAATCGCTTCGACTGTTTGTGGCATTACGCCATCATCCGCAGCAACAACAAGTACAACGATATCTGTCGCTTGAGCACCACGAGCACGCATTGCGGTAAACGCGGCGTGTCCAGGAGTATCAAGGAAAGTGATCATACCGTTGCCAGTTTCTACGTGGTATGCACCAATGTGCTGTGTAATACCACCGGCTTCGCCTGATGCAACGTGTGCTTTACGGATGTAATCCAGTGTTGATGTTTTACCGTGGTCAACGTGACCCATGATAGTAACAACAGGAGCACGAGAAACTGCTTCAGCCGTCTCTTCACGATCAGACATTAGCGCTTCTTCAAGTTCATTCTCTTTACGAAGAATAACCTTGTGACCCATTTCTTCAGCAACAAGTTGTGCAGTTTCTTGGTCGATAACTTGGTTAATCGTTACCATAGCGCCCATTTTCATCATCGCTTTGATGATTTCGGTCGCTTTAACTGACATTTTGTTCGCCAGTTCAGAAACTACAATTGTTTCACCGATAATAACGTCAGATTTGGCAACAGTTGCAGACTTATCAAAGCCTTGCTGCATTGATGTTGGAGCGTTAACTTGTGGTTTACCACGACCGCCACGACCACCGCGTTGGTTACGACCACCGCGACCTTTATTACGGTCATCAGCTTTTGCTGCTGGCTTCTTCTTCTTACGACGACCACCTTCTTCTTTACGGTCTGCTTCATCTTCCGCTGCGCGAGCGTGAGTAGACGTCGTAACGTGGTAATCAGATTTTTCCATGTTCGCTGTTGCCTGATCAGGTTTTGACCAGTTTTTTTCGTTTTGTTCTGCCATCTTGCGTGCCTCTTCTAGCTGACGCTGACTATCTTCTTCGGCTTTACGCTTGGCTTCCTCTTCCCGGCGACGTTGTAGCGACTCAGCTTCTTTCTTAGCCTGTTCATCAGCGGCGGCGCGTTTAGCTTTCTCTTCAGCCTTACGCTTAACCTCGGCATCACTTTCCACCGTACCCTTGGTTTCTTGTGCTGCCTCTTCTTCTGCCTTACGCTTCGCTTTTTCTTCAGCTAAACGTGTCTCTTCAGCATCGCGTTTTGCTTTTTCTTCAGCATCACGTTTTGCTTGCTCTTCTGCTTGGCGCTGGGCTTGTTCGTCAGCTTGTTGCTTCACTGCATCTTCCGATTCACGGTTTGCAGCTTCTTCAGCGACACGCTGCTCTTCTTCAAGAGCAGAACGTTTTACAAAGGTGCGTTTTTTACGTACCTCAACCTGAACATTTTTGTTCTTTCCACCCGTACCAGACACACTGAGCGTGCTACGAGTCTTGCGCTGTAAAGTTAAGCGATTTGGAGCGGCATCTTCACCACTTCCGCCGTGTTCCTTTTTCAGGTGCGAAAGTAGATCCTGTTTTTCGTTTTGATTAACACTATCTTCAGCTTTCTTGCTGATACCAGCGTCGGCAAACTGTTGAAGCAGTCGATCAATTGGCGTACCAATTTCTTCGGCTAATGCTTTAACTGTAACCTCTGACATGTTGCGCCTCCCTTGCTAGTAAGTTTTAAACTTCGTCGCTGAACCAGCAGATATTACGAGCAGCCATGATCAGCTCACCCGCTTTAACTTCGTCCAGACCTTCGATATCAAGCAAATCGTCTGTACCTTGGTCAGCTAGGTCTTCCAGTGTCACAACACCTTTAGCAGCTAGTTTGAATGCCATTTCACGTTCAAGGCTTTCAAGGCCTAAAAGGTCTTCTGCTGGTTCTACACCATCTAAAGACTCTTCTTGCGCAAGAGCAAGCGTTGTAAGTGCTTCTTTCGCACGAGCGCGTAGAGCTTCAACTGTGTCTTCGTCTAGGCCATCAACATCCATTAGCTCACTTACTGGTACGTAAGCGATCTCTTCTAGTGTTGTGAAACCTTCTTCAACAAGAACAGTTGCAAAGTCAGCATCGATATCAAGGTGCTTAGTGAAAGCTTCAATTGACTCTTGTGCTTCTTCTTGGTGTTTCTTCTGTAGATCTGCAACCGTCATTACGTTCAGTTCCCAACCAGTTAGTTGAGATGCTAGACGTACGTTTTGACCGCTACGACCAATCGCTTGAGCGAGATTATCTTGCTCAACCGCAATATCCATTGTGTGGTTGTCTTCATCGACGATGATAGAGCTAACCTCAGCTGGTGCCATTGCATTGATCACATATTGTGCTGGATTCTCATCCCACAATACGATATCGATACGCTCACCCGCCAATTCGCTAGAAACAGCTTGAACACGTGCGCCACGCATACCAACACACGCACCCACTGGGTCAATACGCTTGTCGTTAGTTTTCACTGCGATTTTTGCACGAGAACCAGGATCGCGTGCTGCGCCCATTAGTTCAATTACTTCTTCAGCAATTTCTGGCACTTCAATACGGAACAGTTCAGACAGCATTTCAGACTTAGAACGCGTCATGAACAGTTGGAAACCACGCGCTTCTGGACGTACTGCGTACAATAATGCACGAACACGGTCACCAGAACGGAAGTTTTCACGCGGAAGTTGATCTTCACGTTGGATAACCGCTTCTGCGTTATTACCCAAGTCAACGATAACTGCATCGCGGTTAACTTTTTTCACGATACCAGTGATCAGTTCGCCTTCGTTATCTACGAATTGCTCAACGATCTGTGCGCGCTCAGCTTCACGTACTTTTTGTACGATAACTTGCTTCGCAGTTTGGGTCGTAATACGGTCAAACGTTACAGACTCAATTTCGTCTTCAACGTAATCATCTAGCTGAATGCTTTCATCATCGTACTGTGCAGCTTCAATCGTGATCTCAAGCGTAGGCTGAGTCACTTCGCTAACTGCTTTCCAACGACGGTACGTTACGAACTCACCCGTTTTACGGTCAATTTCTACACGTACTTCGATTTCAGCTTCATGTTTTTTCTTTGTTGCTGTCGCCAATGCGATTTCAAGCGCTTCAAAGATACGCTCACGAGGAACAGCTTTTTCGTTGGATACCGCTTCTACGACAGCCAAGATTTCTTTGTTCATTTCTAATGCCCCAATTTAGCGGTTAGAATTTTGGAACCAGGTTGGCCTTGGAAATATTGCTTAGTGCAAACGTTTCGTCATTACCGTCTACTTTCAGAGTGATTAACTCACCTTCAACAGAAATGATGTCACCTTTCCACTTACGACGGTTACCCATCGCCATCTTCAATACCAGGCTGACCTCGTGGCCAATAAATTGTTGGTAGTGTGCAACTTTAAAAAGCGGTCTTTCCATCCCAGGGGAGGACACTTCTAAGTTGTAAGCGACAGTCACTGGATCTTCTACGTCCATTACTGCGCTGATCTGACGGCTAACTTCCGCACAGTCCTCTACAAATATGCCGTTTTCATGGTCAATGAAAACACGTAATGTAGAATGCTCGCCTGCTCGAATAAATTCCAAGCCAACAAGTTCATAACCTAAAGCAACAACAGGTGCTTCAAGCAATTCGGTTAATTGCATCTCTAAAGCTGTCAAAACAACCCCCCGGAAACAAAAAAAGGGCATAAAGCCCAGTAAATACCTGAATGGTCATGTTTCAGATAATAAAAAACCCCGAATTACGGGGTTTTTTATTACTGGACCCTGATATCACAGCAGTGCTGTGATAGAAAAACAACCTTTCGTAAGAATAGTTGATTTTCGGAAAAGTGGTTGCGGGAGCTGGATTTGAACCAACGACCTTCGGGTTATGAGCCCGACGAGCTACCATACTGCTCCATCCCGCGTCCGAATCTGAGGGCGATTATACGCGTCAGATGTTACTATTTCAAGTAACCAGAATAATGGTGCCGAGAAGGGGACTTGAACCCCTACACCTTGCGGCACTAGCACCTCATGCTAGCGTGTCTACCAATTTCACCATCTCGGCTAAATCTTTAATTACTGAGGAATATCGCTGTTTACAGGTGCATTCTCAGTTTTTTCTACAACTTGTTCAGTTGCAGGCGAGCTTAGGTCTTCCCAGCCGCTTTTTTCTGCAGATTGTTTTGCACTAAGGTTACCCAGTACAAGACTAATAACGAAAAAGATCGTTGCACAAACTGCAGTCATTCGAGTTAAAAAGTTTCCAGAGCCACCAGCGCCGAACAATGTTCCAGAAGCACCGGCCCCGAATGAGGCTCCCATATCTGCGCCTTTACCTTGTTGAACCAAAACTAGGCCAATAACGCCAAGCGCAGCCAACAGATAAATCACAAGTAGAATTTCGTACATGGGTTCCACCTATGGTCCATTTGGTTGAGCCAGCTTTGCCAAAGCAGCGCCAGCAGTCACCCTCAACAAGGGAGCGGTGAGATACTAGCGAATGCAGCTAAGACTGACAAGTAAAATATGAGGATTTCCCACGATTAAGCTTTACTTGAACAACAAATAAGCAAAAGTGAGAATCAAACCTAATACCTTATTGGGTGTTTCTGCAAATAACAACGAGACTTACAGAAACACCGACTATTAACTTATTAGCAGTTAACAGTTTTCTTCTACAGCGCGTGCAATTTCTAACGCCGACGCTTGTACAAGTTCAGCATTTTCACCTTCAACCATGACACGGATTAAAGGCTCGGTGCCTGATTTACGCAATAAAACGCGACCAGTTTCACCCAGCTTCGCTTCTACCGCTTTTGTTGCTGCAATTACTGCATCAGATTCAAGAGGGTTAGACTCACCCTTAAAACGAATGTTCTCTAGTACCTGTGGGAACATTGTCATACCATCTGACAGCTCTTTTAGTGACATCTTGCTACCTACAATAGAAGACATAACCTGTAGACCCGCAACAATACCGTCACCCGTAGTCACTTTATCAAGAAGAATAACGTGACCTGAGTTTTCAGCACCAATTAACCAATCGTGCTTTTGCAACTCTTCCATCACGTAGCGGTCGCCCACATTGGCACGAACAAAAGGAATGCCTAAGTTTTTAAGCGCAACTTCCATTCCTAGGTTAGTCATTAGCGTACCAACAACACCGCCTTTAAGTTCACCACGACGTAATGCATCACGAGCAATGATATACGCAATTTGGTCGCCATCAACCTTATTACCTTCTTCATCAACCATGATCACGCGATCGCCATCACCATCTAATGCAATACCAAAGTCTGCTTTTTCTTCTAACACTTTAGCTTGCAGTGCACGGATATCCGTAGCACCCACTTCATGGTTAATGTTGGTGCCGTTTGGCTCACAACCTAAAGTAACCACTTCTGCGCCAAGTTCTTTAAACACCGCTGGCGCGATGTGGTAGGTAGCACCGTGTGCACAATCCACTACGATCTTGTAGTTAGACAGGTCATATTTAGAAGGGAAAGTACCTTTACAGAATTCAATGTAACGACCTGCAGCATCATCAATACGGTAGGCTTTACCCAGTTGTGCAGATTCAACACACGTTAGGGGTTTATCTAACTCCGCTTCAATTGCAAATTCAATTTCATCCGGCAGCTTTGTGCCCTGCGCCGAGAAGAACTTAATACCGTTATCGTAGTATGGGTTGTGCGAGGCTGAAATGACAATACCCGCTTCAGCGCGGAATGTACGCGTCAAGTAAGCGACCGCTGGTGTAGGCATAGGGCCAGTAAATGCAGCTTGTAAACCTGCAGCCGCTAAGCCTGCTTCTAATGCCGATTCCAGCATGTAACCTGAAATACGAGTATCTTTACCGATAAGCACTTTCTTGGTGCCTTGTTTAGATAGCACTCGACCTGCAGCCCAACCTAACTTAAGGACAAACTCAGGTGTAATTGCACCTTCACCAACAAGACCACGGATCCCATCGGTACCAAAATACTTACGTTCAGCCATTTTTTCGCTCCTAGCTTTTATTCATCTGCATTTTTGTCATTTGGCACACTTTAAGTACATCGACGGTTTCCGCCACATCATGCACTCGAATAATTTGTGCGCCCTTCATTGCTGCAATAGCGGCACACGCCAAGCTACCAGCAACACACTCTGCAGGCTTTTTATCTAATAATTTAAAAACCATCGATTTACGGGACATGCCAACAAGCAAAGGTAAACCGAATTGGTGAAATTGTTCTAAATGTGCAAGCAACTGATAATTATCTTCAATTGTTTTACCGAAGCCATATCCAGGGTCAAGTAATAGCTGATTTTTAGCAATCCCAGCTTTCTCACACGCCTGAATACGTTCTACTAGAAATTGACTGACATCCATCAGTAGATTTTCGTAGCTTGGTTGGTGTTGCATTGTACGCGGTTGCCCTTGCATATGCATTAAGCAAACAGGAACGTTTGCTGCGGCAGCGGCTTCTAATGCTCCCGGTTCTTGCAGTGCACGTACATCATTAATTAAATCAGCCCCCGCATTCACAGCTGCGGTCATAACCTGTGCTTTACTGGTGTCTATCGAGATCCAGCAATCAAAGCGTTGACGAATCGCTTCTACAACAGGAACAACCCGATCGAGTTCTTCTGCTGTAGCAACATCCGCTGCTCCTGGGCGGGTTGACTCACCACCAATATCGATAATGCTAACGCCTGCCGAAAGCATGCTCTCGACATGACGCATCGCATGATCAAATTGATGAAACTGACCACCATCAGAAAATGAATCTGGGGTCACATTCAAAATTCCCATGGCATGGGAAAAAGACAAATCAAGAGTCTTATCTTTACTGGTCAAAATCATTGGCTGCATTCCATTTATTCCCAACATGACAAATCAGTACCCTGATAAACAAAAAACCCCGAACGAGTCGGGGTTTTTAAGATCAACACTCAGCGTTATGCTTGAGGCTTATCATCATCGTTAGTTTTTTGTGCCGGCTCATCTGCAACGTCTGTTGCACTCTCATCAGCTTTTGCTTCAGGTTGCGCGTCAGCCTTTGGTGCGTCGTCGGTTGATTTTAATGTATCGTCTGTATCACCCCAGCCTTTTGGCGCTCGGATAACCGTTTTACGGTCCATTAAGTCATCAATCTGACCAGCATCAATCGTTTCATACTTCATCAGTGCATCTTTCATTGCATGCATGATATCCATATTCTGCGATAAAATTTCACGAGCACGTTCGTAGTTTCGGTCAATAACCGCACGAACTTCAGTATCGATTGCACGAGCAGTATCGTCTGACATGTGTTTGGTCTGTGTTACAGAGCGGCCAAGGAATACTTCACCTTCGTCTTCTGCATACAGAATAGGACCCATTTTGTCAGAGAAGCCCCACTGAGTAACCATCTTGCGCGCAATATCAGTTGCACGTTCGATATCATTTGATGCACCAGTAGATACCTTGTCTGCACCGTAGATAAGCTCTTCAGCTAAACGGCCACCGTAAAGGCTAGACAGCATTGACTCAAGGAACTCACGCGAGTGGCTCACACGGTCTTGCTCTGGTAAGTACATGGTCACACCCAGTGCACGCCCACGCGGAATAATCGACACTTTGTACACTGGATCATGATCCGGTACTAAGCGACCAATAATTGCGTGACCCGCTTCGTGGTATGCCGTTGATTCTTTTTGGTCTTCCGACATCACCATCGATTTACGCTCTGCGCCCATCATGATTTTGTCTTTAGCCAATTCAAATTCAACCATAGAAACCACACGCTTGTTACCGCGCGCTGCAAATAGTGCAGCTTCGTTAACAAGGTTTGCTAGATCGGCACCTGAGAAACCTGGAGTACCACGAGCAATCAGTGCGGGTTCTACATCATTCTCAAGCGGAACTTTACGCATGTGAACTTTAAGAATCTGCTCACGACCACGTACGTCTGGTAAACCAACCACAACTTGACGGTCAAAACGACCAGGACGAAGTAATGCAGGGTCAAGTACGTCTGGGCGGTTTGTTGCAGCAATAACGATGATACCTTCGTTACCTTCAAAACCATCCATCTCAACCAGCATTTGGTTTAGGGTTTGTTCACGTTCATCGTGTCCACCACCTACACCAGCGCCACGTTGGCGACCAACCGCATCGATTTCATCGATGAATATAATACAAGGCGCGGCTTTCTTCGCTTGCTCAAACATGTCACGGACACGGGATGCACCCACACCAACGAACATTTCAACAAAGTCAGAACCAGAGATAGTAAAGAACGGTACTTTCGCTTCACCCGCAATGGCTTTCGCTAATAGCGTTTTACCCGTACCAGGAGGACCAACCAACAAAATACCTGTCGGAATTTTACCGCCCAATTTCTGGAAGCGGCTTGGATCACGTAAGTAATCCACCAATTCTTTCACGTCTTCTTTTGCTTCGTCACAACCAGCAACATCAGCAAACATGGTTTTTATTTGGTCTTCGCTCATCATACGCGCTTTCGATTTACCGAACGACATGGCACCTTTGCCACCGCCGCCCTGCATCTGACGCATAAAGAAAATCCAAACACCGATAAGCAGAAGCATTGGGAACCATGAAATGAAGATTGAAGCCAGTAGGCTTGGCTCTTCAGGTGGTGTACCCATAACTTTTACATTTGCGTTAATAAGGTCGTCTAACAGCTTCTGATCTTGATAAACAGGCAGGTAAGTTAGGTATCGGGTGTTATCACGTTTAAATACAGTGATTTCACGATCATTGAATCGCACTTCCCTAATCTGATCCTGACCGATTTCACGGACAAAGGTTGTATAGTCGACTTGACGGCCTGCATTATCACCTGGACCGAAGCTCTGAAAAACAGACATCAGTACAACTGCGATAACTAGCCACAAGATCAAGTTTTTTGCCATGTCACTCAAGGTGTTAACCTCGCGATAACTAATAGATGAATGTAGACTACTACAGTTTGTAACCTGTAGCTACTATGTAGACTTCATGCGAGCGATCTCGCGATGAGTCAGGTTTCCGAATTTTGACCACTTTGAACATGCTACGAATTTCAGCTAAATATTGGTCAAAGCCTTCACCTTGGAAAACTTTTACCGTAAAACTGCCATTCGGTGCAAGTACTTGTCGACACATATCTAATGCTAGTTCAACAAGATACATAGCTCTAGGTTGATCTGATGCTAAATTGCCACTCATATTGGGTGCCATGTCAGACATCACGACATCACGACATCAACCATATCAGGTTGAATACGTTCTAACAGTGCATCAAGTACCGATTCTTCACGAAAATCACCCTGCAAGAAGCTCACGCCAGACAGTGAATCCATTGGTAAGATATCACAAGCAATGACTTGCCCTGAATCGCCAACAATTTCAGCCGCATACTGTGACCAGCTACCAGGTGCAGCGCTAAGATCGACAACCGTCACACCTTGTTTCAACAGTTTATATTTGTTTTAAATTTCTTCTATTTTGAAGATTGCACGGGAACGGTAACCTTTCTTTTGAGCTTCCTGAACATATTTATCATCAAAATGTTCTTTCAACCAACGTCCGGAGCTACCAGATTATTTTTCTACTCATGATTTACCTAATGAGCTTGAGTACTTATTTAAGTATACATGGCGATTTAACCACCTTGCATACTAAACAAATTAGTCTTCTCGACTAGATGGCGTTAGAATACCTCGTTTTCAACCCTAGTATTAAAAAATAGAGTCGTTATGAATCTAAGCACCAAACAAAAGCAGTTCCTAAAGGGTCTTGCTCACAGCCTAAAACCAGTTGTACTTATGGGTGCAAACGGCTTAACCGAAGCCGTACTGGCAGAAATCGAACTTGCACTTAACCATCACGAATTAATTAAAGTGAAGGTAGCAACTGAAGATCGTGAAACTAAAGTATTGATCGTAGATGCAATTATTCGTGAATCTAAAGCTGAAAAAGTACAAGTAATCGGTAAGACACTTGTTCTTTACCGCCAAAGTGAAGCACGTAAAATCGAGCTTCCACGCAAATAAAAAAGGCCGCCGATGCGGCCTTTTTTGTCTTTTCACAAAACGAAAAAGTTACATTCTCTAACACATTAATAGTACATGCTTTTTCGCAATAGGCGATTAAATGTACTCTACTTTCTCGATTTCAAATTCTTTCTGGCCACCCGGTGTAGAAATAACCACTTCATCACCTTCTTCTTTGCCAATCAGACCACGAGCAATCGGCGAGTTCACAGAGATACGACCCGCTTTAATATTCGCTTCGTCATCACCAACGATTTTGTAGGTCACTTCTTCTTCAGTATCGACATCCATCAAACGTACCGTCGTACCAAAAATTACTTTACCTGTGTTCGTTATCTTAGTTACATCGATAACCTGCGCCACAGACAGCTTATATTCGATATCTCGAATTTGTGCTTCACAGATCCCCTGCTCTTCACGTGCTGCGTGATATTCCGCGTTTTCTTTAAGGTCACCCAGTTCACGGGCTTCACCAATCGCTTGCGAAATAATCGGGCGACGCTTCATTAACACATCCAGCTCTTCACGCAGCTTCTTCTCGCCGCTAACTGTCATTGGTACTTTATCCATTTCAACTTCCTCATGTCTTCATGCCACGCATTTCAGACAAATAAAAGCCACTCAGTAACGACCTGAGTGTCATTAATTCACAAAAGATTGTTGCCTATTTTAAACAAATATCATCGATAGGTCACCTATTGCTGCATCTAGATGGCATTGTTCTCATCTCAAAGAATTGAGCATTACATATCTGATTAAACAACAAAATAATGCAGCAATGGTCACATTTTGAACCACAAGAAAACGAAAACAACCACAACAATCTCACACCACTTTTCTAAAACATACTAAAAAGTGAATTTTCTACTGAACTTTACATACCACACCCAAGCAACTGTTTTACATGCATTAAATATAGTAAAACATCAAACAAAACCAACCTAAAAACATTTTTTTTAGCTTTTTTTACTAACACTACTGCCCCATAACCAGTAAAAAGAACGCCATGCATTTACACATTGAAGTGCATCAAATAAAAAAATATTTTAAAAGGATTCAGCAATGAACAAGAACCTGATTGCTCTAGCAGTAGCAGCAGCGACTCTTTCTGGTGCAGCACAAGCGGCAGAAGTATACTCAGACGAAACGTCTAGCCTAGCAATTGGCGGTCGTATCGAAGCACGTGCAGCAGTTAAAGACGGCGACGTGACTGACAACACTCGTACTCGTATCAACATCGGCGCTAAATCAGACATCACTGATTCTGTATACGGTCTTGGTTTCTTCGAGCGTGAATTCCGCGCAGGCGATAGCGTTAAGATCGATGGCGAATCAATCAACGTTTCTCCTAAAGATGAAAACCGTAAACTTTACGCTGGTATCGGTTCTGACTACGGTCAAGTTGTATACGGTAAAATCGACGGTTCTCTAGGCATGATCACTGACTTCACAGATATCATGGCTTACCACGGTAACGAAGCAGGTGGCAAAATCAACGCTGCTGACCGTGCAAGCAACAGCCTTGCATACATCGGTTCTTTCGATAACCTAGTAGTTAAAGCTAACTACGTGTTTGACAACGGTTCAAAAGAAGACGGTTACTCTGCTGGCGCAATGTACACGCTAGACATGGGTCTTGGTTTCGGTGCGGGTTACGCACAACAAGAAACTGGCGCAGACAAAACTGACAAAACTGAGAAACAAGCATTCGCAGCTATCTCTTACGCAATCAACGATTTCTACTTCGCAGGTCTATACCAAGACTCACGTAACACTGCTGCTGAAAAAGTACGTGGTTACGAACTTGCTGCTAAGTACACTATGGACAAGCTAGTATTCACAGGTACTTTCAACTACCTAGAAGACAAAGACAACTCTAACTCAGACGACGCACTTGCTAACTCGTACGCAGTTGACGCGACTTACTACTTCACTAACAACTTCCGTACTTACGCGTCTTACAAACTAGACCAAGCTAAGACTGATGTTGCTGGCGAGCGTAACAAAGATGAGTTCGTTCTTGGTGCACGTTACGACTTCTAATCCCGTTTGGATTAAAAGCGCAATATGCTGATAAAACGCAGACTTCGGTCTGCGTTTTTTGTTTTCATAACATCCCCTCTGACATTCACGCCAATAATTCAGCTATGATGCTATAAATGCTTTCATATCAAGCCTGTATCATGACGATTTCTCTACTTTCTAAAAAAAGTGTATTCCTGTTGGCTACTGTCGCTACTTTCTCTCAGCAAGTAATGGCCGTGACAGCCCCCCCTTTACACGCAAATATCACTCAATCACTTGCGCTATTACCCTCGGGCAATAGCAGCAGTGTAATTGTGGCGCAGCATGCCGTTCCACCAAAAAAAAATCCGACTCTTGTGTGGCAAAAAAATCCGCAGCAACTTCGCGCGCCAGCCAGCACCCAAAAATTATTAACCGCATTAGCAGCCAAACTCTATCTACCGTCAGCATTCACCTTTAATACAGATATAGAGCTAAGTACCAATAAGGCTAAACAAGACCTCATCATTCGCTTTAACGGCGATCCTCTCTTTAGCCGTAAAGATCTCACGGCCTTGCTAAGGAAAGTGAAATTGCAGGGCATTAATCGCTTAGAGGGTAATATTTATCTTGATGGCAGTATTTTTAATGGCTACGAGCGTGCTGTCGGCTGGCCGTGGGACATTTTAGGGGTTTGCTATAGTGCGCCATCAAGTAGCATCAGCCTTGAGCATAACTGTGTACAAGGCGCTATTTACAGTAATAAAAAAGAAGGTCAACCCACGCGAGTCCATGTTCCTTCTCATCAACCTATTACCGTCACAACCCATGCTAACATTGTGTCTAAAGCACAGAAAAAATCGCAATTTTGCGATTTAGAACTTCATGCTTTACCCGATAACAGCTATCAGTTAAATGGCTGTCTATTACAACGCGAAAAGCCGTTGCCTCTTAATTTTGCCATCCAAGATACGGAAGCATTTACCCAGCAAGTATTATTAGCTGAGCTAAAACGTTTAGGTATTCGATTTACGGGAGAGATCAAGCGCAGTGATGACCACCAAGGTCAGCGTATCGCCCGCCATCAATCAGTGCCATTACCTGAGCTTTTAGAGATCATGTTAAAAGATTCTGACAATCTTATTGCTGATAATTTAGCGAAAACACTGGGGCACTACTACTTCAAGCAACCCGGTAATTTCGCCAACGGTACTGCGGCAATTAAAGCGATTCTCAGCGACCAAGCAGGGATCGATCTTAACAATGCAGTCTTAGTTGATGGGTCAGGGCTATCACGTAATAACCGCCTAACCGCCGAACAGTTGCTATATGTGATGAACTACTTAATTACACACGATCAGCAACTCGCGCTTTTAGCGGCCCTACCCGTTGCTAATGAAAGTGGCACCTTGCGCTACCGTCCAAGCTTACGAAAACTGCCACTGGCTGGTAATTTAACAGCAAAGAGTGGCTCACTATACGGAGCTTACAATCTTGCGGGGGTGCTTAAAACAGAATCAGGGCAATCGCTCATTGTGATCCAGCTGATCAATAACTATCACCCAGTGAAACCATTAGAAGATAAACCGATGACACCCGCGATTACTCAATTC
The DNA here is from genome assembly GCF_002265265.1 of Photobacterium sanguinicancri. Taxonomy (GTDB): domain Bacteria; phylum Pseudomonadota; class Gammaproteobacteria; order Enterobacterales; family Vibrionaceae; genus Photobacterium; species Photobacterium sanguinicancri. The sequence goes on from NZ_NOIF01000002.1 coordinate 62,624, forward strand.
GAAAAAGCCTTTTATGAGGTGCTGTATCATGCAGATCTAGGCGCAACAGATACTAAGGCACTCTAAAATTAAAGAATAAAGCGGAATGATAAAGCCAGATTAGTACAACGGCACAAGTATGAAAAAAGCCCCAGTGCATCTAGGCACTGGGGCTTATATATAACAGCTTGGCACAATAAGAATAGGGATAGCCAAAGACTGTTGCAAAATGAAAGCGTTAGGCAAGCAGGAACATTAAGCGAGTCCCAGCATCCAATTCACCGTCGTGAAGTAAATCATCATACCTGTTATATCGACGACTGATGCAAGTACAGGGCTAACCAATACCGCAGGATCTAATCGGCATGCGCGCGCAACCATAGGCAATACACCACCGATACTGGTCGAAATCACAACCTGGATCGATATTGCCATACCTATCGCCACTGCAATATCTTCTAAATGAATACCAAAGGGTAAACTCGAAGCATCACTAAACAGCATGACTCGGCCAATAATAACGGCGGCTAATACGCCTGCAACCACTAAGGCAACACGGAACTCTTTCCACAATACGGCCAGCCAGTCTTTACACCGTATCTCTTCCATCGCTAAAGCCCGCACGACCAAAGTCGCAGCCTGCGACCCCGTATTGCCACCAGCGGCGGCAATAACCGGCATATAAATAGCTAACAACACCAGCTGACTCAGCGTGTCTTCGTAATGTGAAATGATAAGACCCGATACGATCCCTAATAAAGCAAGGCCAACAATCCAGCCAATACGTTCACGCACATGGGACATCACACTATTTTGTAAATAGTGCCCAGCAGGTTCAGCTTCCGAGCATATCAATCCAAGTCCATTGGCCAAGTGACGCATCCGCTTCTCTTCATTCATCTCATCAAGACGATCGAGTAAACACTGTACGTGCCTCAACGGACACTCATGCAATACAGCAAGAGCCTCTGTAAAGGGCATCACCGTCAATAGTCTTGCTTGCTCTTCAGCACTGTATTTCAAAAAAGCGTTTTTCACAGCCAGCACATCGTTCTGTGCTAAATTTTCGTTTGCAGTTTGCACCGCATAGTTCATTACCGCCATAGCGAATCTCCCGATTGGCAAGAACTAAGTCACTAGCATGTACTAGTTACTCAGCTAACAGTAACGACCACCAGAATTAACCTAAAAGCTAACACGCCCTACTGCTAAACGGCATCGTTTATCACCTAAAAAAGGCGACAAACAACGTCGATAAGCCCGTAAGTCGTTTTTCAACTAACTGACAAATTCAACATGAGATATAAGGAAGAAAATCGAGGAATAGAGCGATTAGCATGTATCAATAAGAGTGATACTTGTAGACGTGTATTCCGAACCAGCGGTGGGTTCGGACAATAGGAGACCGACACCGTTAGCAGGTTTGATTTTCCACCTTCATACTCGGGGGATGGTCGGTATCGTTCATTAAAGTCTCCAAAGATGCCGCATTAGTGCGACGCGGTAATTTTACGGAATTCACTCATGCGTGCAAGGTATTTAAGTTAATAATTTGCCACAAAATATTTCTTAAACCTGCCGCGCCACTGCTAAGTAGAATAAAGCCTCGACTCCTAATATTATCTATGCAGATCAAAAAAGCCCGCCAGTGTAGGCGGGCCTGTTTTTTTATATGTTCACGCTAATGCGCTAGCATAATTACGCGTTCTTGATACGCGCATGTAATTCTTGAACAGAGGTAACCTTATTTCGGTCATCTGCAGCCCAAGCCATACATGTTGCAAATGCTGCATTTAGCGTCGTGGTGTAGTTCACCTTCTCAGCCAATGCGCCACGGCGAAGAACTTTCGAATCTTCAATCGCTTGACGACCTTCAGCAGTGTTCACGATGTAGGTGTATTCATTGTTCTTGATACGGTCAAGAATATGTGGACGACCTTCGTGTACCTTATTCACTAGGCGAGGGTTAATACCCGCCTCACCCAAAATCACCGCAGTACCATGAGTTGCATCAAGTTCGTAACCTTGCTTGATTAGCTTAGAAGCTAGGTCAACAACACGTTTCTTATCATTCTCACGAACTGATAATAATGCGCGACCACTTGCTTGCTTCTCTTTGCTACAGCCAAGTTCAGCTTTAGCAAACGCTTCTGCAAACGTATCACCCACCCCCATCACCTCACCAGTTGAGCGCATCTCTGGGCCTAACAGTGGGTCAACACCTGGGAACTTGTTGAACGGTAGTACCACTTCTTTTACCGAGTAGTACGGTGGAATAATCTCTTTGGTAAAGCCTTGAGACTCAAGAGACTGACCAGCCATTACACGTGCTGCAATTTTCGCTAGTGGTGCACCTGTTGCTTTAGATACAAATGGTACGGTACGTGCTGCGCGTGGGTTTACTTCGATAAGGTAAACTTCGTTATCCTTAACCGCAAACTGGGTATTCATTAAGCCACGAACACCTAGTTCAAATGCTAGTTTTTCAACTTGTTGACGCATTACATCTTGGATTTCTTGGCTTAGCGTATAAGCTGGCAGAGAACATGCTGAGTCACCCGAGTGAACACCCGCTTGTTCAATGTGCTCCATGATGCCGCCGATAACAACGCGCTCACCATCACAAATCGCATCTACATCTACTTCAACAGCGTCATCTAGAAAGCGGTCAAGCAGAACTGGAGATTCATTTGATACGCTAACGGCTTCATTGAAATAACGGCGTAAGTCTTGCTCATCGTATACGATTTCCATCGCACGACCACCAAGAACATAAGAAGGACGAACAACTAATGGGAAGCCGATGTCTTTCGACTTTTCAATCGCTTGCTCCATTGCTGTCACTGTCGCATTCTCTGGCTGTAGAAGGCCAAGACGGTCAACAGCAGCTTGGAAACGCTCACGGTCTTCCGCACGGTCGATAGCATCAGGACTCGTACCAATAATTGGCACTCCAGCCGCTTCAAGTGCGCGTGCTAGCTTAAGTGGTGTTTGACCACCGTATTGAACGATAACACCTTTTGGTTTTTCAACACGTGCGATAGCTAATACATCTTCCAGCGTCACTGGCTCGAAGTATAGGCGGTCAGACGTATCGTAATCCGTCGATACTGTCTCAGGGTTACAGTTAACCATGATGGTTTCATAACCGTCTTCGCGAAGCGCAAGTGATGCGTGTACACAACAGTAATCAAATTCAATACCTTGGCCGATACGGTTTGGACCGCCACCTAGGATCATGATTTTATCTTTATCTGTCGGGTTGGCTTCACATTCGTCATCGTACGATGAGTACATGTAAGCCGTGTCAGACGAGAATTCCGCCGCACAGGTATCAACGCGCTTGTAAACAGGGTGAATATCATACTGGTCACGTAAACGGCGAATTTCGCTTTCCGCAACACCTAGCAGCTTAGCAAGACGCGCATCAGCAAAACCTTTACGTTTTAGCTGGCGAAGTACCGTTTCGTTCAAGCCTGCAAAACCACCATCTTTAACAGCTTGTTCGGCTTTAACTAGGTCTTCGATTTGCACTAAGAACCAACGGTCAACGTTAGTTAGGTTGAAGACACCATCAACAGACATACCAGCACGGAACGCATCTGCGATGTACCAAATACGCTCAGCACCAGCATCTTTTAGTTCGTGACGAATTGTTGTCAGAGCGTCTGGCGCATCTAGGTCAACCATTTCATCAAAGCCCATTGCGCCAACTTCTAGGCCGCGAAGTGCTTTCTGTAGCGATTCTTGTTGGTTACGGCCGATAGCCATCACTTCACCAACTGACTTCATTTGCGTCGTTAAACGGTCATTTGCGCCTGCAAATTTCTCGAAGTTAAAGCGAGGGATCTTCGTTACTACGTAATCGATTGTTGGTTCAAATGATGCTGGCGTTGCACCGCCAGTAATGTCATTCATTAGCTCGTCTAACGTAAAGCCAACCGCCAGTTTCGCTGCAATCTTAGCGATTGGGAAACCAGTTGCTTTCGACGCTAGTGCAGAAGAGCGAGAAACACGAGGGTTCATCTCGATGATAACCATACGGCCATCTTTAGGATTGATACCAAACTGTACGTTTGAACCGCCCGTTTCAACACCGATTTCACGTAGTACTGCTAGCGATGCATTACGCATCAACTGGTATTCTTTGTCGGTCAGCGTTTGTGCTGGCGCAACAGTGATGGAGTCACCTGTATGGATACCCATCGCATCGAAGTTTTCAATCGCACATACGATGATACAGTTGTCGTTTTTATCACGAACCACTTCCATCTCGTATTCTTTCCAACCGATCAGTGACTCATCGATTAGTAATTCGTTAGTTGGCGACAAGTCCAAACCACGGCGACAGATTTCGTCAAATTCTTCTTTGTTATAAGCGATACCACCGCCCGTACCACCCATGGTGAACGAAGGACGAATGATACAAGGGAAGCCAACCATGTCTAAAACTTTGTAAGCTTCTTCCATTGTTTTCGCAGTATCTGCGTTTGGACACTCAAGACCGATAGACTTCATTGCTTTATCGAAACGAGAACGGTCTTCTGCTTTATCAATCGCATCAGCCGTTGCACCAATCATCTCTACGCCAAACTCAGCCAGTACGCCGTGTTTTTCCAAATCAAGCGCACAGTTCAGAGCGGTTTGACCACCCATCGTTGGTAGCACTGCATCTGGACGTTCTTTTTCAATAATCTTGCGAACCACTTCCCAGTGAATAGGTTCGATGTAGGTCGCATCAGCCATGTCTGGGTCAGTCATGATTGTTGCTGGGTTCGAGTTAACTAGGATTACACGGTAGCCTTCTTCACGAAGTGCTTTACATGCTTGTGCACCTGAGTAGTCGAATTCACACGCCTGACCGATAACAATCGGACCAGCGCCTAGAATCAGAATACTTTTAATATCATTACGTTTTGGCATCTTTTACTACTCCGGACTTAGGCGCTGTGCTTTTTTAGCAATTCGATAAAGTGGTCAAACAAGGGTGCTGCATCGTGTGGGCCAGGGCTTGCTTCAGGGTGACCTTGGAAGCTGAATGCTGGCTTGTCTGTACGATGGATACCTTGTAGTGAGCCATCAAACAATGATTTATGTGTTGCTCGTAGATGCTCAGGCAAACTTGCCTCATCCACTGCAAAACCGTGGTTCTGAGCAGTAATCATTACCACATCACGGTCTAGGTCTTTCACTGGGTGGTTTGCACCGTGATGACCAAATTTCATTTTCACTGTTTGTGCGCCACTTGCCAGAGCAAGAATTTGGTGACCAAGACAAATACCAAATATTGGTAGGCCTTTTTCAAGGAAAGTCTTGGTTGCTTCAATTGCGTAAGTACATGGCTCTGGGTCACCAGGGCCGTTAGATAAGAACACACCATCTGGGTTCAGGGCCAACACATCTTCTGCCGAAGTTTGTGCAGGAACAACGGTTAAGCGACAACCGCGGTCAACAAGCATGCGTAAGATGTTACGTTTTGCGCCGAAGTCGTAAGCAACTACGTGGTATGGCAATTCATTGTCGTCTTTCGCTTCAGGTAAACCGCCTAGCAACGTCCAAGAACCTTGTTTCCACGAGTATGCTTCAGACGTTGTGACTTCTTTTGCCAAATCCATGCCTTTCAGACCAGGGAACTCTTTCGCTTTTACCAGTGCTAATGCTTCATCAAGGTTAGTACCTGCAATCACACAACCATTTTGCGCGCCTTTTTCACGCAGAATACGCGTCAGCTTACGGGTATCAATATCTGCGATACCAACAATGTTTTGTGATTTTAAGTAATCAGAAAGGGTTTGTTCACTGCGGAAGTTTGAAGCAATAAGAGGGAGGTCACGAATTATCAAGCCTTGCGCATGGATTGCGGTGGATTCTTCGTCTTCGGAATTGATTCCGGTGTTGCCAATATGAGGGTAAGTAAGAGTAACTATCTGTTGTGAATAAGAAGGGTCAGTGAGAATTTCTTGATACCCCGTCATCGAGGTATTGAAAACGACTTCACCAACGGCCGAACCATCTGCCCCAATGGACACGCCGCGGAACACTGTCCCATCTTCAAGGACTAACAGCGCAGATTTGCTCAAGACAACCTCCAAAAAATATAAAAATGCAATTAAAACAGATAAATTTGCAACTACCCATTCAATACATTGCCAAGAATTGCCGAAAGCCGATTTTTGACAAATTCCGCGTAGTCTATAGAGCGCTTATTTTTCTGTCAATAACAGCCTTAAAATAACTACTAAATATATCAATTTAAGACACAAAAATGAGCGAAACAACTAAAACACAATGATAAGTCGGTTATTTGTCACATGAAAGTTGTGGCCGATCTCATTTTATCGTTTGCCAAAATGTAACCAGAGATTAATGAAGCTAAAGAGATAAGCAAACGATTATAAACACAGGGAATAGATAGCATTTTGGGCACTTAAAGGCTAAAACACAATAAAACGAGATTTAATTAACACAAAGAGGGTGATTTAACAAAGATAAGAAGTAGATAATAAGAATTGAAAACCAGGGTGTGCATTGGTGGGGATTTATGCACCAGCGAAACGTTGATGCATAAACTGGATTTATGATAATTTAAAGCTCATCTAGCCCAAGTACATCCTGCATAGTATAAAATCCAGCAGGCTGCTGCGCTAACCATGACGCCGCACGAACCGCACCATTGGCAAAAGTCATACGATCTGTTGCTTTATGTGTAATCTCTACACGTTCACCAATATCGGCAAACATAGCTGTGTGTTCGCCAACAATATCGCCCGCACGAATAGTGGCAAAACCAATTTCATCGCGGCTACGTTCACCCGTGATCCCTTCACGCGCATACACGGCAACATCACTGAGTTTATTGCCCATCGCGCCAGCAATCGCTTCACCCATACCAATCGCAGTACCCGATGGTGCATCTACTTTATGACGGTGATGTGCTTCAATCACTTCAATATCACAGTAGTCACCCATCACTTTGGCCGCTTTTTCGAGCAATTTAAAAACAAGGTTCACGCCGACACTGTAGTTAGGTGCCATTACAACGCCTAACGATTTCGCAGCGTCATCAATACGTTGACGTTCCTCTTCGCTAAAGCCGGTCGTCCCAATAACAATGCGTTTAGCATGTTTCTGACATAACGCGAGATTCGCCAATGTCGGTGTCGGGGCAGTGAAATCAATCACGACATCAAAATCATCAACGACATTAGCAAGATCATCAACAACAGCGACACCACATTTACCAATGCCAGCTAGCTCACCTGCATCAACACCAATCATGCTTGATTCAGGGCGTTCACTGGTTGCCCCTAATGTTGCAAACTCTGATGCTTCAACGGCTTTAATTAAATTGCGCCCCATCCGACCGGCTGCGCCAGCTATCGCGATACGTACCATGCTTACTCCATTCATTAACCTAAAATCATTGCAATCCACTCTACCCTGACAAAAAAGTTACAGCAACTCTCGTTATTAGGAGCAATTTATTTACTGTTAATTAGAATGTGCGCATAATCAACTAATGTTATATTTGAAAAAACAGGATGTTAAATCATGAAATGGATTTTAAAGCGCAGCACAGCATGCGCCGCTATTTTGCTATCCATCGGCTTACTCAGTGGATGTGAAGAAGCAGCACAACAACAAGTCGCTCCACCGCCTCCTTCCGTTATTGTCGAAACCATCACCAAGCAACAAATTAACCCTTCAACTCAATTTAGTGGCCGTATTGAAGCAGTGGAAGATGTTTCCTTACAGGCACGTGTCGAAGGCTACCTAATGGCACGTCCATTTCATGAAGGGGATTATGTTAAGAAAGGCACTTTACTGTTTGAATTAGACCCCAAACCTTTTGCAGCCGAAGTTCGCCAAAAGGAAGCGGCACTTAAACAAGCTAGCGCTAAATATGAAGTCTCACTGATCAACTACAAACGCGGTAAAAGACTACTTCCGAAAGGCAGTATTAGTGCGGTTGATTTTGATGAAATAACCACGGCAAAAATCACAGCAGAAGCCTCTGTTGCTCAAGCAGAAGCAGCGCTTGATGCCGCGAAATTGAATCAGGGCTACACCCAAATTCTCGCGCCGATTGATGGTCGTATTGGTGCATCCAATGTCTCGATTGGCGATTTAATTAATCCATCAACAGGTGTGCTTACTACACTGGTGCAACAAGAGCCGATGCACGTTATTTTTAATGCCAGCGAAACCCAAATCCTCGATGCTTACGAACTTAGAAAATCAGGCCAAGTACCGGCATTAAATGAGCTCTCTCTCAATTTAGAGCTCTCCAATAAAAGTATGTATGACCAGCAAGGCAAAATAGATTTTATTGATAACCGTATTGATCCAACAACAGGGACGGTACAAATCAGAGCCAGCTTCCCTAACCCCGACCACGTTCTTCAGCCTGGTCAATTCGGCAATATCATCATCGCTTCATCCGATCCGATTGAAGCACTATTAGTTCCTCAGGTTGCCGTACAGGAAGACCAAAAAGGCCGCTTTGCTATGGTGGTGAACAACGAGAATATTGTTGAGCGTCGAGATTTAGAAGTGCATACGCGCCAAGGCATTTATTGGATTATCGATGCAGGTCTAATGCCTAATGAACGTGTGATCATTCAAGGGTTACAGCGTGTTCGTGTAGGAGCTGAAGTAAAACCGCAAGTACAGCAAATCAAACCATTTGCCGATCAGCAGTAAAGGAGATCACCCATGATCAGTCGCTTTTTTGTTTATCGGCCCAAGTTCGCATTTGTCATTGCTATTGTATTGACACTTTGCGGCTTGCTTGCCATTCCTGTTTTGCCTGTAGCAGAATTTCCAGAAGTCGCACCACCCAGTATCAGTGTCAGCACCAGCTACCCTGGCGCAAACGCAGAAGTCGTTAAAGCCACCGTTGCTCAGGTCGTCGAAAGTGAGGTCAACGGGGTCGAAAACATGATTTACATGTCTTCGAAATCATCGAATGACGGTAGTTATAACCTGACGGTCACTTTTGCTGTTGGGACCAATGCCGATGACGCCCAAGTCCAAGTGCAAAACAGGGTCCAAAAAGCCACATCACGCTTACCCGAAGAGGTTAAGCGCGAAGGTATCGCAGTAGAAAAGCAATCTTCCAGCATTTTGATGGTCGTAAACCTGTTTTCACCAAAAGACACTTACGATGCGCTGTATATTACCAACTACGCTAGTTTGAACCTAAAAGATGAGTTAGCGCGTGTTCCTGGTGTCAGTAAAGTTAACATCATAGGTTCGCTAGATTACGCAATGCGTATCTGGCTTGATCCCGACAAAATGGCGCCGCTAGGCGTTACCCCACAAGATGTACTGGCGGCTATCAAAGAGCAAAACATCCAAGTTGCTGCTGGGCGTATTGGGGCCTCACCAACGCCACCCGATCAACAATTCCAATACACGCTACAAACTCAAGGTCGATTAGTTGATGCCGCTGAGTTTAAAAACATCATTATTAGAGCAACTCAAGATGGTCGTAAATTACGGGTAAAAGATGTTGCTCGGGTTGAGCTAGGCTCACAAACCTACGATGCTCAAGGTAAACTAAACGGTCAACCCTCAGCCATCATCACCATCTATCAGTCACCTGATGCTAACGCACTTGAAGTCGCGCAAGGTGTTCGTGACACTATGGAGAGGCTCGAATCCAGTTTCCCTGAAGATCTCGAGCAAAAGGTACTTTACGACACCACAGAATTTGTTGAAACGTCGATCAATGAAGTGGTACAGACCCTCTTTATCTCTGTGGTTCTTGTTGTTCTCGTCGTCTTCATTTTCTTGCAAGATTTCCGTTCAACCTTGATACCAGCAATTGCGATACCCGTTTCGTTAGTGGGTACTTTTGTGTTCTTGCTGATTTTCGGTATGACTATCAATACCGTATCGCTGTTCGCATTGATTCTGGCTATCGGGATCGTGGTTGATGATGCCATCGTGGTGATCGAAAACGTCACGCGTTTGATGGAAGACGAAGGATTAAGCCCTCGCGATGCCACCCTAAAAGCCATGGAAGAAGTCACTGGGCCAATTATTGCTACCACCTTGGTTCTATTGGCGGTATTTGCCCCGACTGCGGTAATGCCCGGCATAACGGGGCAAATGTATGCTCAGTTCTCGATCACTATCTGTATCTCGGTACTGATTTCATCGATTAATGCCCTCACCCTTTCTCCCGCACTGTGTGCCTCTTTACTTAAGCCACCTAAGAAACATGAAAAAGGCTTCCATGCCGCTTTCAACCGTATTTTTAACAAGATAACTGAACGCTATACCAAGGTCGTCGCGACCATGATCCGGCGTGTAATTATTGTCAGTGTCTTGTTTGTTGTCATGCTCGCAGGTACTGGATTGCTCGCTAAAGTACTGCCAAGTGGCTTTATTCCAGATGAAGATAAAAAATCTTTCATGGTCGATGTGTCGCTACCCGACGGTTCCTCTTTAAATCGAACCGAACAGGTGATGGCCGAGTTGGTCGATATAACACGTAACGAGCAAGGCGTTGCTAACGTGATACACGCCAGTGGTTTTAGTATCTTATCTGGATCATTAAAATCAAATGGTGGTCTATTGATTGTGAGTTTGGATTCATGGGAAGAACGAAGCGATCCCAAGTTACACCAAAACCAAATCATTGCCCGTCTTCAACAAAAATATAACCAACTGCCAGAAGGGGTCGCACAAGCTTTCGCACTACCACCACTACCCGGTGTCGGTAGCGTGGCTGGGGTCGAGTTTGTACTGCAAGATAACCGAGGACGGTCAGCACAAGAGTTAGCCTCTGTCATGCGCGGCTTTATTATCAAAGCCAATGAGCAACCTGAAATCGCCTTTGCCTTTAGTAACTTCACCGCAGAAGTACCACAAATATTCGCTGATATTGACCGTGAAAAAGCCAAGGTATTGGGCGTGCCTCTGGACGAAATTTTCTTCACCCTCCAAACTCAGTTAGGCGGGATGTACGTCAATGACTTCACCAAGTTTGGTAAAAACTTCCGTGTCATGATGCAGGCAGAAACTGAGTATCGTTCCGATGAAGCCGGTATTCAACATTTCTACGTGCGCGGTAATGGCGGGCAAATGGTGCCGCTCAGTACCCTTGTCAGTACCCGTCCCTCACTCGGGCCTGATGTTGTCGATCGTTACAATCTTTATAATTCAGCGACCATCAACGCGATTCCCGTTCCTGGGTTCAGTTCTGGCGAAGCAGTGACCGCGATGGAACGTGCGGCAACAAGTTTACCCGAAGGCTATAGCTTCTCGTGGACAGGGATGACCTATCAAGAAATCAAAGCGGGTAACTTAGCACCACTGATCTTCTCTCTGGCACTCGTCTTTACTTACCTGTTCTTAGTCGCACAATACGAGAGCTGGACAGTACCACTTGGGGTTATCTTCTCCGTGCCAATTGCAATTTTAGGGGCTTTATTGTTTGTCTGGGTCATAGGTAGTGACGTTAACCTCTACACCCAGATCGGCTTAGTATTGCTGATAGGCCTTGCCAGTAAGAATGCTATTTTGATCATTGAATTTGCCAAAATGCAGCGTGAAGAAGAAGGGTTATCAATCCGTGATTCCGCTGTGACAGCGGCAAAAATGCGTTTCCGTGCGGTATTAATGACAGGCTTCTCATTTGTACTGGGCGTAATGCCACTGGTTGTCGCCAGCGGTGCGGGTGCAGGTAGCCGACGCGCCTTGGGCAATGCAGTATTTGGCGGTATGACTTTAGCGGTTGTCGTCGGAACGATTCTCACGCCAGTACTGTACTTTGCGATTCAATCAATACGTGAAAAAGTTAAAAAGGTCGACATGGGGGGCATTGCGAAGCAGAACTAGCTTCTGTTCTCATCACGATCAAAAAGCCCGAGCCATATTATGAATGACTCGGGCTTTCTTTTATTCAATCACTTAGCTAGCAAGCATGCGATTACTCAGTAATGTTTTTAACCTGCAGCTCACGCGGCACTTCAAAGAACATATTTTCTTCACGGCCAGAAAGCTCTTCAACCGTTGCTTGCGTCAATTCTTGGATACGCGCAATGATTTGATTAACTAACTCTTCCGGTGCCGAAGCACCCGCGGTGACACCCACCTTAGCTTGTCCGTTAAACCACGATGGATTAATGTCTTCAGGGCAATCGGTCAAATAACCTGGCGTACCTAGCTTTTCAGCGAGTTCACGTAAACGATTTGAGTTCGATGAGTTCTTCGACCCCACGACGATCATGATATCGACAGTCTCTGCCATTTCACGTACGGCATCTTGACGGTTTTGGGTCGCGTAACAAATATCATCTTTACGTGGACCTTGGATCTCAGGAAACACCTCTCGCAATTTTTCAATCACGTCCGCCGTTTCATCCACGGATAAGGTTGTTTGACTCACGTAATGTAAGTGGCTTGGGTCTTTTACCTGCATCTTGTCGACATCTTCTGGTTTCTCAACCAAATACATGCCGCCCGTCTCGCTAGCGTACTGACCCATGGTACCTTCAACTTCAGGGTGTCCTGCATGGCCAATCAACACCACTTCCATATTACGGCGACTGGCACGTGCAACTTCCATATGTACTTTCGTTACCAGCGGACAAGTTGCATCAAACACCGTGAGTTGACGCGCTTTCGCTTCAGTTCGTACTGCTTGCGATACACCGTGCGCTGAAAAAATCACGATACTGTCATCAGGCACTTCATGCAGTTCTTCAACAAAAACGGCACCACGCTGTTTCAGTCCTTCCACAACAAAGCGGTTATGTACCACTTCATGGCGAACATAAATCGGTGGTTGATACATTTCAAGCGCGCGCTCAACAATGCTGATTGCTCGATCAACACCGGCACAAAAGCCACGTGGATTTGCTAGTAAGATATTCATTGCTAACAGCTCTTAGTTTTCTATTGTCACGACTTCCACATCAAAAGTGACGCGCTGCCCCGCAAGCGGGTGATTAAAGTCGACGGTTACCGAGTCACCAACAATTTGGGTGATCACGCCTGGGATATCTTGGCCATCTGGCCCTGCAAACGCAACGATAGTGCCCACTTCAGCCGGTACATCTGCACCGAACTTACTTAATTCTATATGATGGATGTTATCTGGATCTGATTGACCAAAAGCATCTTCTGGTGCTAGTTCAAAACTGTTGGTCTGGCCTTGCTGTAACCCTAACAGACATTTTTCAAAATTATCCGTTAAGCTACCATCACCCATTCTAAATTTAGCTGGCTTTCCCATTGCTTGGGTTGAGTCTGCTACTGAGCCATCTGAAAGTTTAATCGAAAAGTGCATCAGCACTTCGCTGTTTTCCTTGATTACCGACATACGTAGGGTCCTTTTCGTGTACCTAAACGGCACTTCTCCGAATTGGTATTAATTATTTTGATGATTGCTGATAAACAATTTTCTACCCCCCTTTTACAACAAAGCGCCGCCCGTATCAACGGACAGCGCTTAGGGGTATTACGTAGAAAGGCTTTTATTTGGCTTTTTCTTTCTTGTCAGCAATAAAGCCTTCAAGAATGATCATGGCTGCCCCAATACATATAGCTGAATCAGCAATATTGAATGCAGGCCAATGGCTATTCCCAACATAGAAATCCAGAAAATCAACCACAAAACCGTGGTACATACGGTCAAACAAATTACCGAGTGCACCACCAACAATCAGTGCATAAGCACTATTTGCCAGTCGATTTTCTGCCGGAGAACGGCGCATCCAAAAAACAAGTAAGCTACAAACACCTAATGCTATCGCTGTAAAAAACCATCTCTGCCAACCACCTGCATCACTTAAAAAGCTAAATGCAGCACCGTAGTTATGCACGTACAGCAAGTTGAAAAATGGCAATAGCTCAATACGATTTGGCCAGCCATATTCCATGGTGTTCATGACAAGTAGCTTACTACCCACATCAACAATGAAAACCAGAGCCGCTAGCCAAAGCCAGCGCACTCCTGATTGTTTCAATGACAGTTCGGTCTGTTTAGGCGATGTCATTGTCATTAGGCAAACTTACGCTCTTCGCCTTCACCATCGATGTTGCTAACACAACGACCACAAATTTCTTCGTGCCCTTCGATAGTGCCTACATCTGCCACATGGTGCCAGCAACGGTCACACTTCGCGGCTTCAGATGCAGTTACAGTTACAAATAAACCAGCAAAATCAGTTTCTTGTGCGCCAGCAGGCTGGCTATCAGCAACAACAACGGCAGCTTGTGACGTTAGTAGAACGAAACGTAGTTCGTCTTCTAAAGTATTCAGTTTGTCTGCAAGTTCTGCATTTGCATGAAGCGTGATCTCTGCTTGTAGTGCACCACCGATCACTTTGTCTTTACGCGCGCCTTCAAGAAGTTTGTTTACTGCACCACGAACTTGCTGGATTTCAGCCCAGAATTCGTTGTTTAGTTTATCGTCTTCCGCTAGGCCGAATAGACCTTCGAACCACTCACCTGTGAATACAAACTTGTCACGTTGACCAGGCATTTCGTTCCAGATTTCATCCGCAGTGAACGACATAATAGGTGCCATCCAACGAACAAGTGCCTCAACGATGTAGTAAAGCGCAGTCTGACAGCTACGTTGTGCGTGGCCACCTTGTTTCGCTGTGTACTGACGGTCTTTAATCACGTCTAGGTAGAATGAGCCCATTTCAACAGAACAGAACTGCATCAGACGCTGAGTCACACCGTGTAGGTTGTACTCGTCGTATGCTTTAACGATTTCTTCTTGCGCTGCCATTGCACGACCAACCGCCCAACGATCCAGTGCCACCATATCTTCTGGTGCAACTAGGTCTGTTTCTGGGTTAAAGCCACTTAGGTTCGCTAGGAAGAAACGTGCTGTGTTACGAATACGACGGTAAGCATCCGCAGAGCGTTTTAGGATTTCATCTGAAACCGCTACTTCACCCGTGTAATCCGTTGATGCAACCCATAGGCGAAGGATATCTGCGCCTAGTTTGTTCGTCACATCTTTAGGTGCAACCACGTTACCTACAGATTTCGACATTTTACGGCCTTGGCCATCAACAACGAAACCGTGTGTTAGTACTTGCTTGTACGGTGCCGTATCTTTCATTGCCACTGAGGTGATCAATGAAGACTGGAACCAACCGCGGTGTTGGTCTGAACCTTCAAGGTACAGATCAGCAGCGTTGCCATTAAACTCTTCACGGCTATCAACAACTGATGAGTGTGTCACACCAGAATCGAACCATACGTCAAGTGTATCTAGCACTTTTTCGTAGTTCGCAGCGTCTTCTTCACCCATAAGCTCTGCAGGATCAAGATCCCACCATGCTTGAATGCCTTTTTGCTCAACAAGTTGTGCTACTTTCTCAATTAGATCGTGAGAGTCAGGGTGCATTTCTTGTGTTTCTTTATGAACGAACAAGGCAATTGGCACGCCCCAAGTACGTTGACGAGAGATACACCACTCAGGGCGACCTTCGATCATACCTTCGATGCGGCTTTGACCCCACTCAGGTAACCACTGAACATTCTTAATTTCACCTAGCGCTTTCTTACGAAGGCCAGCTTTGTCCATCGAAATGAACCACTGCGGCGTCGCACGGAAAATGATAGGTGTCTTGTGGCGCCAGCAATGTGGGTAGCTGTGCTCGTAAGCATGGTGATGTAATAACGCACCGTGCTCTTTTAGTGTATCTAGTACTGAATCGTTCGCTTTGAATACGTGTTGACCGGCGAATAGTTCAGTATCAGGTAGGTAAACACCGTTGCTGCCAACAGGGTTTGCAATTTCTAGGTCGTATTTTTTACCAACCACGAAATCTTCTTGACCGTGGCCAGGTGCTGTATGCACACAACCCGTACCAGAATCAGTCGTAACATGATCGCCAAGAATAACTGGCACATCAAAGCTGTAGAATGGGTGGTTAAAGCGTACTAGCTCTAAATCTTCACCTTTACAGAAACCAAGGTTATGGAAGTGCTTGATACCCGCACGGTCCATCACATCTTTTGCCAGCTCAGCTGCAACGATGAGACGGTATGCTTGTTGATTGTTTTCAGCATCCGCTTCAACTTGAACCAATACATACTCAAGATCGTCACGTACGGCAACGGCACGGTTTGCTGGTAGTGTCCAAGGCGTTGTCGTCCAGATAACGATAGATACGTCACCTTGGCCTTGATGATCTTCAACGCAAGAGAACTTAGCAAGTGTTGCTGCTTCGTCTACCGCTTTGAATTTCACATCAATCGATGGTGAAACTTTATCTTGGTATTCCACTTCCGCTTCAGCTAACGCTGAACCACAGTCTGTACACCAGTGAACAGGTTTAAAACCTTTCAGTAGGTGATTTTTGTCTGCAATTTTACCCAGAGAACGAATGATGTTCGCTTCTGTTGCAAAATCCATTGTACGGTATGGCTTAGCCCACTCACCTAGTACGCCTAGACGAATGAAGCTTTCTTTCTGACCTTCAACCTGACCAGCAGCATATTCACGGCATTTTTCGCGGAATTCAGCAGCAGTCAATTTACGACCCGGCTTACCCCACTTTTTCTCTACCATTAATTCAATTGGTAGACCGTGGCAATCCCAACCTGGTACATACGGTGCGTCAAAGCCTGAAAGCGTCTTTGACTTAATAATAATGTCTTTAAGAATCTTATTTAGCGCGTGACCAATGTGAATATCACCGTTGGCGTAGGGAGGGCCATCGTGTAATACGAAGGACTTTTTACCCTTCTTAGCTTTACGAATTTCACCGTAAAGATCTTCATCATTCCAACGCTGAAGCATTGCTGGCTCACGTTGAGCTAGGTTGCCTCGCATCGGAAACCCTGTTTCAGGTAAATTCAGGGTATCTTTATAGTCGCTCATTGATTCTGGATTCCGTTACTTGGGCGAAGTTGGACATTATTACGCTCAGACAGCCACACCCGTGCTGTTTGGGCATCTCGCTCAATTTGTGCTTTCAGCGCATCAAACGATTCGAATTTTATTTCGTTGCGTAGCTTATGGTGCAACACAACTTCAATCTGACAACCGTATAAGTTACCAGTAAAGTCAAATAGGTGTACTTCTAACTGTTGGCGTACACCGTTTACTGTTGGTCGGTGACCAACATTGGCAACACCCGCATAAGGTGCGCCATCTAAGCCAAAGACTTCGACTGCATATACCCCAGAGACTGGAGACACTCGTCGTTTCAACGGAACATTTGCCGTTGGAAAGCCAATGGTTCGACCTAGTTTTCGTCCGTGAGAGACTCGCCCACAAACACTATAAGGTCGTCCTAGCATGGTTGCTGCTGATGTTAATTCGTCTTTGGCTAACGCCTGACGAATTGCAGTGCTACTTACACGTTGTGTTGAAACACAAAAACTCTGTGTACTTACCACTTCAAAACCCCACTCACGGCCAGCCGCTTGTAGCATTTCAAATGTTCCACTTCGACCTTGACCGAAGCAAAAATCATCACCAACTACCAGAAACTTAACACCCAATTGCTCAACCAACAAGCGACGAACAAAGTCACGGGGGGTCATATTGGCAAAATGGGCATTAAAATTGATGCAAAGCAAACGCTCAACGCCTACTTTTTTCAATTGTTGGTATTTATCACGAAAGCGCGTTAGCCGAGCTGGCGCTTTGTCACCAGCAAAAAGCTCTAACGGCTGAGGTTCAAAAGACATCACCGCAGCGGGTAATGACATAGACTCCGCCTTGGCAATCACCTGGCGTAATACCGCCTGATGACCCAAATGGACACCATCAAAATTACCAATCGTCAGCACGCAACCGTGATGACGAGGCTTAATATTATGTATTCCTCGGATTAATTCCATGTACCGCTTGCTATTTTACTGAGTGAAATTTCAAAATTCATGATAAAAACTGGCGGATTATATACTACTCCGCCCTGTCAATCAGCTATCCGTGCGAAGATGATGAGGACGAATGCCTAAAATCATCACAATTACCAAGTAAACCGAGGCACCAACTGCGATTAATCCCGATAGCCACATGACACGATGGCTTAAGCTCCAGCTTAACCACTCGCTCATCGCAGGCATCAACCACAATAGCGATGCGACCATTGCCACACCACCAACCGCTAAGCGCGCCACAAACCATAAGGTTGTTTTGGTCACACGGTATACATTTGCCATGTGAAGGCCACGGTAAAGCAGTGCCGCATTCACTAGTGCCGATAATGCCGTCGCCATAGCTAAACCAACATAACCATAAAAATATGCAAAAATGGCATTAAAGAACATATTAGTAACCATCGCGATAATACCAAAACGTACTGGTGTTTTGGTATCTTGACGAGCGTAGTAACCCGGTGCCAGCACTTTAATCAACATAAAGTTTAATAGGCCCGACGCGTATGCGAGTAAAGACAATGAC
The DNA here is from genome assembly GCF_002265265.1 of Photobacterium sanguinicancri. Lineage (GTDB taxonomy): Bacteria > Pseudomonadota > Gammaproteobacteria > Enterobacterales > Vibrionaceae > Photobacterium > Photobacterium sanguinicancri. The sequence goes on from NZ_NOIF01000002.1 coordinate 81,000, forward strand.
GCTTGATGTACATCGTTCGGAGAAAACTCACCACGCATAAAAAGTACCATCAACATCGGCTTCGCCAACACCATCAGTCCTAGCATCGCAGGGATCCCGAGTAGCAACACCATACGCACGCCCCAGTCCATCGTACTAGCAAACTGACCTGACGTTTTTTCCACATGCTTTCGTGACAACGCGGGCAGAATAACGGTGGCAATCGCAATACCAAACAGACCAAGCGGAAACTCTAATAAGCGGTCGGAGTAATACAGCCAACTGATTGATCCAGTAGCCAGGAAGCTGGCAATAAAAGTATCAAACAGTAAATTAATTTGACTCACTGAAACACCGAATAACGCTGGGATCATCAAGGTGCGAATCTTTTTCACGCCAGGATCATTCCAGCCCCATTGCGGCCGAACCAATGCCCCTTCTTTTATAAGGAAAGGAATTTGGAATAAGAATTGAATTAAGCCACCGAGGAATACACCGATAGCCAAACCGATTTCAGGCTGAGCTAACTGTGGTGATAAAAACCATGCACAACCAATAATGGCAACATTCAAGAAAACAGGGGTAAAAGAGGAAACCGCAAACTTACCTAAGGTATTTAAGATTGCCCCCGACAAGGCCACGAAAGTAATGAACCATAAATAAGGGAAGGTAATCTTCAGTAGCAAACTCGCCAATTCAAACTTAGGCGCCGCAGGGCCATCGTTTAACCAATCAATAAACCAGCCAGCACCGAACAATGCCGTTACAACGCCAGACCCTAAAACCCCTACGAGGGTCACAATAGAAACAAGTACACCCAAGGTCCCTGATGCTTTGGCAATCAGCTGACGGGTTTTATCCATATCACCGGCGGCGTGGTATTCAGTCAATACCGGAACAAACGCTTGAGAAAAAGCACCTTCAGCAAACAGACGACGTAAGAAGTTGGGGATCTTATTCGCAAAGAAGAAAACATCGGCGGCAGCACCGGCTCCCATCAAGTTTGCAACCACGACATCTCGGACCAAACCGAGCACTCGAGAAACCAAAGTCATGGCGCTAACTATCAGTCCTGAGCGTAAAAGACGCTTACTCACAAAAAAACCTCATAAAAGATAGCCCAGAAAGGTGACTTACGGGGCGAAATGCTGGTAAAATCTGCCGCCATATTAACCGTGTTATTCCGTAAGTGCCAACTTCATGGGCTTGACGGTTATTTACACAAATCATTTGACAATCTTTCGCTTTGTTGGCATAGTCCTCGGCCTTAAATTGTCACCGTACCAAAGAATTTGGGAGTTACACCCTTGGCAAATATCAAATCTGCTAAGAAACGTGCACTAACTTCAGAAAAACGTCGCCAGCACAACGCTAGCCGTCGTTCTATGATGCGCACTTTCTTCAAAAAAGTTATCGTTGCTATTGAAGCAGGCAACAAAGAAGCTGCAACTGCTGCTTTCGTTGAAATGCAACCTGTTATGGATCGTATGGCTACTAAAGGCCTAATCCATAAAAACAAAGCTGCACGTCACAAAGCTCGCCTAGCGGCTAAAATCAAAGCTCTTTAATAGAGTCGAGATTTTACAGCGATAAAAAAAACCGGCACTTAGCCGGTTTTTTTGTGTCTGGAATTTGCCATTTAAAAACTCAATGGCAATACATATCGTGCAACAATTGAATCACAGCGCGTACTTCTTCGCTCTTCAAACGGTAGTACACCGTTTGTGACTCTTTTCGCGTCTCTACCAAACCATCACGCCTTAGCCATGCTAAGTGTTGAGATAATGCTGATTGGCTCAATTGGAGCTTCTCACACATCATTCCGACGGACATTTCCCCTTCTAGCAAGTAGCAAAGAATAAATAAACGCCTTTCGTTCGCCATGGCTTTGAGTAATACGACTGCTTGCCCAGCATTCTGCTCCATTCGTTGCAGATCCATATTCTCACCACTAATTTAAGTTAACGCTAATATACTTAAATATTAAGTGAGTTAACGGCAAAGATCCATGAAAAAGTCGTAGTAATTAGCGCTATTTAAACAACTTACCAAAGTTTGCTTCACATATCTTTTTCACCGCAGGATGCATAATCATACGTTCAGCAAAAATGACGTAATACTCTTCTTTGATTTCTTTCACCCGTTTTACTTCACGAATGTTGTTTGCTTCTTCTATTTCTTCCGCATAAATTGACGGTGCAACAAACATCGACTGATGGTAGGCACCAAACGCCTTCATCAATGCTGCATCATCAAATTCACCAAGAATATTTGGCGTGATCCCTTGCTGATCAAACCATTGATGTAATTTGCGTCCCATCGCAGTACGGCGACCAGGGATCAGTAATTTATAATCTTCAATACAGGCTGGGAAATGTAGCGTTTTTTCTGGCTTAGAGCAGAAAAAACTCATGCTCGATTCACCCAGTTTCTTACTGTAAAGGCCTGGGCTTTGCGTTGAATCAACCGGGCAGTCAGACAAAATCATGTCCAATTTATGCAGCGACAGTTGCTCTAACAACATTTCATGAGTGGACTCATAGCAGCGCAAGTGGATACGCTCATCTTCCGGAATACCTTCCAACAACACCTTACTGACTAAGCGCTTAGACAACGCATCGGCTACGCCAACTTCCAGCAACTGATTTTCACGCTGTGTATAGTTAACGATATCCAGCATTTCGTAGCTAAGATCAAACATTTTATCGGCATACTTAAAAACCAACTGTCCTAGCTCGGTTGGTTCAATATTCCGCCCAACACGCTTTGTCAGCTTCCCTTTCATTCGTTCTTCTAACGCACGAATTTGTCCTGTCACCGTCTGTGGTGCGAGAAAAAGCGCATCAGCAGCCTTAGTCACTGAGCCTTGCTTGCACACCATCCAGAAGTAATACAAGTGGTTATAATTAAGATGAGACATCCGTTATTTCATTGCCATAATAAAAAACCCCAGACGTGCAGCTTACGCGGCACCTCTAGGGTCTTCAACTTAATCTGTTATTTTTCAAGCAATGAAAGTAGTTTTTAGCGAATCTGAGTCTTAACTACTCAATTCGTTGCATTGACAGACTTCTTTTCATCGACAAGGGTTTTACGATAACGCTCTCCAACTCGCTGCTCCAGTGCGCGAGAACGGAATGAGTCATCCTGTTCCGTCATCACAGTGGTCGTAGCAGCCTTACCGTGGCTAACACCAGCTAAATAAGCCTGACAAAGTTCCGTTTCGCTATCCGTGGTGCAATTCGTATAATCAGGTACAGCTACAGCAGCTGACGACGCGAACACCATCGCAGTGAGAAGATAACGTTTCATATTACGCCTCCGATTTAGGTAGCACGCGGTTTAGCATCATGTAGCCCACGATTGCCGCTACCGTTGACCCAACTAAAATACCTAAACGAGAATAAGTATTGAAGTCTGCTGGCGCACCAGCAAAAGCCAATGAAGAAATAAAGATCGACATGGTGAAACCAATACCACATAGCACCGACACTGCAAAAATATGCTTGAAGTTAATGCCGTCAGGTAGTATTGCTACACCGCTTTTTACTGCGACATAACTTGCAGTAAAGATCCCCAGTGGTTTACCAATGAACAGACCCAGAGCGATACCAACAGGTAACATGCCTGTCATACCTTCTACTGATACACCGTCCAAAGAAATACCTGCATTTGCAAAAGCAAACAGAGGAAGAATCAAGAAAGCAACGTATGGATGTAGTACATGCTCTAGGTGTTTAAGCGGTGAGTGCTTGTCTGAACGACCATCTTTACCACTTAATGGAATCGCAAAGCCTAACACCACACCAGCAAGTGTTGCGTGTACACCTGATTTCAAGACGCTGAACCACAATATCGCACCCACAATTAAGTAGAGTGAGATTTTCGTGACATTTTTAGCGTTCATGATAAATAGTGCCGCTGTTGAAGCAAATGCCACAGCCAATGCCCAAGTAGACAAGTCGCTGCTGTAGAACAAAGCGATAATCACGATAACACCAAGGTCATCAATAATCGCCAGCGCTAACAGGAACACTTTTAAGCTAACGGGTACACGTTTACCCAGTAACGCCATAATACCCAATGCAAATGCAATATCAGTTGCAGCAGGGATCGCCCAACCTGTAATCGCGACAGGATCTGAGTAGTTAAATAGTACATACACTAACGCTGGTGCAATCATACCGCCAACAGCTGCAAGTGCAGGGAAAATCGCTTTTTCTTTCGTATTCAGCGCACCTTCAATAAGTTCGCGCTTTACTTCCAATCCGATAAGCATAAAGAAGATAGCCATTAAGCCATCATTGATCCAATGCTCTACAGATAGGCCAGCAACATAGGAATGAAGCGTACCTGAGTAAACTGATTGTAATGGTGAGTTCGCAATAACCATTGCGATAGCTGCTGCGATAATAAGGATAATACCGCCAGCAGACTCTAATTTTAAAAATTTACGAATAGCATCGGTCATTGACCGTCACTCCTTGTGAACAAAAACAATTTTCACAAAATACATTGTGTTTCGTTAGTGTAATCGGCAATACCGCTTTCTGAGAAATCGTTTGTTTAGAGCTAATACATCGTAAATACCGAATAATTAGAGCCATAACCAAGTAATATCCGCAGAATAAATTTTCAGATAATCCGCAACTGTCATATTCCTCCACTACAAATCCGAGTTTTCCTGTTTTTTATTACTGATATTAATAATTCATTCAGGATAAAAACCTAAATCCTAACACCACTAAACATTCTCAAAAAACGACTTTAATCATGACGTTATATATTAATACCACCACTTCTGACTAAAAGCTGAATTTTCTCATCTCTCATAAAATAAGCACAAAAGTGCCTTGTAATTAAAAGTGTCATATTTCTGAAATATTAGCCCTCTACCATCGCGGCAGATTTCAACAAAATGACACCCAAACGACATCCTATTGTCATGGAGAAATGATTATGAATACCCAAGCCACTACTGCTGCGCCACAAAACAGCTCTATGCGTTGGGTCCGCTGGGCTAACCTAGCGTTCATGCTGTACATTCTGCTTGTTGCTGTATCTATGGTCAGCAGCGGCTTTAAATGGTCTGTTGGTGAGCAAGCAAAAACTTTATTTGAATTTGCCTCTCACCCTGTAGCAGGCTTAATGATTGGCTTAGTAGCAACGGCACTTATCCAATCTTCAAGCACGGTGACATCAATCATTGTAGGTCTAGTGGCAGGTGGTTTACCTGTAGAAACCGCGATTCCTATGGTTATGGGTGCCAATATTGGTACAACGTTAACCAACACCTTGGTAAGTTTAGGCCATGCGCGTTGTAAAGAAGAATTCCGTCGTGCCTTTGCAAGTGCAACCGTACATGACTTCTTTAACCTATTGGCTGTTTCTATCTTCCTACCGTTAGAAATGATGTTCGGCATACTAGACAAAATTTCAACGTGGTTAGTATCACCATTGCTGGATGCAGGCGACATGAGCATGAAGGGATTAAACTTCATGAAACCGCTGACTCAGCCTGCTGTTGACCTTGTAAAAGGCCCACTAAGCACATTTGGTAACATGGGTGGTGTTGCACTTATCGTTATCGGTATTGCGCTTATCTTTATTGCGATTACGGCAATGGGTAAACTTATGCGTAGCCTTATGGTTGGCCGTGCAAAAGACATCCTAAAGAGCGCAATTGGTCGTGGTCCGCTACATGGCATCGCATCAGGTACTGTTGTTACTATCCTTGTTCAGTCGTCTTCTACGACAACAAGTTTGATGGTGCCACTAGTAGGTACTGGTGTACTAAAAGTACGTGAAGTTTACCCTTTCACTTTGGGTGCAAACATTGGTACATGTATCACTGCGTTACTAGCGGCAACCGCTATCTCTGGTGATAACGCAGTATTCGCACTACAAATTGCATTAGTACACTTAGTTTTCAACATACTAGCAACTGTACTTATCTTTGGTGTGCCATTCCTACGTGAATTACCGCTGAAAGGCGCATTCTACCTAGGTGACCTAGCAACCAAGAGCAAAGCAGCTGTATTTGGTTACATTAGTTTAGTGTTTGGTATTCTACCACTGACCATCCTAGGCCTAACGGCGTAAGATTGATTCGTAAGTTACAATCTAGATAACAATCGAGTAGGAGGAGGCCTCACGGCCTCCGTCCTCTCACACCACCGTACAAGCGTGGGTCGCATACGGCGGTTCCAGCTATGTTTTGCCATTTGCTTCCTTCAGATTCCACCTCACGATGGACACCCTTGCATAGGCTAACGCTTCCTGCTCGACAAGGCACGTAGAGGACTTTCACCTCCTAGGTTGACACCATGCTCGGCGCACAACAACAAAAGGCAGACCTTGAGTCTGCCTTTTTTGTCGCATTACAGTCGCTAATGTCGTCTAACCACTAAATTGGGCATCTTCAATCTGCTTAGGATTTGGACCATACTCGTTAGACTGCGCCTCGCTGTCTTTAACGAAAAAGTACAGCAATACAAGTGCACCAATAACAGGAATAATCACAATAAACATCCACCAGCCAACCCGACCTGTATCATGCAAACGTCTTACGCCAACAGCGATTGTTGGGATCATCACAGCAAAAGAATAGATAGAGCCCAAAATACCCGCTCCATCAGCAGATCCTGGTGTATGAAGTAGGTTATCTACCACAGCTAAACATAATGCAATCACAAGGTTAACTAAGAAGAAATACCAATACTCTTTTCGACGAGCTCTTCCTTTGAAAACAGCATAATTCTTTAAAACGTGTAAATACCAGCTCATAGACCTTCCTCTTAATATTTGCTGCTATATCTTGCTTTATTAATTGTTAGCATAAAACAGACGTTATGAAGTCGCTAAATAAATCGTTGAAATGTAAGAATGCAATATAGCTAAACAAGACAACATCAACGCATATTAGAGACAGCATTCTACCCGATTTACGATAAGCTAAATGGACATGCTCTTCACAAATAAGGCAATGCAATGCAGTTTATCAAGCACTTAGTCCGATATTCCTTCGTTTTTGGCGCGGCTTACTTTACGCACCTTACCTTTGCAACCAGCCCACCAGCACCTGAACTAGAGAAGCCAACGACAGTAACAACATTAGCTGCTGGGATATTTTCCCCTGAGCAAGGCATTATTTGTGATGAAAAAGCAGGGTTCTGTGTCGATGGATTTGGTATTTCAATGGCTTTTACCCAATCTTACTTAGGTGACGATGCACAGAATAAGATGCTAAAAATGATAGAAGAGGTTGGCGGAAGCGACAACTTCGACAGTAGCCGCTTTTCATTTAGTAACAAGGTTTATTGTGATTCTGCCGAGCGTGCCTGTTTTGATGATCGCTATAGCGAGACCAAACAAATCCCCTTTACTGATACCTTATTCGCCGAAGAAAAATAATACGGTAAGCTCGCGACTCATAGCATGAAAGCGAGCCACTAATGATGCATTAAAAATAGTGGCCAATAACGAGATAACGCGCACGAATATGCTCTATTAGTAACCTGATTTTTTGCGGTGGTTGGCGAGTGAACGGGTAAACTGCATAAATGCCTAGCCGCTTACCAACTTGCTTAGGGAATAAATCCATTAAATCCCCTTTCATCAAATCGTGATACACCAAACACCTTGGTACATAAGCAATACCGTGACCGCCTAAGGCTGCTTTACGTAATGCTCCCGCGTTATTGGTTGAGAAGTTACCACTGATCCGCACGATATAATTACCGCTATCTCTTTTAAACAACCACTCCGCTGCACCTGTTGTTTGGTAAGCATACTGTAAGCAATTATGGTTCACTAAATCCTCGGGATGCTGCGGTTTTCCGTTTCGGCTAATATAGGCAGGTGCCGCGCATATTACCCATTGCGAATCTAGAATATGGCGTGCAATTAGGTTGGAGTCTTCGAGGTGACCGGTTCTGATCACTAAGTCAAAACCATCATCAATCAAATCCACAAACTTATTATCAAGCGACATATCCACTGTCATCCCCGGATTTTGCACGCAAAAATCCGCAACTGCATCTGCTAAAAGTAGGTCTCCCGAGATAGTAGGCACTGACATTTTCACATGTCCAGTCACTTTTTCACCAAACCCTGCCACAGTATCTATTGCCTCTACCGCTGCCTGCTTCACATTTTTAGCACCTTGATAAAGTAATTTTCCAGCCTCACTCACCGTTAACTTTCGTGTACTTCGGTACAAAAGTTGTACTCCAAGGCTTTCCTCTAATCGCGCTATCCGCTTGCTAACAACTGAGTTTGTAAGGCTGTTTTGCTCTGCTACTCGACTAAAAGAGCCGAGCTCCACAACCTGTGCAAACAGGATCAAGTCATCTGTTTTAACCATGATTTATCAACTTTTGGAAATAATCTTTTTCATTATTCCCCTATATTAAGAAAAATGAAAGGAGTACCGTCACATTTGATTTACATAATCCACACAAACACAACAATAATATTACTCTAACGTTAAAACAAAACGGCTGTACGAAGGATGTACTCTAATGACTGATACCCTACTCGCTTTACTCGCCTTTTCGCCGATAGTGCTCGCCGCTATCTTACTGGTTGGCCTTAACTGGCCAGCAAAACATGCTATGCCTGTCGCCTTTGGTCTAACGGTTATTATTGCCTTATTCGGTTGGGATATGTCTGCCAACCGTGTATTGGCATCCAGTATCCAAGGCTTAATGATCACCATTGCGGTGTTGTGGATAGTGTTCGGTGCCATCTTCTTGTTAAACACTTTAAAGCACACCGGCGCTATCACAACTATTCGTAATGGTTTTACCGATATCTCTACCGACCGCCGTGTTCAAGCCATTATCATTGCATGGTGTTTTGGATCCTTCATTGAAGGCGCATCAGGCTTTGGTACTCCAGCAGCCATTGCGGCACCGCTATTGGTTGCCATTGGTTTCCCAGCCCTTGCTGCCGTACTAATGGGCATGATGATCCAATCAACCCCCGTTTCTTTTGGTGCTGTCGGAACACCTATCATCGTAGGTGTCAATAAAGGGCTAGATACTCATAACATCACAGAAACATTAGTGGCTAATGGCTCAACGTGGGATGTGTACTTACAGCAAATCACCACGAACGTTGCATTAATCCACGCCTGTGTTGGCACATTAATACCTGTGCTTATGGCGATGATGCTAACGCGCTTTTTTGGTAAAAACAGAAGCTGGACTGAAGGGCTAGATATTCTACCATTCGCTATTTTTGCAGGTTTAGCTTTTACTATTCCTTACGCATTAACAGGTGCATTACTTGGCCCAGAGTTCCCATCTTTGATTGGTGGCTTAGTGGGATTGGCCATTGTGGTAACTGCGGCGAAAAAAGGCTTTTTAGTACCTAAGTCAAAGTGGGATTTTGAAAGTGAAGACAAATGGCCAGCAGAGTGGTTAGGTTCTCTCAAAATTGAAATCAAAGAGACAACGGGTAAGCCGATGAGCCTGGCGCTGGCATGGGCACCTTATGTACTGTTAGCTGTAATATTGGTTGCTAGTCGCGTAAGTAAAGACTTCAAAGGTATGTTGACCGATGTCAGCTTCTCGTTGAGTAATATCTTAGGTGAGTCTGGGATCAGTGCTGCAATCCAGCCGCTATACTTACCGGGTGGGATTCTAGTGTTTGTTGCGCTGCTTGCGGTATTGCTGCAATCACGCCAAGTCAGCCCATTATTTAAAGCTTTTGGCGAATCAAGTAAAACCCTGATTGGCGCTGGTTTTGTACTGATTTTTACTATCCCTATGGTACGTATTTTCATTAACTCTGGCGTCAATGGTGCTGATTTAGCCAGCATGCCAGTAACCACTGCGAACTTTGCATCTGGCTTAGTCGGTGAGTTCTTCCCTGCCCTTAGCGCGACCATAGGCGCATTAGGCGCATTCATCGCAGGTTCTAATACCGTATCTAACATGATGTTCAGCCAATTCCAATTTGAAGTGGCACAAACGTTAAGTATCTCAAGTGCGGCTGTTGTTGCCTTGCAAGCAGTAGGTGCAGCGGCGGGTAATATGATTGCGATTCACAATGTGGTTGCCGCATCAGCTACGGTTGGCTTGCTAGGCCGTGAAGGCGCAACATTGCGTAAAACGATTATCCCAACTTTCTACTACCTTGTTATGACGGGTATTATCGGCTTAGTCATCATTTATGGCTTCAATATTAGCGATCCGCTGATATTGGCTCATTAACGATAGTCGTTAATACCAGCTTAAGATCTGATCTCAACCTAAAATAGATTAACGATAAAATAAGCCAAGAAAAGGACTTCTTGGCTTATTTTTTTACCACTGATTAAGCCTTTTTCCTGCCATATTCCAGCCGTGTCTATCATCCAAGACACGCAGACAAAGTGTCGCCAGCTATACTGTAATCACCTTGTGCACATAAGGAATTGATGTGGTGATAGAATCGCTTCCTACTTTCGTTGGCTTAGCCACCGTTATCAGTATTTCCGCACTAATTGCAGTGCTATTCACCACCATTATCCACTATGCTGTTCATCCCGCCCGTACCGATGAAAATGCCCAACTTTGCTCAACGCTATCCACACGTCTAGGCGCCATTCAGGCATTCATTCTTGCGCTGGCATTCAATTCTGTTTTTTCTGAATACAACGAATTACGCGAATCAATTGATCAAGAGGCAATGGTGATCTCTTTGGTCTTGGAAGATTTGGGGGAAGAACTCCCCAGTGAACATGCCCTCTCTAGCATCGCGACACTCGCAAACTATGTCTATGCCGTGATTGAAGAAGATTGGGTAGCTAAAGATCCATTAGCAAGTAACCTTACCGCTGATCATGCTCTGTATGATTTACGACGTTTGCTTGATGCTATTCCTCGTAACCCTGACATTGTTGAAACAACCACAGAAATAGACAGCCTGCTAGATGAGATAGAACGGCTACGCATGCAACGTTTGTTTGACTACGACGATGATCTACCGCCTTTATTTTGGGTCATGGTTATTGGGTTATTTTTCTTAGCACTGATCCCTATGAGCTATTTTAAACAAACCAAGATCAGCATGTTTTATCTATCTGCATATGGTGCTGCAACGGGCATGGTAATGTACGCTATTTTAATTTACTCACAGCCCTTCCAAACCAGCTTAACCGTTGGCAACCAACCGTTTAAGCAAGTCCTGCATTCGATAGAGAATGAATATAAATTGCTGAAAAATCGCACGGATGATCCCAATGACCGTCGCTTGCCCGAGGTCAAATCCATGCAAGCGACGCCTTATCAGCGTGAACGCTAATACACTGCAAAGCAAAAAAAACTATCACACTAAGCAGCCATGCGACTAGCCAACACTAGGACGAATGAAGATCAGAGCGTTTAAGAAATGCTCGAATTTTAGGGTTAGATAAACCACGGTACAGCAGCAAAGAAAACAGGATCATTGTACAGCCTATTACCTTAGCGGCAGGCATCGCTTCTTTGTACCATAAAATGCTCAATAGCACCGTCCAAATCGGCTCCAAGATCATGATGATCGCAGCATTGGCTGCCGTGACCCGTTGTTGACCCATGGTTTGAGTTAGGTAACGTAAGCTGGTAGCAAACAACACGCTTAATGCAAACCACCCCCAAATCGTCGGTGGGATCGTCGTTGGCCAAGTTTCAACAAATAACGATAGAATTAGTCCTAGCAGACCTGTCACGAACAATTGAATGCATGTTAGTAGCATTACAGGCATACGCTGAGCAAAGCGACTATTAAAGTTAAAATGCAATGCCAAAAAGAAGGCAGCAAGTAAGAACCACAATTGGCTTATAGATCCTTGCCAGCCTTGTGAAAGTGATAACAGCATTAAACCGACAATGGCAAACGGTAACGACAACCAAAACTCACGGACAGGCTTGTGCTTAAAGAGTACCCACGCCACTAACGGTGCAAGCAATACCGACAGGCTCATAATAAAAGCCCCTTCCCCTAAGGTATCGCTGATTGAAATTGCATAAATCCAGCACAATAATGCACCACCGAGCAAACAACCTACCGACATAGAGCGCAGGACATCGCCAAGTGCAACCGTTTTAAAATGCTTGAAACAAAAAGGAAGTAGGATCAGTGAGGCAGTAAAAAAACGTAACCCCATAAAGCCAAATGGTGGCAAACCTTGAATCACTTCTTTCGAAAAGATCCAGCCAGCGGAAGCGCAAAATGTTGTAAAGAGGAGTAAGAACTCAGCACGTCTTTCGAGGGTCATTTAATGATTTATCTTAAACAAAAATGGAGCAATGAGGAATAACGCGCATTGTATGATGATTTTGCAAAAAAACGATTAGTTTCACGATGAACCGAGTGATTTATCACAAAGATCATCACACTTTATACTCCTGAATGTTAATTCTGATTGCCAAAATACCTATAACCAGCTTAGATGTCAGAAAAAACCTTCTTGTGAATAAACTTTCAAAACACATCCTCCAGCGACATACCTCTTCATCCGGTTCATACTGAAGATACCGATATTTTGCATCGTTGCGGCTTCAAACCGCTTGACTCAACAGTCCGATTTTTCAACAATTAGACAGGTAAACGTTGAAGAAACCATCTTTATTTTACACGGAAGTTAACCTCTCATATTTCATGCAATTTATGCATAACCTTCCTGATTTTTATTCATTTGTTTCATTAACTAGGTTTCTTTAATATCCGCGCCTCGCAATTTCGCGTATGAGGCACTGATGTTTTCACAATCACTTTTTGCGCAGTTAAGCCGTATGGTTTTACTGCTCATCATTACCCTTATTGGCGTTCATCATTGTCAGCCTTTGTTAGATGCACTCGCGCAGCATGCTGTCCATGCTGGTTGTCATCAATCAAATTCGGATTCACATACAGAGCACCATTAATGAGTATTTTTCGTTTTCCACTTTTAGTATGGATGGGAATAGGGACATTAATTTTTAGCCTTGGGATTAGGCAATCTTTTGGTATCTTCATGATGCCAATCTCAGATACATTTCAAACTGGCCGTGAGTTCTTCAGCTTTGCGATTGCCCTACAAAACCTGTTATTTGGCATGTTCCAACCTTTTATTGGCATGGCATCGGATCGCTGGGGACCACGACGCATTATTATGCTTGGGGCTGTTGCCTATGGTGCAGGACTGTACCTAACGTCAATCGCGACTGAGCCAAGCATGCTCTATGTCACTATTGGCATGTTGATCGGCCTTGGTTTAAGCGCAACCAGCTATGTGATCGTACTTGGGGCTATTGCACGCGTAGTACCTGCTGAACACACAGCAAAAGCATTTGGCCTAACCACCTCTGCGGGTTCGTTTGGTATGTTTGCGGTTATCCCTGGTGCACAATCGCTACTGACACATTTTGACTGGCAAACCGCATTACAAATTTTTGCTTTGGCTTGCTGCTTAATGATCGCATTCGCAAGCTTTATGAAAACAGAAAGTGCTAACAGTAAAGGCGTTGTTGAAGATCCACAAACACTGAAACAAGCCTTGTCTGAAGCCTTCAACCACAAGGGCTATTGGCTAATTCATGCGGGTTTCTTCGTATGTGGTTTTCATGTGATGTTTATTGCCACCCACTTACCTAGCTATTTGGCCGATAAAGGCTTACCCGGCAATATTGCCGCTATGGCATTGGCCTATGTAGGTATTTTTAATATCTTCGGGTCGTATTTTTGGGGCGTAATGGGCGATAAGTTTGACAAACGTTATGTCATGACTTCGCTGTACCTTGTTCGTACTGTGGTTATTGCAGCCTTTGTTACTTTACCTGTGACTGAGCACACCGCAGCTATATTTGGTGGTGCGATTGGTTTTTGTTGGTTAGGTACAGTGCCGTTAACCTCTGGCTTAGTTCGTCAGATCTTCGGCGCGCGCTACTTATCAACCTTATACGGTTTAGTTTTCTTTACACACCAAGTGGGTAGCTTCTTAGGTGCTTGGGTCGGTGGTCGAATTTACGATTACTACGGTTCGTATGAACCTATTTGGTGGTCGACTGTAGTGCTGGCTTTCATTGCGGCATTACTTCACCTTCCAATCAACTGCAAACCAGTTACTCGCTTGAAGGCGGCGTACAGTTAATCTGTAGTAATAAAGCTTTCAGATAGCACAACAGTAAGCACTTGGCTGCATAATAATTTATTCAGCCAATATTTCCCTACGTTCACCCTCCATTTTATCACTTCCGCCTAACAACAACTCTGCGCACACTTTGTTGCTAAAAAGTACCTGAGACATTCACAAAACGAACAATCCTCAATCATCTATTTGATATGTTTATCATCACAATCAAAAAAATTGCATTTAACTGTGAATAAAGCGGATTATTTGATGACTAAAATATTCAACCACATATAATACCAACACTAGGCATTTCATTGGTATAATGGAGTTTGCCAACCCTAAAGTAGAGGCGCGCTGCCTAAAAGTATCCGAGTGGAGGGTGATTCCTTTGATGCCGGAGAAAGGAGCCAGCGCCGAAGTGACTGTGACTATCAACCTCAGTCGCTGGGTCTGTGCCGAATAGGTACAGAACTGCCATAGGTTTTTACTATGGAGCGCTGCCAGAAGGGGTAACAAGTGATCGTTATTATGCTTCTTAGTTACTCGTCCTTTCGGTAGATCTCCACCTTATATGTTGTAGGTGAACTGAGATCATGAACCTTTTTGATTTTTCGGACTCTCTTTGGTCCGTACTGCCCGCTATGATAGCGGTCATCCTTGCTGTTTCCACGCGTCGTGTTTTGCTATCTCTCGGCACAGGTATCGCAGCTGGTGCATTAATGCTTAACCATTATTCGCCGCTAGACACCCTTCACTATTTAGTCGGCAAAGTCTTAGCCATCGTATGGAGTGACGGCACGCTAAACGGCGACAATGTAAATATGATTATTTTCATGTTATTGCTTGGTGCGCTGATTAGCTTAATGAGTGTTTCTGGTGCGACGCAAGCTTTTGCCGATTGGGCTTCGGTTCGCTGTAAAGACCGCCGCAGTGCTAAGTCGCTAACGGGTTTAATGGTGTTTGTTTTCTTTATTGATGATTTCTTCCATAGCCTTTCCGTTGGTGCTATTTGCCGCCCAGTGACAGACCGCTTCAAAATCTCCCGCGCTAAACTTGCTTACCTACTCGACTCTACTGCCGCTCCTGTTTGTGTTTTGATGCCTATTTCATCTTGGGGTGCTTATATCATCGCACTTGTCGGTGGCATTATGGTTGCACATAACGTAACAGACCAAAGCCCTATCGCTGCGTTTGTAGAAATGATGCCAATGAACTTATACGCCGTGTTCACCCTTGTTATGGTGATATGCGTTATTTTCTTCCAGTTAGACATTGGCCCAATGCGTAAGCACGAAGCAAGAGCACTAGAAGGTCAGCTTTGGGACGAATCACAAGGTAAACCTGCAGGCCTAGACGTAGAAGTACCTGAAGATGCTAAAGGCGGCATGATTGATATGGTATTGCCTATCTTCACACTAACCGCTGCGACTGTTTTCTTTATGGTGCAATCTGGCGCTGAAGTACTTGCCGCAAATGGCCGCGCATTTAGCGTTATTGGTTCATTTGAAAATACCAATGTTGGTTCATCACTGGTTTACGGTGCGATTTGTAGTTTAGTGGTTTCAGTTGGTTTGGCACTACGCTTGAAAATGAGCGCAAGTACGTGGCTTAAAGCTGCACCTCAAGGTATCTCTGCGATGATGCCTGCCATTGTTATTTTATTCTTCGCTTGGACTATTGGTGCTGTTGTTCGCGACATGCAAACAGGTATTTACTTAGCGTCTATGGCTAATGGTAATTTACCTATCGAATTGTTACCGGCGCTGGTATTCGTTTTATCTTGTGCAATGGCGTTTGCGACAGGTACAAGTTGGGGTACGTTCGGTATCATGCTGCCACTCGCAGGTGATATTGCAGCAGCAAGTGACATTGCGATGCTACTACCTATGCTGTCTGCTGTACTAGCAGGTGCGGTATTTGGGGATCACAGTTCGCCAATCTCAAGTACCAGTATTCTGTCTGCAACAGGTGCAGGCTGCCACCATATGGATCATGTGCTGACTCAGCTTCCATACGCCTGCTCTGTCGCATTTGGCGCACTACTAGGCTACTTAGCAATTGGGTACACTCATTCTGCGTGGGCAGGTCTGGCCGTCAGTGGTATCTGGTTCTTAGGTTTCTGTATTTTTGCAATGCGCAAAGTACAACCTGCGATGGCGAGTGAACCTGTTACAAACTAAGCGAGTTACCCTCAACGCTATCCACGGTTGAAATAGAAGAGCAAAGCTATAATGGCTTTGCTCTTTTTTTATATCGATATTGTGGCTCCCTCATCAATATCAACTCAGATAAGTCAGTGTGCAGTTTTCTGCTTAATCGATGTTACGTAGAAAAAGACACATAGAATAAAGCGTAGATTTTGTAGTTCGTTATTCGACTTACAAAATTTATAACCCGATTGTCAGGGGCGTGTTTTAACCAGCAAAAACGATAAATTACTTAGCTGGCTTAGTATCCCATTAAGCGTTACCTATCATAACTACGATAGATTTAATTATCCCTTCGAAGTCAGGAAGTCAGGAAGTCAGGAAGTCAGGAAGTCAGATTATCAAATCTTCAGCAACAAAAAATGCCAATCAGCAAAACTGACTGGCATTCGATTTGTACGTGTTACGCGCTTCTATTACTAGCTGCGTAGCTTCAATATTCCGAGAGCTAACTCTTAATCAATTACCGATTAAAGGTGCTCACCACGGCGTAGTGCGTCGATACGTTTTTCTAACGGTGGGTGTGTCATGAATAGCTCAGACAGTGACTTCTTACCGTTAATACCAAACGCCATCATAGAGCCTTCAAGCTGTGGCTCTTGGCTCATTTTTAAACGCTCTAGCGCGGCAATCATCTTTTGTTTACCTACTAGGTGAGCCGAACCTGCATCCGCTTTAAATTCACGGTGACGGCTGTACCACATGGTCAAGATGCTCGCCAAGAAGCCGAACAATACTTCCATGATAGAAGAGACGATAAAGTAAGTCATGTAGCTACCACCCTCGCCCTCTTCATCGTTACTGTTTACGCCACTGATAGCACCAGCAACTAAACGAGAGACGAAAATAACAAAGGTATTCACTACACCTTGCATCAAGGTCATCGTCACCATATCGCCATTCGCAATGTGGCTGATTTCGTGCGCTAGTACAGCTTCAGCTTCATCACGTGTCATGCTGTGCATCAAACCTGTTGATACCGCAACCAATGAATCATCGCGCTTTGCACCTGTCGCAAAAGCATTGATGTCAGCAGAGTCGTAAATCGCTACCGTTGGCATACCGATGCCCGCTTTTTGTGCTTGGCGAGAAACGGTTTCAATTAGCCAATGTTCAGTTTCATTGCGAGGGTGTTCAATTACTGCACCGCCCACTGAACGCAACGCCATCTTCTTCGACATGAATAGAGAGAACAGCGAGCCACCAAAACCAAATAGTGCCGCCATAACAAGCAAGCCAGAAAGACTGCCCGGCTGCATACCTGTGACAGCATAAACAATGTTCAAGACGACACTGAATACCAACATAACGGCAAGGTTGGTTGCCAAAAACAATGCAATACGCTTCATATTTTTAGTTATCTCCAATAAAAAGAAGCTTCAACAGCTTTATTGCTAATATGCCATTACATCTGTAGACACACTGTATCGGTGTATACGTAAAAAGCATTTAACGAGTTATCTATATAGTATGGTCGATCAAAGTGATTACAAGTGAAAGTAGCAAATTGTTACTTTTCGTTAGCTAATATACATTTCGCATCTAACCGATGATCGCTAGTCTATTGTATAGAAAGAGTTTTCTATACAACAATAGCTATTAAGACTAAGTTACAAATTAACTACTCTGGCTGATTAAATGCTGAACAAAGTGTTTTTTTATTAGTATAAGACCTTAGTCGTATTGCATAGATCATGCTAGTTAGCTATTGTCGATAACATATAGAACGAATGTCATATCTATCAAGGAGGAAAAATGGCAGACCAAGAGAATTACCAAGTTGCAATTGATATCCTTCGCTGCCATCTGGGCATGACTGCAGATGAAGCGCACAAAGAACTTGGTTTAGATCAGTCGAGCACACAACAGCTATCTTCAACACAAGAAGCACTTATTGGTTTAACTCAAGACTAAAATCTGTTCTTCAACGTTATAGCTTGCTCAGATGAATCCCCTGTCACTCGCGGGGGATTTTTGTTTCTTGCTTCCTTTCTAATGCCGACCTACACACCCTACTTTTAATTCATCGCCACTCAAAACATCGCTACCCAAAGATCCTACTCACCAAGAAAAGCCTTTCTCGTACGATCGTTATACCAATCGGGATAAGTAAGTGGTTTTAACCAGCAAAGACGAACAGTTACTTTGCTAGATTGGTATTACATCTCATAAAAGTGTCGGAAATATTCAATCAGTCTTACGCACTCTTCACTATCATCACCTTGTAATATCCATTCCATGGATTAGCTAGTCAGACATTGCGCAGGAAAAGCAAGAATGATTTGATAATCGATGAGCTTGGTATAATTCCAATTATAAGGTTTACAACATTGTCTACTCTATCTCTTAAAAAAGGTCAGCCTGTTGCGTTAACGTCAACGCTGAATATGTCATTAATTACCCAAAGCGACTTACCTGACATTATCGATATGCTTGGGAATCCAGCGGTAAACGAATACCTATTTTTTGCCCCTGCGCCCGTTGAAGTTTATGAAGGTTTCTTTGGTCCAATTATAGAAAACACCGAAAGTGCAATAGCTGCAGGTGAATGGCCAGAACAACTCACCGTCGTTATTCGTAACACGAAAGGCACATACATGGGCATGGCAGGACTGCCGTCGGTGATGTTCTTAGAAGGCAATTTTGAAGTTGGTTACCAGCTAGCAGAGCATGCTTGGGGACAAGGCATTGCCACTCAAGCCGCACAATACTTAACAGCACTTGCATTTAACGAGCTTAACGCTCACAAAGTAACAGCTGACTGTTATGCCAGTAATGTAGGCTCGTACAAAACGTTAGAGAAATGCGGTTTCAACCGCGAAGGCTGCCAAAAAGATTACTACAAAGTTGAAAACGGCTTTGTTGATCGCCTGCATTACGGTATGACAAAAGTTGATTTTTTTGCTAAAAACTAGCAACGTAAAAGCCTAACAAATATCGTTCACATCATTACGCTTCCGTGATGATGTGGCTCTATCTCCCACCCAATTCACGATCTTCTATGCTTTTCACCTCACCATCAATAAATTAGTTCGACTATTAGTATTGACCTGTCTATAGCTTTACAGTTTACAGTGCCTTGATTCAAACAATCGTGTGGAGACAAACAGTGTATCGAATTTCAGAACTCGCAGAACAAGTGGGCTTGTCACGCACTGCTCTACTCTATTATGAGAAACAACAACTCATTAAGGGGCATCGCCTCGACAACGGTTATCGCGTGTACAGCGATAAAGATTTACAGCGGATCCGCCTTATTCAGCAACTGCAATCTGGTGGGTTAACACTCAAAGAATGTAAAGCGTGCTTAGAAGCAAAAGTGGATCGTCAGCTGCTTAAAAATCGCTTACAAGAATTGGATAGAGAGATTGCGCGAAAGCAGCAGTCTCGTCAATTACTCGCCGCATTACTGGGTGAAGGTGACCTAAAAGCATGGCATGAGAACATCGATAAAGTCGCGCCTGATGCACACTTAGACTGGTTAATTAAGCAAGGTTTTACTGAAAAAGAAGCTTTGCGATTGAAATGGTTATCAAAAGACATGAACGAACACGACACTTACATGGCCGACTTTATGAAGGTCTTTGAAACACTTGAACGCTGGGGGCCAGGCAACGACAGTGAAACGCTTCAAGCGTTATCTATATTACCTGATCAGCCTAAAAACATTCTTGAAATCGGTTGTGGCAAAGGGCTAGCCACCACCGTATTGGCAAATAATACAGATGCATCAATTACTGTTGTTGATAATGAAGATTCTGCGTTAGAGAAGCTTTCAGAGCGTTTCAAGGCAATGGACTTAGTATCTCGACTAACCACAGTTTCAGCCAGCATGACAGAGCTTCCCTTTGCTCCTGCAAGCTTTGACTTAATTTGGGCTGAGGGGAGCGCGTATATTATGGGTACGACCAATGCTCTTTCTCAATGGAAACCACTGCTTATCGATGATGGGTTCATGATGCTCAGTGACTTAGTCTGGTTAACCGATACACCTAATGAAGAAGCGATCAATTTCTGGCAGAAAGAATACCCAGATATGCAGCCAATAGCGACACGATTAGCACAAATCAATACCGCAGGTTTTGACGTCATCGAGCACTTCACACTCAGTAAAAAAGCATGGCAAAACTACTATGAACCGCTCAAGGCTCGTGTGGAAGCACTTAGAGATGAAATGCCTGATTCTGTCGCGCTTGAAGATATTAGTAAAGAAAATAACATCTACACCAATTACCTTGGCCAATTTGGCTACCAGATGTTTATATTAAGAAAGCGACGCTAATTATTTGCCTATTCACATCATTTCAATAGTGTCATGGTGTGAGTTCCCCCTCTAACAAACTCAAATAATTTCGCTTATATTCTGAATAAAGCAATCAACTCACTGTTTCCCTGCATCGACGTTTTAAGCCTGTTTCAACTTACATTTTCCGTTATATTTACTGCACAACAGAACAACACCTAGCCGTTTGCGCGACTGGGTATCAAAGTACGAGAAAACAAATGAAGCTAGATGCCATCCTTTGGGATTATGACGGAACACTCGTAAACTCAGTACCCAAAAATATAGATATTACTAAACACATTTTATCCATTGTTGCACCCCACCTAACGGGAGACAACCTGCCAGAATGCCTCCAAAGTGAAGTTGCCTATCATCAAGTAAACCATGCAGCTAAAAACTGGCAAGATCTGTATGTTCGTTATTACGGTATGACTGAATCTGAAATGTTAGTGGCAGGTTCGTTATGGTCGGAGCATCAACTGAGCAACACGACGCCAGTCCAACTGTTCTCTGACGTAGACAGTACTATTAAAGATTTAGCCTCGATCCCGCATGGTATCTGTTCGCAAAATGCTTCAAACAACATCGTTAATGTATTGAATACAGCGCAAGTCGACTCTTACTTTAAAGCCGTTATTGGCTACGATGATGTGTCTAGTACAGGGCAAAAACCATCACCAGAAAGTGGCTTGCTGTGTTTGAACCAGCTATTCGATAACCCTGAAAGCAAAACCATTATGTATATTGGCGACCATGAAGCTGATGTGCAGTTTGCCAGAAATATACATACTGCATTGGGCGAAAACGCGCGCGTTATTGCTGTTGCCGTAACCTACAGTGGTGCAACACCTGAACGTTGGGCTACTCAACCAGATTTCATTATTCACACGCCAACGGAATTAACCACTCTTTGTGAACAGTATTCATTATAGCTACCACTATTTACAATCTCCTCTGAATATACAAGAGCGAAGCGGCCAATTTTAGTTGACCACTACAGTGGCTGCTGAATATGAACGAATACTGATTAAAGCCCCCTGTTTATCATAAGCGGGGGGATATTGAGGTATTATTTTTGCTGTAAACTTCGCGCTAAATCTTTCCGATAATCGTCATAAGAAGCGTAGCCATATAGTCGCCACATATCTGTGCTTTTTAACCCATACCGATAAACACACTCTGCAAGCCATTGTTGACGATTAATAGCGATAAGCTGTTCTATTTTTTGTTTAAGTGATGTCATCTTAGTTCTCCAATGTGGTGGACATTGAAAGTATATGGACCTCAACTCACAGCAAGAGTATTCAACGAGCAAATAGCAGTACTTTTCGCGCAACAAGAACATCCAAACTTTATTTTAGGTATAATTTCAATACTAAAAAATCACCAAGCAAACATGAGTGATACGAAGTAATGAAGACTAAGCCGTGAGAACTAAGCAGTGAAGACTAAGTAGTGAGAACTAAGCGATGAAGGGATACCTTGAAAAAGTGCCGCAACGAATTTGTGCCTCTTGGCGATACCGAAAGATCGTTGAAGGCACTAAAAGCTATGGTTGGCACCGACACAAAGAGTACGAACTCGCCATTCATCGTCATTTTTCAGGTAGCTGCTTTGTCGGCCACCACCAAAATGAGATTAACCATAATCACATGGTATTTATCGGCCCAGATCTCCCTCATGCGATTTATTCCAACGCCGATGGGGAGCATACTCAGTGTGAGACGCATGTTATTTGGTTTCGTAAAGAATGGGTTCATCAACTCATCGCTTGTTGCCACGAGCTAGAACCATTAAAACGGTTACTCTCAAATGCTAGCCACGGCATACAGTTTTCGACAGATACAACAGAGCGCGCAACACAATTGTTAGAAGGTGTAATTGAACTGCCACCTCACCAACAACTCACCACACTATTTTCATTGTTCTCACTGCTGCTTGAAGATAAACAAGCGCAGCAGCTCATTAATGTTGTGGCACCCGTTGATGAAGACGAAAGAATAAGTGAGCGTATTGGTAGAGCCGAGGCATTTTTGATGCAAAACTTTGCAAATGATATTGCCGTTAACGATCTGGCTGAACATTTATATATCAGTGAGAGTAGCGTTCGAAGGTTGTATCAAAAGCACTACAAGGAAAGCTTCAGCCAACACTTAAAGAAGATCAGGCTAAATGTCGCCTGCGATCTACTGATGAATACCAGTTTACCGATAAATATCATTATCCAAAAAGTAGGCTACGATAACCAAGCAAATTTTAACCGTCAGTTCAAAGCATACAAGCATGTTACGCCGACGGCTTATCGGGCGGCGATGAAAAGAAGTTAATAAACTAACGTGATTCAATCCGAAGTTGATTACCGTGAACATGTCCCACTATCACAACGCGATTTACCGGTTAACCAGTATGAAAATCGGTATCTGTTTCTAGCAAAGTACAGGTAAAAACGATCGGCTAGTGGCTTAATGAGAGGCCAACGTAACGGTGCGTATAACCAGCCTCGCCCGACGAGTTGCCATGCACGGTATGTGACATCTAACCCCAGTAATAACCGCCCTTTATCATCTAACGCGTGTAGCACTGTATTGGCTGCATTCGCATCTATTTGTGGGTAAGCACTGAAGGCGTCACTGTAGATATCCACGGTCTGAATGAAATGCTGTTTGTCTCTTGCAGCTAAAGCCGCCATTTCTTTTGAACAAAGCGGGCATGTGCCATCATAAAATACCGTTAGTTTGGTCATTACAAATTTCGTCGCTATGGGTAACCTATACCCTAGTGTACGCAGTTAAACACCTTTAGATCATCAGCTCGATTAATTCCACGCAAAAAAAAGGCCCCGAACTCATCACTGAACGGGGCAAGACAACTCTGGAAATGAAATTTAATTAGCTTTTCTGAAACCGTATTTCAATCTGGACAGCGGTCGGTAATCCGTGTCCAGACTGCAATATCGGTCTATCGGCGCCTCTGTTTCTGGCTTAATTCAACAGCACGAAGTTGCGCCATTGCTTTTGCCAAATCCATTTGCGCCTGTGCGAAGTTCACATCGTTAGCATGCTTAACAATGTTCTCTTCTGCTGCACGGCGTGCCTCGTCCGCGCGGGCTTTGTTGATATCCTTCCCGTGCATAGCTGTATCAGCCAACACGGTTACTACTGAAGGTTGTACTTCAACAATCCCACCCGAGATATAAAGGATTTCTTCAGGATCCTTTAGACCGGTAACGAAACTCGCCACACCTGGTTTGATCCCACTCAGCAAAGGAGAGTGGCCCGGGCGAATACCTAACTCACCATCGAACCCTGCAATCGCCAGCGCATGGGCTGGACCAGAAAACAGTGGGCCTTCGGCACTCACAATGTTGAGCTGGAACGTATTGTTAGTAACGCCAATTGCCATAACTTCCTCTCTATACTTGCTTCGCTTTTTCAATTACTTGATCGATACTGCCGCAGTACAGGAATGCCTGCTCCGGAATATCGTCATACTCGCCGCTTAGCAGCCCTTTGAAGCCTTCGATAGTTTCTTTAAGAGAAACGAACACCCCAGTCTGACCCGTAAACACTTCAGCAACGTGGTAAGGCTGAGTTAAGAAACGTTCAATTTTACGAGCACGAGAAACAGTTTGTTTATCTTCTTCAGACAATTCGTCCATCCCTAGAATGGCGATAATATCTTTGAGCTCTTTGTAACGTTGCAATACAGTTTGTACACCACGAGCAACTTGATAATGCTCCTGACCTACAATCAGCGGATCAAGCTGACGTGAGGTAGAATCAAGCGGATCAATCGCAGGGTATAAACCAAGCGCCGCAATGTTACGTGACAGTACAACCGTGGCATCTAAGTGCGCGAAGGTGGTTGCTGGTGATGGATCCGTTAAGTCATCCGCAGGTACATATACCGCTTGGATCGAGGTGATCGAACCTTTCTTAGTCGAAGTGATACGCTCTTGCAGTACACCCATCTCTTCAGCCAACGTAGGTTGGTAACCTACCGCTGATGGCATACGACCTAACAGTGCCGATACTTCTGTACCCGCCAAGGTGTAACGGTAAATGTTATCGATAAACAACAACACATCACGGCCTTCATCACGGAAACGCTCAGCGATGGTCAAACCCGTTAAAGCAACACGTAGGCGGTTACCTGGAGGCTCGTTCATTTGGCCGTAAACCATGGCTACTTTGTCGAGTACGCCCGCCTCTTTCATCTCGTAATAGAAGTCGTTACCTTCACGGGTACGCTCCCCTACACCAGTGAACACAGACAAACCTGAGTGTGCTTTTGCGATGTTGTTGATAAGCTCCATCATGTTGACGGTTTTACCCACACCCGCACCACCGAATAGGCCGATCTTACCGCCTTTCGCAAACGGACAGATCAAGTCGATAACTTTCACGCCGGTTTCAAGCAGTTCAGCGCTATTGGCCTGATCTTCATACGAAGGCGCGTCACGGTGAATGGCGTAAGTCACTTCTTCGCCTATCTCACCGCATTCATCAATCGGTGTGCCTAGCACGTTCATGATCCGCCCTAACGTTGCTTCACCAACTGGAACCGAGATTGGTGAACCACTGTTTTCAACAGTTAAGCCGCGACGCAAACCGTCTGATGAACCCATTGCAATACAACGTACAACACCACTACCAATTTGCTGCTGGACTTCCAGCACTAGCGAGGCGTGATCGCCATCAATAATATTCAGCGCATCGTACACACGTGGTACGCTGCTTTGGCTAAACTCTACGTCAACGACCGCGCCGATGACTTTAACAATTTTTCCCGTACTCATTTGTTATCCTCGGAAATTCATTTATACCAATCGGAGTAAGTAAGTGTTCAGACTCTTACTTAGTTAGCTTGGTATTACACGGCCTGGGCACCAGACACTATCTCACTCAACTCTTGAGTGATCGCTGCCTGTCGAGCTTTGTTGTATACCAACTGAAGATCATTAATCAGGGCGCCTGCGTTATCGGTGGCCGCTTTCATTGCTACCATTCGGGCTGCTTGCTCACACGCACAACTTTCTACTGTTCCCTGATAGACCTGCGATTCGATATAACGCAGCATTAGTTCATCCAGTAACGCCTTGGGATCTTGTTCATAGATATAGTCCCAACGACCTGCCGACTTTTTACTATCCGCATTATCGGCTTGTGCCAACTCAGGCCGAGGCAGTAACTGTACAACCTGCGGCTTTTGCACCATGGTGTTGACGAATTCGTTGTACACTAGGTGTAAGCGATCAATTCTGCCTTCGTCGTAATGTTCCAGCATGGCTTTTACTGGACCAAGTACATCTTCCAACTTAGGCTTGTCACCCAGACCCGAGGTCTGAGCAACAACATTGCCGATGCGGTGGAAGAAAGAGATGGCTTTCGAGCCAATCAGAGAAGTATCAACTTCTACCCCTTTTTCTCGCCACTGCTGCATCTCGACCAGTACTTTCTTAAACAGGTTGTTATTCAAACCACCACACAATCCTCGATCAGAAGAAATAATGATGTATGCGACCCGCTTAATCTCGCGTTCTTCAAGATATGGATGCTTGTACTCCAGCGAGCCTGAAACAACGTGGCTGATCACCTTACGCATGTTGTCTGCATAAGGGCGCGTCAACACCATGTTGTCTTGCACCTTACGCATTTTGCTCGCGGCAACCATTTCCATCGCACTGGTGATCTTTTGGGTGTTTTGAACACTACCGATCTTGGTGCGAATTTCTTTTGCGTTTGCCATTTTTCGCTCCTGTCTACCTTGTTGCTACACCGCTGAGCGGCTTACCCTGACGATCAAAACGACTGGGTATCCATGAAGGTCTTCAACAGGTTGTGCAGACTGGCTTCAATCTCATCGTTATAGTTACCCGATGCATTGATTGAAGTGAGTAACTCAGCTTGAGTGCTCTTAGCAAAAGCCATTAACTCTTCTTCAAACTCACCAACCTTCGCCAATGAAATACCATTGAGATAGCCTTTTTCGGCAGCAAAGATGGCTAGTGCCTGCTCAGCAACTGACATTGGTGAATACTGCTTCTGCTTCATCAGTTCTGTCACTTTCTCACCGTGATCCAGCTGCTTGCGGGTTGCATCATCCAAATCAGATGAGAACTGAGCAAAGGCTGCCAATTCGCGGTATTGCGCTAGCGCGGTACGGATACCACCAGACAATTTCTTGATGATCTTGGTTTGAGCAGCACCACCTACGCGAGATACCGAGATACCTGGGTCAACCGCTGGGCGTAAGCCTGCATTGAACAAGTGCGTCTGTAGGAAGATCTGACCATCAGTGATGGAGATAACGTTAGTTGGAACGAATGCAGATACGTCACCAGCTTGCGTTTCGATGATTGGCAACGCGGTTAATGACCCCGTCTGTCCAGTGACTTCACCATTAGTGAAATGAGTAACATAGTCTGCGTTAACGCGAGCGGCACGTTCTAGCAAACGAGAGTGAAGATAGAACACATCACCAGGGAAGGCTTCACGGCCAGGTGGACGCTTAAGCAATAGTGAAATTTGACGGTAAGCAACAGCCTGTTTAGACAAGTCATCGTAAACAATAAGTGCATCTTCACCGCGGTCACGGAAGTACTCACCCATAGTACAACCTGCATACGGCGCCAGGTATTGCAGTGCTGCCGCTTCTGATGCAGATGCCACTACAACAATGGTATTTTGTAATGCATCGTTTTCTTCAAGCTTGCGTACTACGTTAGCAATGGTTGATGCCTTCTGACCAATAGCAACATAAACCGAGTAGATACCAGAATCTTTCTGGTTGATGATGGCATCAATCGCCATCGCTGTTTTACCTGTTTGGCGGTCACCGATGATCAATTCACGCTGACCACGGCCAATAGGCACCATGGAGTCAACCGCTTTGTAGCCCGTTTGAATAGGTTGATCAACCGACTTACGATCGATTACACCAGGAGCAATAATTTCTACCGGAGCAAAACCGTCGCTTTCAATCGCGCCTTTGCCATCGATGGGTTGACCTAGCGTATTCACAACTCGGCCAAGTAACCCCTTGCCGACGGGTACTTCAAGAATACGGCCTGTACCTTTTACTGTCATGCCTTCTGCAAGATCAGCATAAGGGCCCATAACAACAGCACCGACAGAATGGCGCTCAAGGTTTAATGCAAGTGCATAACGGCCACCCGGTAATTCGATCATCTCACCTTGCATTACATCCGCAAGGCCATTAATAGTGATGATACCGTCGCTGACAGAGATAATTGTGCCTTCGTTACGTGCCTGACTGGCTACGTTAAAGGTGGCGATCCGTTGTCTTATTAGATCGCTGATTTCATTTGAATTTAATTGCATATCTAGTACCTAATTACACCTCTAGGCGGATCGCAAGTCGATCAATAGCGCTTTTCAGCGAGCCATCAATCACCAGTTCACCAGCAGTGATCTTAATTCCCCCAACCAGCGATTTATCAACCTGGCAAGTCAGAGAAACAGTGCGGTTCAACTTCCGCTCCAGAGCTTGGCTCAAGCTCTTTGCTTGCTGCTCATCCAATGGTTCAGCCGTAACAACACAAGCCTCGACAGTGCGTTCAAAATCAGACTTGAACGTCTGGTAAAGCTCAGTAACCTGAGGCAATACCGCTAACCTGCCGTTCTCTGCCATTAGCTTGACCAAATTCTGCCCGTGCTCGTCAATGAGACCATCGCAGATAGCCAGAAAAGACTGGTTAAATGCATCGTGAGCATCTGGGCCAAGCATATCGAGTGCTTCAATCTGGCTGGCAACAATTGGCGCTTCGGCGACTTCTTTCATCACCACCAGCATGTTTTCCCAAGCTTCTAGTTGATCCGCATCGCGAGCATAATCAAACGCTGCTTTTGCGTAGGGGTAAGCAATGGTTTGTGAATCAGACATTCTTAGCCCCTTATTACAGATCGGTAATGATCTTATTGACCAATGCTCGGTTAGTGTCTGTGTCTAGCTGACGGTTAATCAGCTTCTCTGCACTTTCAATCACCAAGGCTGTCATTTCGTGGCGAAGTTCTTCGCGAATACGATTACGCTCACTTTCCAGCTCAGTTTGCCCAGCGGCAATAATGCGTGCTTTTTCTTGCTCCGCTTCGAGCTTGGCATCTTCGATGATCTGCGTACGACGTTTATTACCTTGTTCAACTAAACTACTGACTTGCTGTTTAGCATCATCAAGTAATTTGGCGCCATTGGCTTTTGCCATTTGTAGCTCTTTCGCCGCATACTCGGTATGAGACAGCCCTTCGGCGATAACTCGCTGGCGCTCATCAAGTAATGCAGTCAAAGGAGGCCAAACATATTTCATACAAAGCCAGACAAAAATCACGAATGACAGTGCCTGTCCTAGCATGGTGGCATTTAAGTTCATTCCATCCTCACTTTTGGTAACCCAATGTTGTTTAAAAGAGTGGTTGAATGACTTATGCCACAGCAAAGATGATGTACAGACCAATACCTACACCGATCATTGGTACCGCATCCACCAGACCCATCATGATGAAGAACTGAGTACGTAGCATTGGGGTCAAATCAGGTTGACGTGCCACACCTTCAAGATATTTACCGGCCAAGTTACCGATACCGCTTGCTGCACCCGCAGCACCTAAACCAATAAGCAGTGCACCCGCAACGTAAAGAACCGCACTAACAATATCCATGAATAACTCCGAATCTAATTGTGAAAAAATGAAACTAAAGAAAATAAAATCAATGTTGCTCTTCTACTGCCATTCCCAGGTAAACAATTGTCAGTACCATGAAAATGAAAGCCTGCAAGAACACGATTAAGATGTGGAACAGAGCCCACGGCACACTCAGTGCCCATTGCATCCACCAAGGCATTAATGCGATAAGAATAAAAATCATCTCACCTGCATACATATTTCCAAACAACCGTAAACCAAGTGAAATAGGTTTGGAGATCAGTGTTACTAATTCCAAAACAAAGTTCACTGGATACAACAGTGGATGAGCAAAAGGTTGTGTTGTTAGTTCTTTAATAAACCCAACTAAACCTTTATTTTTAAGCGTATATCCAATAATAAGAATGAATACACCAAGCGCCATCGACACAGGAACATTTATATCAGCTGATGGTAGGTCTCTGAAATGCTCAAAACCCAGAATACGTGCAATCATTGGCACAAAGTCTACAGGGAGCAAGTCAATAGCATTCATTAAGAACACCCATACGAATATGGTTAATGAAAGAGGACCTATTAATTTATCTTCTGTTTTAAATATTTCTTTTACTAGGTTATTAACAAATTCAAATGTGATTTCAATAAAACATTGCAGCCTACCAGGAACACCACTTGTTCCTTTAGTTGCAACATACCTAAACACACCAATAAAAGTTAAACCTAACACCCAAACCATGAACATGGAGTCTAAGTTAATACTCCAGAATCCTTCGCCTGCCGTGAGAAATGTCAGATGGTGCTCAATATATTCATGAGCAGAAGTAACTATTTCCACCTTACGTCATCCTAAATTGAGGTTTGTTAAGTATAGGGGTTAAACAACTTCCCATATAAGTCAGAGAGTAAGCGATAAGCATTACTATCTCATTGATTTCTATAAACCTAGAGACCAACAACATCAATACAGCGGTGTACGTCAATTTGATCGACTCATTAAACCATGCTAATTCACTGATGTGACTTCTGTTATTACGCTTAACTTTTACTGCAACAGCAAGCAAACCTAATAAAGAGGGAACAACAGCAACAGCAACGCCAATTAATGCTGACTCAACACTCAGGGAATCTCCCGACACTATTTGATATAAAATCACAGCAGCACCAACAATTGATTGTGCTAGCAATAATGATTTCACAACAGAAATAATATCTGAACCCGGGGAGTAACTTTCCATAGATATATCCTCTTACGTTAATTAATATTTAGCTAACCACCTCCCAAATATCATCAGATACAAAATAACTGACGCAATAATAAATAAAACCCAAAGTGTTTTTTTAAACTAACAAGGTAGACTAACTTCCGTTAGCTTAAATCTACTATATTAACTTCAACGCCAATGTGGCTTGTCTCTCTTCGCTAGTAACAGATCCGTTTCCGACTTCACCATCATTCCTAACGTAGTTGTAGGGTTTCTACTTTGACTGAGACTCCATACACACTGAGAATCTGTGAACTGTAGGCTTAAAACCTTGGTTCAGGCCTTCCCCACACTGTGGGTACTATGCCCTCTGCTGACTTCTTATCAATCTTCGTCTAGCATCACTGCTAGCCTAGTCTCTCAGACAATTGACAAGATCTCCCGAGGTAAGATGCCACCCTTTCCCATAGCTCTGCCTGATTTACATAATCACACTTCTGTTCGAGACTTCGGGCTATTCTATATGTTGCTAGGTTACCCAAGTTGATTATGCCTACTATCAGATTTCTGTTCGTCAAAG
>NZ_NOIF01000003.1 GCF_002265265.1 Photobacterium sanguinicancri
CCCGAAGGATCTTCTTTAATCAGTATTTTTACTATCAACTAAGCGTTATTTTTTTGCTTAGCTTTGTTGTGTACTTGTGTGAAAGTGAACTTCTTCATCTTTTTCACCAGCCTTAGGGTCATTGAAACGTGCGATGTCCATTTCATTTTCTGTCTTAGCTACAATACAAGTTACTACACTGTCACCTGTGATATTAACCGCAGTACGGATCATATCTAGCAGGCGATCAACACCCATGATAAGTGCAATGCCTTCAACAGGAAGACCAACTTGGTTCAGTACCATTGCTAGCATGATCAAACCAACACCTGGTACACCAGCTGTACCCACTGAGGCTAACGTAGCTGTCATAATTACGGCAAGGTAATCGCTCATCGTCAGATCGATATTAAATGCCTGGGCGATAAAGACTGTTGCTACACCCTGCATGATCGCTGTGCCATCCATATTGATGGTTGCGCCTAGCGGTACGGTAAAAGAGGCGATTTTGTTATTAACGCCTAAGCGTTTAGTCGCTGTTTCCATGGTAACAGGGATAGTGGCATTCGAAGATGCAGTAGAGAACGCAAACATGATTGCATCTTCCATCTTCTTCAAAAACACTTTCGGGCTCAGACCTGTAAATGTTTTCAGCATGATACTGTAAGTAACTAGTCCATGGATCAGTAGCGTTGCGGTTAGCACCATGAAGTATTCAAACAGGTTGAAAATAGCGTCTAGCCCTAAGCCTGTGAACAATTTAGCCATTAGGAAGAATACACCGTAAGGTGCAACGTTCATTAGTAAAGCAACCAACTTCATGATGACTTCATTTAAGTCAGAGAAGATACTTGCTAAACGTTCGCCAGCTGAACCAGCAGCGCTGATGGCAACACCGAATAGAATCGCAAAGACGATAATTTGTAGCGTATTACCTTGTGCCATCGAATTGATAGGGTTGGTTGGGAACATACCAACAATCACATCCCCAAGAGATGGTGCTTCTTTTGAAGCAAAGGTTGTAGCTGCGGTTAGATCGGCGCCGGCCCCTGGTTGGAAAATATTGCCCATAGTAAGAGCTAGGGTAATCGCAATAGCCGTTGTCATTAAGTAGAACGCCACTGTTTTACCACCTAGGCGTCCTAATGTACTGATATCTTTTAGTGAGCTAGTACCACACACCAGTGATACGAAGACAAGTGGAACAACAAGCATCTTCAAGCTAGCAATAAAAATTTTACCACCCACGTCAAATAGTCCATTTACTAAGTACTCATGGACAAAAGAGGTTTCTGCAAAAAGGGAGCGAATGATAAAACCAGTCATTATGCCTAACAGCATGCCGAGAATTACACGGCCAGTTAGGGATAATTTCTTTTTATTTGTATTCATTATTGGAATACTCCTTATAATTATTCACTAGAAAAATCGTTTTTCTAAGTGCGGAGCAGGTTATCAGTAGTTTGGGTGTTAAAGCGAAGTGAAATTCCAAGCGGAGTTCAAAGTTCTGTTTGCGATCACGTTTTTGTCATCAGAACGGCATGTTGAAAACGGTATTTTTAACCAAAAATTAACGAGTGTTATGCTTTAAATTAATGTTCGGCGATATTTTGACCATTAATCAGAGCGTATTATATAAATAATAGTGCCCTAGTATGGGTTTTTAGATACGGTTGTAACAAATGGTTCTGATGGTGTAAAACTCTGTTTTGGTTTGCTGATATAGGTATGTATATACTATAGGTGTGCTGTTGTATGAATGTTAAAGCAAAGCTGTGTTAACAAGTCATAAAAAGGCGGGATTCAAAATGTGCATAATTGACCACGATTATGCTTGTAACTATATGTTTCCAAATGCCCTCGTTAGCTGCTTATTTAAAGTTATCTGTGTAAACCATTTTTTATCTCGTGTTTTTACAGACAATAAAAAAGGAGCCGAAGCTCCTTTTTATATGATGATGTGATGACTACATCACACGCATACCAGGCTGTGCACCTTCGTGTGGTTCAAGGATCCAAAGATCTTTACCACCAGGGCCTGCCGCAAGGATCATACCTTCTGACATGCCAAACTTCATCTTACGAGGTTTTAGGTTAGCAACCATGACAGTGTGCTTACCAATAAGCTCTTCAGGTGTATATGCTGATTTAATACCAGAGAATACCTGACGCATTTCACCACCAATGTCCAATTGGAACTTCAGCAGCTTGTTCGCTTTTGGTACTTCTTCACAAGAAACGATCTTAGCGATACGCATATCCACTTTAGCGAAGTCGTCGAACTCGATTTCAGCTTCAATAGGCTCATCATCTAGTGGGCCTTTTGTTGCGGCTTCTGCTTGTGCTTTTGCTGCTTGCTCTGCGGCTGCATCTTCTTTCGATGCTTCAACCATCGCTTCAACGTGTTTAGGATCGATACGGTTGAATAGCGCTTTAAACTTAGTCACTTCGTGATCAGTTAGTGGCTGTGCAACGCCTTCCCACGTTAGGGTTTCATTTAGGAAACCTTCTGTACGTTCAGCAAGCTTAGGCATAACTGGTTTCAGGTATGTCATTAGTACGCGGAACAAGTTAATACCTACAGAACAGATTTCTTGTAGTTCTTGGTCTTTACCTTCTTGTTTTGCAACAACCCAAGGTGCTTTTTCATCAACGTATTGGTTAGCTTTATCAGCTAGCGCTGTGATTTCGCGAATAGCACGGCTAAATTCACGTCCTTCGTATAGCTCAGCAATACGATCAGCAGCGCCTGCAAATTCAGCGTATAGCTCAGGCTCTACGAAGTCAGCAGATAGCTTACCTTCAAAGCGTTTAGCAATGAAACCAGCATTACGTGACGCTAGGTTAACAATCTTGTTCACCACATCGCTGTTAACACGCTGTGTGAAATCTTCAAGGTTAAGGTCTAGGTCATCAATACGGTTATTTAGTTTCGCTGCGTAGTAGTAACGTAGGCATTCTGGGTCTAAATGCTCTAAGTAAGTGCCTGCTTTAATGAAGGTACCTTTAGACTTAGACATTTTTGCGCCGTTTACAGTTACGTAACCGTGTACGTAAACATTATTCGGCTTACGGAAACCTGCGCCTTCAAGCATTGCTGGCCAGAATAGGCTGTGGAAGTAAACAATGTCTTTACCAATGAAGTGGTAAAGCTCTGTGGTGCTGTCTTTCTTCCAGTATTCGTCAAAATCCAGATCATCACGCTTGTCACATAAGTTTTTGAATGAACCCATGTAGCCGATTGGTGCATCTAGCCAAACGTAGAAGAATTTGCCTGTTTCACCAGGGATCTCGAAACCGAAGTAAGGTGCATCGCGAGAGATATCCCACTGTTGCAGGCCAGACTCAAACCACTCTTGCATCTTGTTAGACGTTTCGTCTTGAAGTGCGCCAGATTTGGTCCACGCTTTTAGCATGTCTTCAAATTGTGGTAGGTCGAAGAAGAAGTGCTCAGAATCCTTCATGACAGGTGTCGCACCAGAAACCGCTGATTTAGGGTTAATCAGGTCTGTTGGACTGTATGTTTCGCCACAGTTATCACAGTTGTCGCCGTATTGGTCTTCTGCTTTACATTTAGGGCATGAACCTTTAACGAAACGGTCTGGTAGGAACATTTCTTTCTCAGGATCAAACAGCTGAGAGATAGTACGGCTAGTAATAAAGCCTTTTTCTTTCAGTTGTGTGTAAACAAATGAAGCTAGCTCACGGTTTTCATCTGAGTGTGTGCTGTGATAGTTACTGAAGTTAATATCGAAGCCAGCAAAGTCCGCTTGGTGTTCTTTGCTCACTTCCGCAATCATTTGCTCTGGCTCAACACCCATCTGCTGAGCCTTAAGCATGATTGGCGTACCGTGTGCATCATCTGCACAGATAAAATGAACTTCGTTGCCGCGAAGGCGTTGATAGCGCACCCAAATATCCGCTTGCACATGTTCAAGCATGTGGCCTAAGTGGATAGAACCGTTAGCGTACGGTAGGGCGCAGGTCACCAGAATTTTTCTCGGATTTGCAGCCATAATTACTTATTTCGCTCGTGATGGGTAAAAATATAGCCTTAAATAGTAACTGATGGGGAACGTATTGCCTAGCGCGTGACAAGGATATTCCCCTTAAAAAGCAGCGATAAATGCCCTTTGGTGATAGGATCTATTAAAGTGTTTGATTGTCCTATTCATAACAACAAATTAATTGGATAGAAAAACAACAATTTCATGCCAATCTGGATAACGGAGTCGTAAATATGGCGGGAAACGAGGCAGCAATGCCATTTGAAAGCATTGCAGACATTAGCCGTTGGTTGAACCATTTTGAACATCCATGGTTACCGCACGAATGGGCGGATACACCCAATATCATTTCTGTTTCAGCCGAAGGTGGCGTGACCATTACTCTACCTTTTGCATCGGCATCAATCATAGAGCTGCTTCAGCATTGGATTGTTACTCAGCAGCAGCTTCACCACCTTGCACCCAATGTTGCTTTTACCGTAACCAGTCGTGTTGCCACGTTAGCAACAGGCGATAAACAGCCGCTTAACGGTGTCAAAAACATTATCGTAGTTAGTTCTGCAAAAGGCGGGGTGGGGAAATCGACTACATCCGTTAACCTTGCTCTGGGGTTGCAACAGCAAGGAGCGAAAGTTGGTTTATTAGATGCTGATATTTATGGCCCTTCGGTCCCTATGATGTTAGGCACTGTTGACGAAAAACCACAGTCACCGAATGGCAAAATGATGATGCCAATCGAATCTTGTGGCTTATATACCAACTCGGTGGGTTATTTGGTGCCAGCAGAAAGCGCAACCATCTGGCGTGGTCCTATGGCATCAAAGGCGTTGCAACAAATCATCAGTGAAACATGGTGGCCTGATCTCGATTACTTGGTTATCGACATGCCGCCGGGTACAGGTGATATCCAGTTGACGCTTGCTCAGCAAATTCCGGTGACGGGTGCTGTGATTGTTACTACGCCGCAAGACCTTGCATTAGCTGATGCTATCAAGGGTGTGAATATGTTTGATAAGGTGGCTGTTCCTGTTTTAGGTTTGGTTGAAAATATGAGCTACCATATTTGTAGTAACTGTGGACACCATGAACCTATCTTTGGCTGTGGTGGCGCGGAGAAGATGTCGAAAGAACAGTCGATTCCACTATTGGCGCAACTTCCGCTGCATATCAAAATCCGAGAAGATATTGACCGTGGCAAACCAACGGTAGCGGCTTCGCCTGAGTCTGAACAAGCTGCGGCCTACATCCAATTAGCAGGTGAGGTAGCTAGTCGACTATATTGGACCGGTGATGCGGTAGCAGAGCAGATTACAATTCGCACAATGTAAACCATTGCGTAGCGGTAAATCGCTCATTTTTAGTTCAACTGCGCTAGGTGCGGTATTTCTACTAGCATCTAGCGATGCAACTCCCTATAATCAG
This sequence comes from Photobacterium sanguinicancri, assembly GCF_002265265.1. Taxonomy (GTDB): domain Bacteria; phylum Pseudomonadota; class Gammaproteobacteria; order Enterobacterales; family Vibrionaceae; genus Photobacterium; species Photobacterium sanguinicancri. The sequence goes on from NZ_NOIF01000003.1 coordinate 5,409, forward strand.
GCGGTTTAATTCCCCTCAGTAGAGTGAAATACTCATGGGGTGAATGGATTTTAACCTCGCCAAAGTTGTTACAGGTGCATTCTGCTATGTCTGAAAATTCACACCAATGCGTCATTATCGGTATCGCAGGCGCGTCTGCGTCCGGTAAAAGTTTGATTGCCAGTACGGTTTACCAAGAGCTAAAAGAAAAAGTCGGCGATCATCAGATCGGTGTTATTACGGAAGATTGTTACTACAACGATCAAAGTCACCTGAGCATGGATGAGCGGGTTAAAACGAATTATGACCACCCAAGTGCGTTGGATCATAATCTTCTTAGCGATCATTTGATCCAGCTAATGAAAGGTGAAGCGGTAGAAGTACCTCAGTACAGCTACAATGAACATACTCGTATGACAGAAACGACCACGATGACACCAAAGAAAGTGATCATTTTGGAAGGTATTCTATTACTTACAGACCCACGTCTACGTGACATCATGCACGCAAGTGTATTTATGGACACACCACTAGACATCTGTTTACTTCGTCGTCTTCAACGCGATGTTGCAGAGCGTGGCCGTACAATGGAATCTGTACTGAAGCAATATCAAAAGACGGTACGCCCTATGTTTATGCAGTTTATTGAGCCGTCTAAACAGTATGCCGATATCATCGTACCGCGTGGTGGTAAAAACCGTATCGCGATTGATGTATTGAAAGCACACATTGCTAAACTACTGAAATCGTAATTGATAAAGTAGTATCGCAACACAGTGATTCAACTGAAGGCTGACAGTGTCAGCCTTTTTTGTATCTGGTGATCAAGTATTTGTATGCCTCTAGATTATGCCTTTTGGACGCCTCCATCCGTGTTATTGCAATAAAAGCAGCAATTCTGACGGCTTTTATTTTTTCTTTGATCGGATTGGTATTATTATTTGTTCTAAATACAACTATTTATCGCTTTAACTGTCGTAACGGAATGGATTATTACACCTTGGGTAATAATCGTTGTGGACGGAAAACACAGAGGACACGATGAAAAAGTTTCTTTATATACTTCTTGCGCTAGTGCTGGTGGTCGTTATTGGCATTGCGGCACTATTGGCCTTGGTTGATCCAAACCAATTCAAACCTCTGATTGCAGAGCAAGTGAAGAAAAACACTGGCCGTGAATTAGTGATTAACGGTGATATTGATTGGCGTTTCTTCCCAAGCATAGGTCTTACGCTTGGGGAAACTGAGTTTCGCAACCCTGACGGATTTGCAGAGGCGAACTTGGTTCGTTTTAGTAATGCAGATCTTTCTGTTTCTGTGATGCCGCTTCTTTCACAACAGCTGGAAATCGGTAACGTCAGTTTGAATGACGCTCGTGTGTTTATTCAAACACGTAAAGATGGTGTCAGTAACCTTGATGGTATTGGTGCGCAGAATGCAGCAGTGAAGGATTCGGCAACTCAGGATGCCGCACCAGCAGACGCTAAGCAAACAGCCGCGCAAGAGACTACAGCAGCACCAGCATCAGCTTGGACTATTAGTCTTGCGGGTGTAGAGCTAGTGAATGCCAGCGCTGTTATTCGCGATGATAAAACGGGTGCACTGACAGATGTGGCTCAGCTTAACTTTAGCCTAACCCGTTTTGCGCCAGGCGAGTGGGCACAAGCAGCATTCGATGTGCAAGGTAAGAATGGTGAGTTGAACTTTACTGCCAAAGGTGACACCGAGCTAATGATAGCGCCAACGCTTGATGGTGCAGAGCTAAAAGACTTGTCATTGATAGCTTCGGCAGCAGACAGCGTGAATAAAATTGAATCGGTTAGCTTAGCCATGGATCAATTTCGTATCGGTGATTGGTCAGCGCTAACGTTTAGTGCAAAGGGACAAATTCCAGATTTAGCTTTTGCTGCTGAAGGTAAAGCGCGTTTAAAACTGAGTAAGGATTTTAACCTTGCGCAGGTTGAAGGCTTAACGCTAAATAGCGACCTGAAAGGGAGTACTTTACCGCGCCCTGAGATGAAAGTAGGCCTGACGGCTGATGCTTCTTACGATGTGGCGAAAGGTTTAGCGACGTTATCTGCATTTACGACGCAAGTGGATGAAATTGGCCTAGATGGTAAAGCGTCTTTCCAAACGGCAGATATCCCTGTAATTCGTTTCGATGTTCATAGTAAGAAGATTGATTTAGATGCTTTCCTCGGGTTAGATACAGCATCGAAAAAAGCGGCAAATGATACAGCGGCTAACGATCAATCCACAGAAGGCGTAGCGTCGGGTAAACAAGCGGGTTCAACTTCGACGACAGATAAATCAAAAGAACCGGATTTATCTGCACTGAAAACACTCGATATTGCCGGTAAAGTAGCAATTGATAATTTTAAAGCGGCGAATGCCAAAGTCTCTGATGTGGTGACTGAGCTGGCGGTTAAGCTAGGTGTACTTAATCTAAAACGCTTTGATGCTAAGTTATACGGAGGTTCGATTAATGCTAAAGCGACGATTGATGCTAACGGTAAACTACCGACTTATAAAGTAACCAAGCATATTAAAGGAGTTCAAGTTCAGCCGTTGTTGATGGATGTTGCTGAATTCGAAAGCCTTGCCGGTACGGGGAATATTGATATCAAGGTGTCAGGTACTGGTTTAGCTGAAGCGCGAATTCGCCAGAATATTGCAGGCACTGTAAATATTAATTTCGCCGATGGTGCGATATACGGTGTTAACGTTGCTGAGATGATCCGTGAAGCACGTGCTACGTTGAAAGGTCAGAAAGCTGAATACGTGAAAGAAGAACGTAAAACAGACTTCTCTGCACTAACCTCGACTATGACGCTGGGTAAAGGGGTACTTTCTACCAGCAACTTACACTTAGCATCGCCGTTACTGCGTATTGACGGGGAAGGACAGACTAATTTAGTGTCAGAATCGATTGATTTCATGGTGATGACATCTGTGGTTGAATCTTCACAAGGTCAGGGTGGTAAAGACATTGATGAGCTGAAAGATCTGACCGTACCGATTGATGTGAAGGGCAACTGGACCGAGCCTAAATTTTCTCTGAACTTAAAAGAGCTTTTAAAGCGTAATAACGAGTTAGAGAAAAAAGCGGAACGTGAAGTTGAGCGTGGCTTGAAGAAGTTGCTGGGCGATAAAGCGGACGACGATAAAGTCAAAGATGCGGCAAATAAGCTATTAAAAGGTTTATTTAATTAAGTGTAACTGAATCGCTTCATCTTAAAATTGGAAAAGCTTGCTCTGAAAGGAGCAAGCTTTTTTATTATTTGTACCAAGAGGATTGGGGGTTACACCGCGGCTTTTTTCTTTTTGTTCATTTTTTGTGATTCTAAACTGTCTTGGAAAGCACGAAGTAAATCAACGGCAGACAGCATACCAACTAGGTCGCCTGTTTTATCAAAGACTGGCGCAGCACCTATGGTGTTATCTAGCAATGTTGCGACCGCTTTGGTGAGCGTGTCGTAAGTACGTACGTGGATCACATCTGTGATCATAACATCGCCAATGTGCAAATCGTCTGACAAGTCATAGTCATGGCCAATATCGGGTGTTTCATCCACCCAACCAGGCCGACGAAGCTCGCGGTCACTCACCATCCCAATCACAGTATTGTTTTGATCGATAACGGGTAAGTGGCGGATACCTTCATCTCGCATTTTGAAAAAAGCTTCTCTTAAGCCTGTTTCAGCGGTGATCGTAATCACTTTGCGTGTCATATACTCTGAGACTTTTGTCGGCATTAGCATTGTTCCTTATAGGTTTAATCAATGTGCCTCTCTAACGCTAACGAAAAGTATCTTGCTTAACTGCGACTCAGAGCGCGTTTTTACTTTTGGATATACTTTATTGCAAAGTGGTTAATCATTCAGCAGATCCTATTTGATATCAGTTACAGGTTTTATTTACTACTGGGATGATGATGAAATTTGTTATCATTTCGTTACGTCGGACAGCTAGCTAAAGTAAGTATCTATGAATGCACTTGCTTTAGTATTAAAGGAGATAAACTTGGATTCAGTTACACAAGCGGCATTAGGTGCTGCTGTCGCCGGCCTTATTGCAGGGAAGAAGTGCTCGCCTAAAGTCTTACTCGCAGGTGCTGCGCTTGGGACCATTCCTGATCTGGATGTATTTATTCATTATGGCGATCCTGTATCTGACATGGTGAAGCATCGTGGCTTTAGCCATTCCATTTTTGTGCTTCTCCCTTTTTCGTGGTTATTAGCGCTAGCTTGGCAGCGATTTAAACCAACCCAGTTTTCTTTTATGCATTTGTGGCTGTTAGTGGCCGCTTGTTTAATTACGCATCCATTGTTGGATTCATTCACTTCTTATGGCACTCAGCTGCTCTGGCCGTTGTCCGCAAGTATTGCGGTATCCAGTATTTTTATTATTGACCCTATTTATACCGTGCCATTGGTTATCATGGTCCTTGCCAGTTTATTGTGGCGGGAAAAAGGGGCAAAGCTCTGTGGTATTGGATTAGGCTTATCGTCGCTGTATTTAGCTTGGTCAGTTTTTGCATTATCGACAATAGAAAATAGAGTTGAGAACCAATTGGTTGGTACTAACTTGGAATCGCAACCTGTCTTTATTGCTCCCACACCATTAAATACTGTGCTTTGGCGGGTGGTGGTGCTTGATGGTGGTACGTATTGGGAAGGGTTAACCTCGCTACTGGATGACAATCCTCATATTGATTTTATTGCGAAAGAACGTGGTGAATGGCCTTTAGCGGATAAGCCACAACATTTAAAGATGCTAGAACAATTTACCCAAGACTTTGTGAAATATCAGCAAATTGATAATGCGCTAACCGTTACAGATCTGCGACTCGGTGTCGCTCAGTATTTGCCTTTCAGTTTTCAGTTTGCTGAGAAAAATACGGTCCAGGAATGGCAGTTCGGTTTGCCAGCCGCGATTGAATCACCCGATGTACGTATAAAACATGTCCCTGCACTGTGGTTGCGCTTATTGGGTAATCAGGCGATCGATGCAAATTTATGCCATGAAGCTGAATGTCCTAAAATGGATAAGTCTGATGAAACAGCAATAATTGCAGGTTAATAACCTTCGAGATTATTAACAAATGAGTTGTTACACTTTGTAGCACATTAAAGTGTAACGGCTCATTTCTAATCCATTCGTTGCATAGTGATAGTTTTGTATTTTAACAAGCACATAAATTTCACCGCGCTAAATGTTGCGAGTTATTAACTTTAAAGTAAAGAAACCAATCAAAACATGTAGCGGATGTGAAATTACAGCACGTTGTTTTTAAGGAAGTGCTCACATAACCGTTGCATATTATTTTTATAATTTCTCAATTTGATATTTATCAATAGCTCAGCGCAATTGTGCTGGCAATCTACCTATATAGTATTAACGGCTTCGTTGTGAAGCTGACATTTAATCGATATAGGGAGATAACGAGCATGTTGTATTTGGAATTTTTATTCCTGTTGCTTGTGTTGTATGCAGGTAGCCGCTTTGGTGGTATAGGTTTGGGTGTGGTATCGGGCTTAGGCTTGGTTGTTGAAGTCTTTATTTTTAGAATGCCACCGACATCACCACCAATTACAGTAATGTTGATTATTTTAGCCGTGGTGACTTGTGCTTCTATTCTAGAAGCTGCTGGTGGCTTAAAGTACATGCTTCAAGTTGCTGAACGTATTCTTCGTAGCAATCCGAAGCGCGTTACTATTCTTGGTCCCTTAGTGACTTACACCATGACATTCATGTTGGGTACGGGCCATGCTGTTTACTCAATTATGCCAATCATTGGTGATGTTGCGTTAAAAAATGGCATTCGTCCTGAGCGCCCAATGGCTGCATCTTCTGTTGCTTCCCAGTTAGCCATTACCGCGAGTCCAATCTCTGCTGCAGTTGTGTATTACCTTGCACAGTTATCAGGTATTAATGAAAGCATTCACTTACTGACTATTTTGATGGTAACAGTGCCTTCAACGCTACTTGGTACAATTTTACTGTCGCTATACAGCCTACGTCGCGGTAAAGAGCTTGAGGATGATCCTGAGTACCAGCGTCGTTTGGAAGATCCAATTTGGCGTGAAAAAATTCTTCATACAACATCAACGTCACTGGATGAAAAACTACCGACATCTGCTAAGCACGCAGTGCTGCTATTTGTTCTTGCTCTAGTGTCGATTGTTATTGTCGCTATGGTGCCAGAGATCCGCACTATCGGTGATGCTAAGCCAATTTCAATGTCTTTGATTATTCAGATGATGATGCTGGCGTTTGGTGGCTTGATCTTGCTCGTGACACGTACGAACGTACAGAAAGTACCAGAAGGTGTGGTGTTTAAATCAGGGATGGTCGCAGCTATCGCAATCTTCGGTATTGCGTGGATGAGTGATACTTACTTCCAGTATGCAATGCCTTCGTTTAAGTCTGGTATTACAGAAATGGTACAAGGCTACCCTTGGACATTCGCACTAGCGCTATTCATTGTTTCTGTTGTGGTAAACAGCCAAGCAGCAACTGCACGTATGATGCTGCCTGTTGGTATGGCAATGGGTTTAAACCCTGCATTATTGATTGGTTTGATGCCAGCAACTTACGGTTATTTCTTCATTCCTAACTACCCATCAGATATTGCGACATGTAACTTTGATGTGACGGGTACAACGAAGATTGGTAAGTACTACTTTAACCACAGTTTCATGGTGCCGGGTCTTATTGGTGTCGTGTCGGCGTGTTGTATCGGTTACACCATTGCACAAGTAGTTGTTCCAAGCTAATCGCTTAACTTGATTGATAAAAAAGCGGATAACCTGATGAGGGTTATCCGCTTTTTTTATATTAAAACATCAGAAATTAATCTTCGGGTTGAATTTTAGAGGGGTCAGTCACTTGTTCGTAAGGCCAGTAGTGATGGCCAATACGTATCAGCAATGTCGCGGCGGCTAAGATAAAAGCAGCGAGGGATAGCCAAACAACAAACATGCCATCTAATTCTTTCATCCCCAATGTGATATAGCGGGCAATCGCCATTATGGCAATATAAATTGGGTAGCGTACCGGGATCTTACCGTTGGCCACAAATTGCTGAACCATCGCCAGCACTTCAAGGTAAATGAACATTAGTAAGATGTCGGTTAGCTGAATGTTTTGCTCGCTGAAAACATGGATGAACTCGTTCACCATCGCAAGTAAAGTGGCTAAGGTTATTGCAACTAATAAGATGGCTTCAAGAATATGAAACACTTTTAGAAAACGAGAGCTAAAGGCTTTAGGTAAATGTGAAGGCATGGCTTCTCCGGCACTGGTGGCGTTGATACTGATAGAGTAACGCCTTGTAATATCATGCCGTTATTATAGGAAGCTTAAGCGAAAAGCAAAGAAAAATGCGCACTATTCAAGAATAGTGAGAGGATATTTATCCCTTAAATGAAAAAGCCTCACAGTATGAGGCTTTTGTGTACAGAATAAAGTCGCGACTTATTTCGTCAGATCTAAGTCCATCCACACCATACGGTGATCTGATGTAACGCCTTTACTGGCGCCAAGTTCTTTATCAAAAACCAAGTGGTAGCCATCTTCATTACTCGATGGGAAGAATACGCCTGAATCATTAACTGCAAGGTTTGCAGATGGTATGACGTAGTCTAAGCGTAGACCAGATACACTGGTAATCGCTTCAGGGTAAAGAGTGTCGCTGTTAACAGCTTTGCAGTAACCAAGATCAAAACATTCTGGTCCACCTTTACTTGTTGGTTTGTTATCACCGATAGTGGCTTTGATGTTTACGGAAGGGCTTTTTAATAGATTATCAATCATGCGGCGATCACCATCGCCTTTTAGTGCGTCCGCATTCATGTCGCCAGCGATAACAAATTTACTACCGACAGCTAAGCCACCAGTTTTACCATTATCATCGTAGAAGTAGCTTTTGGCGTTAATGTAATCATTCCAGAATTTTAACTCAGCGCGATTATGTTCATAGTTATGGTTCGCTACGTTGTTAAAAATTGGTGGAGCAGGGTGAGATACCAAGAAGTGTATGACTTCATTACCCGCGGGTGTAGGAATAACTAAAGGCACATCAACATGGTTTTTTGATGACAAAGGCATTTGTTGCCATGCTTCATCTGTGTACCAAGCATCACCTTCTTTCATGCCTGTTGGGCAACCTGTCTTACTCAGTTTACAGTCAACAATGGTGATATTTTTCTCATCTGGCATATCTTTCCATTTGAAGTTTTGGAAAGTACGAACATTTTTTTCATCAATTTCAAACTGAGAGAAAATAGCGAACGCATACTGACCGTGATAGCCACCAAAGCCCCACGCATCATTATTAACGTCAGTTTTCTTGCCATCTCGGTCTAAGTCAAACCCGCTGGCTTTACCTGTGTTAGTAGCAATGTTTTTCTTGAACTTAAAGCTAATCGGACGTTGATCGTTTTGGCTGTATGCTAAGTAATTATCATGGAATCCATTAATGGCCGTCATATCTTCGCCAGTACCATCGTTATTGAACTCAGCCAATACAAATGCATTAGGACGAACACGCTGAATAGTTTCGGCAACGTTGCGAATTTGGATAATACGTTTAGCTGTCGTTTTTTGATCTTCCGTTAATTTCTCTGGCGACTGATTGAACATGTTGATTAAGTTGCTTTGTTCTGTACGACTCATCGACATCTCACTCGCGAGGATCTCATAAGTTGCTCGATCAAAAGACAAATTGTAAGTCGCGAAGCGAGCGGCAGAGTATTCAGGGTCTGTATTATTGCTATTACAGCCAGTCAGTGCCGCGAGAGTAATTGAAGCAGCAATAAGCGATCTTTTTAAAAACATTATCGTATTCACATCTATGGTTTGATGTGATGCAGGCTATAGAATTAATGGGTTTCTTTCTGTTGGTCGTCAGAAAAATGAGAGCAAGATCAATTGGTAATGTGATGTTTGTTTGAAATCCGATCTAATTGATAGTCTTATAGCTAACTAGTTGATTGTTAATTGTTCATGCAAGCGTTTGCTTTGATATGTTGTCGCTAGATACCGTGTTTAAAATTGAGCGACTATCGTGGATAGAGTTGGGTAAGTAATAAGCCACGAGGAGGTGGCTTTATACGAGGAAGTATATATCAAAATTTCAGGCGTAAATTACACAACGGCTACCAATCGACACCTTTACGTGCCTTGATACCATTCTCGAATGCATGCTTGATACTGCGTACTTCTGATACCGTATCAGCGACCTCGATTAAATCACGATGTGCTGCACGACCTGTAATGATTACTGATTGAGTTGCTGGACGCTGTGAAATGGCGGTAAGAACGTCTTCTAACTCAACATAACCATAATTGACCATGTAAGTCATCTCATCTAAAAGCACTAAATCGTAGCTTTCATCTGCTAGCATCTTTTTACATTCAGCCCAGGTTGTTTGCGCTGCCTGTTTATCGGCTTCTTTATTTTGTGTTTCCCATGTAAAGCCTGTAGCCATAACGGCAAAGGTGACATTATGCTGTTCGAGTAAATTACGCTCTCCGCAATCCCATGTGCCTTTAATAAATTGACCGACACCGCATCGTAAACCGTGACCAACTGCGCGTGCGACGGTGCCAAATCCTGATGTCGATTTTCCTTTACCGTTACCTGTGATGATGAGGAATAGTCCCTTCTCAATTTGGGCGGCATCGATTTTAGCATCAACACTTTCTTTTACTTTTTGTTGGCGTGCTTTGTAGCGTTCATCTTTTTGATTTTGATCGGCCATGTTACTTCCTTTTCGTTGTCGCTATTTAGTATGTAGTGAAGAACGCTAATAACGCGAGATAGCCCGCGAGTTCACTTAATTGTTGCGTTGCCCCTAAACAGTCACCTGTATACCCGCCAAGTTGTTGCTTAAACCAAAGGCCGCAGATATAGCGGGTTAGGGTAAGAACAGCGAAGAGCGTGATGGCAAGGCTAAGTGGGAATAACAGTAATATAAAGCAACCAGTAAAGATTAAAACCCACAGTTCACAAGGGCTTTGCTGATTTGCCAACGGTTTAACTTTACTATTTTGGTCGGCTCTTACATACGGGTATGAAAAGATCAAACTGGCAGCACTAATGCGGCTTAGCCCATGGAGTGCAAAAAGTGCGATAGCTGGATAGATAGCGTCAAGGTCAGCGAGCGAACTCAGCACTAGCCATTTAAAGACGAGCATCATTATCAGCGCGGCTGCACCGTATGTACCTAACCGTGAATCTTTCATAATGTCGAGCTTTTGTTCTACTGTCCAGCCACCACCAAAGCCATCGAAAACATCAGCAAGGCCATCTTCATGAAAAGCCCCCGTCACAAGTAGGCTAATAACCATCGCAAACCCTACTGCAATGTTAGCTGGAAAGATCTGGATAGCTAACACATACACTAAGGCGCTGATTAAGCCGACAATGCAGCCAACTAAGCCAAAATAGCGGTTGGCTTTATTGAGACGTTCGCTGGAGTAAGGCGTGTCTTTGGGGACTGGGATGCGAGTAAAAAAGGCTAACGCAACCAAGAAGATTTCCCACTGCAGTTTAATGTGTACTTTTATTGTTTGTGGGGAAGCTTCTATTGGTGAGCTCACACTGTTACTCCCGCTTGTTCAAAGCTTGCCATGTCATTATAAAATGCACAGGCAGAGCGAATGAGTGGTAATGAAAGAGCGGCGCCAGTCCCTTCGCCTAAACGTAAACCAAGGCTTAAAAGTGGCGATGCATCAAGATGGTTCAACATGCGTTGGTGACCCGCTTCTTGAGAACAATGGCAAAAGATGAAATAGGCTTTGGCTGCTGGGTACATTTCGACGGCTAGCATTGCTGCTGCTGTAGCAATAAAACCATCGACTAGTACCACCATTTTATTTTCTGCGGCTTTTAACATCCCACCGACTATCTGTGCGATCTCGAAGCCACCGACAGCCGTTAAGATTGATATGGGGTCTACCATTGACGCTTGATGACGATTCAGGCCTTGGGTGATCAGTTGTTCTTTTAAAGAAAGCTGCTGATCATCAATCCCGGTTCCTCGACCAATACATTCATCGATGGGTAAGTTAAGAATACTCGCCATAATGGCTGTTGCGCTGCTGGTATTTCCGATCCCCATTTCACCAAAAGCGACCAAGTTTGTACCCTGTTGGTAAACATTATTTACCGCATTTGCACCATATTCAATTGCAGTAATAGCTTGCTCACGACTCATGGCGTTTTGCTGGCTAAAGTCGAGAGTACCTGCGGCAATACGTTGTTTTAGGAGCATTGGGTGGTCGTCAGGTTCGACTAATATTCCCGCATCGATCACCATCATCGCCATATCGTTACTACGACAAAAGCAGTTAATAGCGGCACCACCATGAAGGAAGTTGGCTACCATTTGCTGGGTGACAGCTTGTGGCGCAATGCTAATACCGTGGGCTGCAATACCGTGATCTGCGGCGAAAACCAACATGTAAGGCTGTTCAATAGACAGTTTTTCATTCTGTTGAATTAACGCGATTTGCTCTGCAATATTTTCAAGTTGGCCGAGCGATCCTAATGGTTTTGTTTTGGTGTTGATTTTGTGCTGGATGGCATCTTGGTTTGCTGATGATGGAAGGGTAATGGTAAACATGCTGGCAAATTCCTTGTTAATACGCGTCTAAGGATTTTGCGGCAGCCATAGATTTAAGGCAATGTAAAACGGGAGTTTTTTATCAGTTTCAAACAAAAGCAACGAACGGAACATTCATGCATTGGGAGTGGTAATGAATAAGTGACACTCCCAATGGGTTATCAATAATTATGTCACTATATGATTAGTGACTATTTAAGATCGCGTCGACAGTGTCATCGTAGTTAAGCCCGACCTGTTGGCTGGCTAGTGGAAACACACTACGCTTAGTCATGCCAGGGATTGTATTGACTTCAATGGCATAGAAAAAACCATCTGGGTCGGCCATGATATCAACGCGTCCCCAGCCTGAAGCTCCGACACTTTCGAATGCGCGAGCAGCCAGTGAACGAATGGTTTTCTCTTGCTCTTCGGTTAAATTTGCTGGGCAGTAATATTGTGTATCTGCAGCACTGAATTTAGCGTCATGATCGAAGAAAGAATGCGAGTGATCGATTTCAACGGCTGGTAGTGCGACACCGTTAAGTAAACTGACGGTAAATTCACGGCCATGAACGTAGTCTTCAATAATAACGGTATCTTCATACTTGAAAGCTTCATCTACGAAGAATTTCAACTCATCTAAATCGTTAGCTTGGTTAATACCAATGCTACAACCTTGAGTGGTTGGTTTTACGACCACAGGAAAGGTGAAGCTATCTGCACGTTCATCTAATTGTGAGTCTGTAAAATAGGCTTTTTGTAGCTCGATAAATTGGGGAGTCGGTATGCCAGCTGCTTGCCATACTTTTTTGGTTAGTCCTTTATCTATCCCAATAGCAGATGCACGATGGTGGCTGCCGGTATAGGGAATTTTCAGCATTTTAAGCGCCGCTTGCAACGTACCATCTTCACCTATACCACCATGCAGAGCGAGAAAGGCTTTATCAATGTTATGGGCTTTAAGGCTGGTTAAGTCGAAATTTTCATCAATGTCGACAGGTACTACATCATAACCTTTACGCTGTAGTGCTGCGGATACAGCTTCTCCAGACATTAATGACACCGCGCGTTCACTTGAGCTGCCACCGTAAAGTACTGCAATTTTCTTTAACACGTTAGATTTCTCGTTATATAGTGATATAAGTGTGTAGTTACAGCAAAACTGTATGCACATATTTGTTGGGAGGCAATATTAACATTGGAGTGTTTTATGTCTAATAGTTCATACAAGATTTTAGTTATCTGTATGGGGAATATTTGTCGTTCTCCTACTGCTGAAGCGGTCTTAAAGAAAAAAGTGCGAGAACGCGGTCTTAATGTTTTTGTCGACTCAGCAGGTACCATCAGCTATCACACTGGTAGCATGCCAGATCCACGTTCGGTTGCGGCTGGGGAAGGGCGTGGTTACGACTTTTCTGGGATCACGGCACGCTCGGTTAAAGCTTCTGACTTTGAAGTGTTTGATAAAGTGTTAGTTGCAGATAGAAATAATTTAGAAGATGTACTGTCGATTTGTCCACCAGCACTGCATCATAAAATTGCATTGTTTTTGAGCTATGGAGAAGGGGAGTTGGATGAGATACCAGACCCTTATTATGGCGGAGCACGAGGCTTTGAGTATGTGTTAGATGTAGTGGAAGATGCCGCTGATTGCATACTAGATTCTATTCAAACGACTCTGTAATGATTAGGTGTATTGAGCCTAATTAGCTTGTTTTTTAGATATAAAAACGCCCGCAATAGCGGGCGTTTTTGTAACTTACGTTGTAGCTGATTACACAACAAAATGGTTAAACAGGTTAACGCTCTTGTCTAGCAAGCCAGATTAACCACCCAGGGTATCTGTTGCTACTTTGTAAGTTGGATCTTCCATTAGGTTCACTTCTACCAAGTTGCCCGCTTTTTTTAGTAGCGAGCGACATTCTTGGCTAAGGTGGCGAATATGAAGCGTCTTGCCTTGGCGTGCATAGCGCTCAGCAATCGTATCAATGGCTTCAATTGCAGAGTGATCCGATACTCGTGATTTTGCAAAATCAATAATCACATCTTTCGGGTCGTTTTTAGCATCGAATAGCTCAAGGAAATGCGAGGCTGAACCGAAGAACAGTGGTCCATTCACTTCATACACTTTAGTGCCGCTTTCATCTGTGTGTGTTGCTGCGTAAATGTGTTTTGCATGTTCCCAAGCAAAGACAAGTGCAGAGTAGATAACACCGACAATAACAGCTAATGCAAGGTCAGCAGCAACAGTGACGCAAGTAACCAAGATGATTGCAAAGAAATCATGCTTAGGTACTTTACGTAGCATCTTAAGGCTTGCCCATTCAAACGTACCGATCACAACCATGAACATCACACCCACAAGCGCAGCTAGTGGAATGATTTCGATCAGCGCGGAGCCGAATAGAATGAAGAGTAATAGACCAACAGCACCCGTAATGCCAGATAGACGACCACGGCCACCAGAGTTAATGTTGATCATTGACTGACCAATCATCGCACAACCACCCATAGCGCCAAATACTGAACAAGTTACGTTAGCCATGCCTTGGCTGACACACTCACGGTTACTTTGACCACGTGTACCTGTCATTTCATCAATAACGGTTAGCGTCAGTAGTGATTCGATTAGACCAACAGCAGCAAGTACCAATGAGTACGGTAGAATGATTTGCAGCGTTTCTAAATTGAAGCCGACTTGCGGTAGTGCAAATGTAGGTAAGTTACCTGCAAGTGTTGCATCTACATTACCACTCATCGAGCGTACAAAATCGATAACAGTACGAGAGTCTAAGCCAAGGCCATGAACCAATGCTGTCACTGTGATGATCGCAACAAGTGACGAAGGCACAGCTTTTGTGATTTTAGGTAGGAAATGGATGATGAACATCGTTAAACCTACTAGGCCCAGCATGGTGTAAAGCTCAGCACCTTGCATCCACTGAAGTGTTCCCGCTGCATCTGGCACTTTAAATTGGCCAAGTTGTGCAAGGAAAATAACAATCGCTAAGCCATTAACAAAGCCGATCATCACTGGGTGCGGTACCATTCGGATAAATTTCCCGAGTTTAAATACACCCGCGAGAATTTGCAGTATACCCGCGAGCATGACTGCGGCAAAAAGGTACTCGATACCGTGTTCAGCAACCAGGCTGACCATTACCACTGCCATTGCACCTGTCGCACCAGAAATCATACCTGGACGACCACCAAATACGGCAGTAACTAAACCAACGATAAAGGCTGCGTATAGACCAACCATAGGATCAACGTCAGCGACAAAGGCAAAAGCAACGGCTTCAGGCACTAAAGCCAGCGCTACAGTTAAGCCTGATAGAACGTCATTCTTTACAGACTGACGTGAAAATTGAGGGAATTCAAACATGTTTAATAAGGGCTGCTTTATTTTATAGAAGAGGGTATAAAGTCGCGAATCCTACAGAAAAGCCTCATTTAGTTCAACTTATATGCTGACTTATTACTGCTTTTAATATAATTCAGATGAATTAAAGTGTTGTGTAGTGATAAATCACGCTTTATATCATTTGGATGAAACGTAAACAAAAAGGCCATGCAGAAGCATGGCCTTTGTTTATAGCTTGATGCACGTATTAGCTAAGCATAGTGCTTGCCATTGGTGCAGTTGCTTTGCTAGTTGCTGTTTGGCTACCTGCTTGGCGCGCTTGTAGGCGCTCCTCACGTAATGGTGCACTTGCTACAACAACCGCTTCTGCAGTCTCAACTGGTGCAGGTGCTTTTGCCATCATCGCAACAGCATGTTTGCCTCGCGGTGATGTTACTGTTACCAGCACTTTCTCAGTCGGTGCTGCTACAGTAGCAACTTCTGCTTTAGGTTCTGCAATAACAGGCTCTTGAGCAACTTGAACTGGTGCACTTGGTGTTTCAGCAATCTCTGCTACTGGCGCTTCTTGAGCAACAACAGTTTCTGTAGCAGCTGCAATATCTTCAGTAACGGTTTCATCACGAAGAGGGAAAGCTTTACCCATTGCCAGTTCAGGCATAGCAACACCAGATAGTGCTACTGCTTCTTCAACTGCTTCAACAGGTGCTTCTACTGCTGGCGTCGCTACAGGTGCGACTTCAACCGCTGTAACTGCTGGTTTCGGTGCGCGAGCCCATACTTTGCCCATCGCCATTTCTGGAGATGCAACACCAGTGCGAGGACGAATTGCTTGAGGCTTCTCAACAACTGAAACAACATTTTCTAGATCGTTTAGCGTATCCGTGTCTTCAACAACAGCATGGCTGATAGCTTCTGAAGCAACATCTTCATCAGATGGTTGTTCAACACGCGTATCACGTAGACGACGACGGCGTTGGCCGCTTGCACGTAGATGACGAGGAGAACGACGGTTACGGCGTTGGCCACCTTCACGTTCGTTTTGTTCTGCATCTTGGTCTTGATCAACATTTTGCGCTTGTTCTTCAACAGCGTTTAGCGGAGCAGTCTCAGATTGTGCTTCTTTCGCCATTGATGTACCCATCTCTTGAAGAGGAGAGGCTACTACTGGCTGTTCAACAGTTTCTGATACTGGAGCTTCAACGATCGCTGTATCTTGTACAATTGCATTTTCTGCTTCATCAACAACACGTACTTTCTTACGAAGTTGGCGGCGTTGACGGCGTTGTTTGATCTTCGCTGTCTTCGCTTGCTCGCGTTGTTGGTCTTCAGCTTGAACGTTTTCAACAACAGCTGGTTGTGGCTCTTGTTTCTGACGTTGTTTTGGCGCTTGAGTCTCATCTTTACGAGCTGGACGTTTTTGATCTTTTACTTCTTCGTTACGAGGCGAACGTTGTTTGTTCGGCTTGTCACCTTGGGCATTGCGATCTTGACGTTCTTGCTTTTGCTTATCGTTACGGCGCTGGCGCTGTTCACCTTGGTTTTTCTCACCACGGTTGTTGCGCGGATTGCGGTTTTCACGATTTTCGCGGTTGTCATTTTCGTTGTCGTTACGCTCACCATCTTGTTGGCGATTGTTACGGCGACGGTTGTCTTTATCGCGACGGTTATTGCGGTTGTTACGGTTATTGCGGTTGTCACGACGCTGACGGTTATCTTTTTGCTCTTGTTCTTTCTTTTCAGTTTCTTGCTCAGCAGAACCAGAGAAGAAGTTAGCAATTGCAGAGAACAAACGGCTAAACAGGCCTGGTTTTTCTTCTACTGGTGCTGGCGCGGCAGCTGGTTTGGCAGCGGCTGGTTTAGCTGTAGGAGCAGGCTGTTTTGGTGCTGCAAAACCTTGAAGTACAGGCTCTTCACGTTTCTTAATGATACGCTCAGGTTGTTGTAGTTCTGCGGCTTCCGCTTCTTTCAATGCTTCCAAGTTCTTTGGAATTAAGTATGAAAGTGCATCACTTTCTTCACCACCACGAACACGTAGTACTTCGAAGTGTGGAGTTTCCATATCTGCGTTCGGCACGATGATGACACGAACATTATGGAATTTCTCGATGTGCTGAACAGAGCGACGCTTTTCGTTCAGTAGATAAGAAGCAACGGCAACAGGCACAATCGCAAGTACTTGCGCGCTATTATCTTTTAATGCTTCTTCTTCAATTAAACGAAGAATAGATAGAGCCAGTGATTCGTTATCACGAACAACACCAGTACCCGTACAACGCGGACATACATGGTGACTTGCTTCAGCCAAAGAAGGGCTTAAGCGTTGACGTGACATTTCTAGTAGACCGAAACGAGAAATACGACCAATCTGTACGCGAGCACGGTCAATACGAACGGCTTCACGTAGACGGTTTTCAACTTCACGCTGGTGACGAACTGGCGTCATATCGATAAAGTCGATAACAACTAGGCCACCAAGGTCACGTAGACGAAGTTGACGTGCAATTTCATCTGCTGCTTCAAGGTTAGTCTGTAGTGCTGTTTCTTCAATATCGCCGCCCTTTGTTGCGCGAGCAGAGTTGATATCAATCGAAGTAAGCGCTTCAGTTGGGTCGATAACAATTGAGCCACCAGAAGGCAAACGAACTTCACGCTGGAACGCAGATTCGATTTGGCTTTCAATTTGGTAGTGGCTAAATAGTGGCACTTCACCTTCGTAGCGCTTAACACGAGATAAGAAGTCTGGGCGAACCAGCTTGATATGATCGCGTGCACGGTCGAAGATTTTCGGGCTATCAATCAGGATTTCACCGATATCACGACGCAGGTAGTCACGAATTGCGCGAGCAATAACGTTACTTTCTTGGTGAATCAGGAAAGGCGCTTCAGCTGCATCAGCGGCTTCTTTTACTGCGCTCCAGTGATTAAGTAGAACATTTAAATCCCACTCAAGCTCTTCTGCTGATTTGCCAACGCCAGCTGTACGAACAATCAGACCCATACCTTGTGGTAGTTCTAATGTGCTTAGTGCAGCTTTAAGTTGGGTACGCTCTTCACCTTCGATACGACGAGAGATACCGCCAGCACGAGGGTTATTAGGCATCAGTACAAGGTAGCTACCAGCAAGAGAGATAAAAGTAGTTAGCGCAGCACCTTTGTTGCCTCGCTCTTCTTTATCGACTTGAACGATAACTTCTTGGCCTTCATTTAACACTTCCTTGATGTTTGGACGACCTTGGTAAGTGTAGTTAGCTGGGAAGTAATCGCGCGCGATTTCTTTAAGAGGGAGGAAACCATGGCGCTCAGCACCATAATCAACGAACGCTGCTTCCAGGCTTGGTTCGATGCGCGTGATGCGACCTTTGTAGATATTTGATTTTTTAGATTCGTGGCCAGGGCTTTCGATATCAAGATCGAACAGCTTCTGCCCATCAACTAATGCGACGCGCAACTCTTCCTTCTGAGTTGCGTTAATCAACATTCTTTTCATTTTTATATACTCGTTTATTGTCGTTGTTATAGCGAGTAGATCAGAGATTCTTTATCGACGGTGCCAGACTCCAAGACTGTATATGAGTGCAGCCTCACGGCTGGGATTTCAGGAGTGCTTTTTGGCTACACTTATTAGCCAGCTGTTTCAGATGGTTAAATCAGAAAATAAACAGCCGGCATCACCACATCGACGCGGTTGTATCTACGCATCAATAAAAATTCTTTAATCAAACACGCTAATAATGCTCTAAAAACGCTTAACGTCTTACGCCATCTGCTGCGTACGAATTTAAAGCTGCATAAATATTAGTCGTTTAGGTGAGATAATCATCACCTTGTCAAATAAGTAGGCGTTTTGCCCTACTTAGTACGCAATGATAGCAGGCAGCATTTTTTGCGGCAATCTGCTTTATACCAATCCCATTACTATCAAATCATCCTTGCTGGTTAAACTCACTGATAACTGCGTTATAGATTTTGTAGGTAGAACAACTAGCTAACCGTAATCTATGCCTAGTTTTAAGTGTTTTTTCCTGCGCAATATTCTGCTTAGTTAATTAATGGTCTTGGTATTACATGCGAGTTGTACCCAAAGTACTCATGAACATAGCATCAAATAGTCATTTGGGTATACAATCATGCCCCATGAATGAAGATAAACCAAAAGTGCATTTCATCGAGATTACTGATGATTTTGCAGGCCAACGGATCGATAACTTTCTCCGTGCTCGGCTTAAAAACGTTCCAAAAAGTATGATTTACCGCATTTTGCGCAAAGGTGAGGTGCGAGTAAACAAAAAACGTATAAAACCTGAATATAAATTGCAAGATGGCGATCTTGTACGTGTTCCGCCAGTTAAGGTGCCGGAAAAAGAAGCACAAGCGCCGTTAAGTACTAAGCTCGACAAAGTGGCAGAGTTAGAGTCATGCATTATCTATGAAGATGATCATATGCTGATTCTAAACAAACCATCGGGTACGGCTGTCCATGGTGGTAGTGGTTTGAAATTTGGTGCAATTGAAGCATTGCGAGCATTACGTCCTGATGCGCGCTTCCTTGAATTAGTTCACCGTATCGACCGCGATACATCGGGTATCTTGCTGATAGCGAAAAAACGTTCTGCGTTACGTCGCTTGCAAGAACAGTTCCGTGAGAAGACAGTACAGAAGTATTACTTTGCTTTGGTAATGGGGGAGTGGAAAGCAAGTTGTAAGAAAGTGACTGCGCCACTACTTAAAAATGAAGTGAACAGTATTGTTCGTGTGAACCCTAACGGGAAAGCGTCGGATACACGTTTTAAAGTATTAGAGCGATTAGATAAGTCGACGCTTATCCAAGCGAGCCCTGTTACTGGTCGTACACACCAAATACGTGTGCACTGTCAGTATGCTGGTCACTCCATTGCGTGGGATGACCGCTATGGCGATCCACGATTTGATGCGTTTACCAAAAAAGCTGGGCTAGACCGTTTGTTCTTACATGCTGCCAATATCAAATTCACCCATCCGGGTACGGATGAGGCGATGGATATTAGTGCACCAATGGAAGCCAAATTACAGCGTGCCGTTGAGAAACTGCGTGTGAAAGGCTAAAGCTAGCGCATTATCGTCAGCGCTAATATTTAGGCGGCGATAATCATGTTCAGGGTGGACAAAGAGAGGTGACTTAGGTCACCTCTCTTTTATTTTTGGTGATTTGTTTAGCTGATATTTGCTGGATGTACTCTGTTACAGGATCTGTATGCCTTGTTTTTCAAGCATTTCACGTAACGCAATCAGTGGCAATCCAACTAGTGTGTTAGGGTCTCGTCCTTCTAGGCGGTCAAATAGCACAATGCCTAAGCCTTCACACATAAAGCTGCCTGCACAATATAATGGCTGCTCTCGCTCAACGTAACGCTGAATTTCTTGCGTAGTTAGATCGCGAAAATGAACATGAAAGGGCTCGCAAATAACATCGGATAAGCCAGTTTGCGCATTGAAAAGGCAAAGCCCTGTATAAAAGGTGACAACTTGGCCACTTGCGTTAGCCAATTGGCGACAGGCATTTTCAATAGTATGAGGTTTACCTATAATTTCACCATTGATTACACAGACCTGATCTGAGCCTATAATAAGGTGCTCAGGATGGCTAACGGCACATGCTTGGGCTTTTTGCTCTGCGAGTCTAACAACAAGTTGTTCCGCAGATTCGTTGTCCAGTGCTTGTTCATCAGTATTTGGACTTGCTGTTTCGAAGGGGTAACCAAACTTTTCGAGCAAGGCTTTACGAAATGGCGACGTTGAAGCTAAAAGCAGAGGCTGTGACATGGTGATATCTCGTTATAGGTTTATTGCCTGTATTCTAATATTATTACCCTGTGTTCGCAGCAGTTGATGAATAAAACAGCATGAAGTGATGGTTATTTCACCGTGTTGAAGTGCACTTACAAGTGACTCATAGTGTTGCTGAAAGTAAGATATAAACAGGAAATAGACATGTTTTATAACGGTTCACTAAGTAACACTGAGTGAATTGGTTAAAAGCTAGTAATTCACACACATTTCCTTTGACTCAAACAAATTAGAAGGCTAATATTCGCGCCCTATGCAAAAGGTAAAATTACCGTTAACGATGGATATCGTTCGCAGCGCTCAAAAAAGACTCGACTATGATGGCATCATCAAAGCTGATCTTTTAAAGCGTTTGGCGAAATCTGTCCAGAGCGTAACAAGTGATGCAAACGTCACCTTATCATTTG
Source organism: Photobacterium sanguinicancri (assembly GCF_002265265.1). Lineage (GTDB taxonomy): Bacteria > Pseudomonadota > Gammaproteobacteria > Enterobacterales > Vibrionaceae > Photobacterium > Photobacterium sanguinicancri. Next base: position 26,597 of record NZ_NOIF01000003.1, read on the forward strand.
ACTTTGACCAACGTCACCTTGCTTTCATGCGCGGAAGTGCAGATGTTGAAGTGACGTTGACCTGTCAGCGATGCCAGGAAGAGTTCCAACACAAATACGGTGTTGAGTTCTGTTTTAGTCCGCTCCTCAAACCAGAGGCAGTTGATGAGTTCCCGGAAGCCTATGAGCCGGCGGAAGTCGACGAAAATGGCGAGATCAACCTAATTGAAGTCATCGAAGATGAGCTGATGTTAGAATTACCACAAGTCGCAATGCATGATGAAGCTGACTGTAAAGCTAGCGGAAACATGACTTTTGGTGAGATCCCCGTTGCTGATGAGCGTCCGAATCCGTTTGCAGTATTGAAAAATCTAAGTAAGTAATTTAACAGGAGTAGGGTTAATGGCCGTACAAAAGAGCAAAAAATCACGTGCAGCACGTGGTATGCGTCGTTCACACGATGCACTAACAACTTCAGCTGTATCTGTAGATTCTGCAAGTGGTGAAACTCACCTACGTCACAACGTGACAGCTGACGGTTTCTACCGTGGCCGCAAGGTTATCAACAAATAAGGTTGAACCTTGAGTGGTCTAACCGTTGCACTTGATGCAATGGGTGGGGATTTCGGTCCTCATGTAATAGTGCCTGCCGCTGTGCAGGCATTGTTACAATACCCAGAGCTAAAAATTATATTCTATGGTGATCAAAGTGCGATCACATCTCAACTATCTCTTCATAATCACGTTTCACACCCTCGAATCTCTATTGTTCATTGCGAACACATCATAGAAAACAACACTCGCCCGTCTCAAGCTTTGCGTCATAGCAAAGGTACTTCTATGCGTATGGCTATTGATGCTGTCGCTGAGAAGCAAGCCGACGCATGTGTCAGTGCGGGTAATACAGGGGCGTTAATGGCGTTGTCACGCTACATTTTAAAGCAGCTCCCTGGTGTTGAACGGCCTGCGCTTGTCTCTGCTATTCCAACTAAAAATCACAATAAAACATGGTTGCTTGATTTAGGGGCTAATGTGTCATGCGATGCTGATACATTATTCCAGTTTGCTGTGATGGGCTCTGTAATGGCGGAACAGTGCGATATTGAAAAGCCACGTGTTGCGCTGCTCAATATTGGCGAGGAAGAAATTAAAGGCAACGATTTAGTGAAGCGTTGTGCAGAGATGTTACATCAATCACCAGATATTCATTTTATTGGCTACTTAGAAGGTGATCAGCTTTACTCTGATAAAGCGGATGTTGTGGTTTGTGATGGATTTGTCGGCAATGTTTGCTTGAAAACAAGTGAAGGTGTTGCTGATTTATTTATCTCGAGCTTCAAAAAAGCCGTGACGAGTAATCCAATAAAAGGTTTATTGGCCAAATGGTTGTTTAGTGACCTATTCCAAAACCTTAAGCAGTTGAACCCCGACCAGTATAATGGTGCAAGTCTGCTAGGATTGCGCGGTATTGTGGTTAAGAGCCACGGAAGTGCCGATATAGCAGCTTTTACATATGCCATTGGTGAAGCTGTACACGAGGCCAAACGACAAATACCGAAAAAAATCAGTCGTCGTTTGGAAGAAGTCTTACTCGAGAGGCCGTATTGATTTTCATGAACAGTAAAATATTAGGTACTGGTAGCTACCTACCAGCACAAGTGCGTACTAACGCCGATTTAGAAAAAATGGTCGACACAACCGACGAGTGGATCGTTGCGCGTACTGGTATTCGCGAGCGTCGTATTGCCGCTGAAGATGAAACCGTTGCGGTAATGGGCTATCAAGCATCTTTAAACGCTATTGAAATGGCGGGCATTGATAAAGAAGATATCGACCTGATCATTGTGGCGACGACCAGTGCAAGTCACGCATTCCCATCAGCGGCTTGCCAAGTGCAAGGCATGCTCGATATTAAAGGTTGCCCTGCATTCGATATTGCAGCTGCGTGTTCTGGTTTTGTTTATGCGTTAAGTATTGCAGATCAGCATATTAAAACGGGCATGGCGAAAAATGTTTTAGTGATCGGTGCTGATGCGTTATCGCACAAGTGTGATCCTAACGATCGCGGTACGATCATCTTATTTGGTGATGCTGCTGGTGCTGTGGTTGTAGGTGCAAGCGAAGAACCTGGTATTCTTTCTACCCATTTACATGCAGACGGTCATTTTGGTGGTTTACTAAGCCTAGCGACACCTGAACATGGTGAAGCATTTACTGATGATAAATGGTTGTACATGGCGGGTAATGAAGTCTTTAAGGTTGCGGTAACACAGTTATCAAACCTAGTTAAAGATACGTTAGCGGCGAACAACATGGACAAGTCTGAGCTAGACTGGCTTGTTCCACACCAAGCGAATTTACGCATTATTTCAGCGACAGCGAAAAAATTATCCATGTCGATGGAACAGGTGGTTGTTACCCTTGACCGTCACGGTAATACCTCTGCAGCGACAGTGCCAACAGCGCTGGATGAAGCGGTACGAGATGGCCGTATTCAACGTGGCCAGACGATGCTGTTAGAAGCGTTTGGTGGCGGTTTTACTTGGGGCTCTGCGCTCGTTAAGTTTTAATTTTATGGCTGCTGATGCGTCTGCAGCGGTAACTCTTACAAAAAGAACTGAATATTATTCAGTAAAATAAGAATAAGGATTCTCGAATGTCTAAGTTCGCGATTGTATTCCCTGGTCAGGGATCTCAAGCAGTTGGCATGTTGGCTGAACTAGCTGAAAAATTTTCTGTTGTTACTGACACATTTGCTGAAGCATCTGAAGTACTAGGCTACGACTTGTGGGCATTAGTACAAAACGGCCCAGCAGAAGATTTAAATCAAACGCACCGTACGCAACCTGCATTGCTAGCAGCGTCTGTTGCAATTTGGCGTGTATGGCAACAAGAAGGCGGCGAGCAACCTACAGTTGTTGCTGGCCATAGTCTTGGTGAATACTCTGCGCTTGTATGTGCTGGCGTTATTGACTTTAAAGATGCGATTAAATTGGTTGAACTACGTGGCCAATTAATGCAAGAAGCGGTTCCAGCAGGTGTTGGTGCAATGTCTGCAATCATTGGTCTAGATAACGACGCGATTGCAAAAGCTTGTGAAGAAGCAGCACAAGGCCAAGTTGTGTCGCCTGTGAACTTTAACTCGCCAGGCCAAGTGGTTATTGCGGGTAATAAAGAAGCCGTTGAGCGTGCAAACGTATTGTGTAAAGAAGCGGGTGCTAAACGTGCATTACCACTTCCAGTATCAGTCCCATCACATTGTGAACTTATGAAGCCTGCAGCTGACAAACTAGCTGTAGCACTTGAAAGTATTGAATTTAACGCACCTGCAATCCCTGTGATTAACAATGCAGATGTGGCAACTGAAACCGATCCTGCTGCGATTAAGCTAGCGTTAGTAAAACAGCTTTATGGTCCAGTTCGTTGGACAGAGTCTGTTGAGCGTATGGCATCAGAAGGTATCGAACAGTTGCTTGAAATGGGCCCAGGTAAAGTACTTACTGGTCTGACAAAACGTATTAATCGCGCACTTGGTGGTTCTGCGGTAAATGATTCTGCTTCTGTAGAAGCAGCAAAATAACTGAATAGTTATTGCATTACCCACTAAGTAGTATTAGTTAAAGAGGAATAACAATGAGCCTGGAAGGTAAAGTTGCACTGGTTACAGGTGCAAGCCGTGGTATCGGTCGTGCGATCGCTGAAATTTTAGTCGAGCGTGGCGCAAAAGTAATCGGTACAGCAACATCTGAAAGTGGCGCAGAAGCAATCAGCGCTTATTTGGGTGAAAACGGTAAAGGTCTGGCACTAAACGTTACATCGCCTGAGTCGATTGCAACGGCGCTAACGCAGATCAAAGAAGAATTTGGCGATGTTGACATTCTTGTTAACAATGCGGGTATCACCCGTGATAACTTGCTTATGCGTATGAAAGATGACGAGTGGCAAGATATTATGGATACCAACCTAACATCGGTATTCCGTCTGTCTAAAGCAGTACTACGTGCAATGATGAAAAAGCGTCATGGCCGTATTATTAGTATTGGCTCAGTCGTTGGTACTATGGGTAATGCGGGTCAAACCAACTATGCGGCAGCAAAAGCAGGTTTGATTGGCTTTACTAAGTCAATGGCGCGTGAAGTGGCTTCTCGTGGTATTACAGTAAATGCTGTAGCACCTGGTTTTATCGAAACCGATATGACAAAAGCCCTGAATGATGACCAACGTGCTGCTACACTAGCAAACGTACCTGCAGGTCGCTTGGGTGACCCACGTGAAATCGCGGCAGCTGTTGCTTTTCTAGCCTCTGAAGATGCTGGTTATGTAACAGGTGAAACGTTGCACGTAAATGGCGGCATGTACATGATTTAACCAATAAAGTTGTAAAACTTGATGATGCAAGTCAAAGTCAGTGTATTTTCATGCAAAATCGTGGTTTGACCAGCACTGTGATAGTTGCAACTTTTGTAGTAATGAATAAACTACAGCAAATCGCATTAGCGAATTCTTGTTTTAAGGAAATAGATTAATGAGCAACATCGAAGAACGCGTAAGAAAAATCATCATCGAGCAACTGGGTGTAGACGAAGCTGAAGTTAAGAACGAAGCTTCTTTTGTTGACGATCTAGGTGCTGATTCTCTAGATACAGTTGAACTAGTAATGGCTCTTGAAGAAGAATTCGATACTGAAATTCCTGACGAAGAAGCTGAAAAAATTACAACAGTTCAAGCAGCAATCGACTACGTTGTTGGCGCTTCTGAGTAATTAAGAACACCTCAAGGCGGTCACCATGACCGCCTTATTTCTTTATGTATCCCTGTTTAAACCCTCAATTCCCGGAGAGATAGATCGTGTCAAAGCGTCGCGTTGTTGTTACTGGCATGGGAATGCTGTCGCCTGTAGGCAATACAGTTGATTCTTCATGGAAAGCACTGTTGGCTGGTACTAGTGGTATTAGCAATATTGAGCATTTCGATGCAAGTGCTTTCGCTACTCGTTTTGCGGGTATGGTGAAAGACTTCAATTGTGAAGAATACATGACTAAGAAAGATGCTCGTAAAATGGATTTATTTATCCAATACGGCATTGCGGCTGGCGTTCAGGCTCTGAAAGACTCTGGTTTTGAAGTTACTGAAGAAAATGCACCACGTATTGGTGTTGCTATTGGTTCAGGTATTGGTGGTCTTGGTCTTATTGAATCAAACCATCGTGCATACATGGAAAAAGGGCCGCGCAAAATTAGCCCGTTCTTTGTTCCATCTACAATTGTTAATATGATCGCTGGCCACATGTCTATCATGCATGGTCTTCGTGGTCCAAATATTGCAATTTCTACTGCGTGTACAACTGGCCTTCATAACATTGGCCATGCTGCACGTATGATCGCTTACGGTGATGCAGATGCAATGCTAGCGGGTGGTGCAGAAAAAGCATCAACTGAGCTAGGCATGGGCGGCTTTGCGGCTGCTAAAGCACTATCTACACGTAACGACGACCCACAAGCGGCTTCTCGCCCATGGGACAAAGACCGTGATGGTTTTGTTCTTGGTGATGGTGCGGGCATGATGGTGCTGGAAGAGTACGAACATGCAAAAGCGCGTGGCGCAAAAATTTACGCTGAACTTGTTGGTTTTGGTATGAGTGGTGATGCTTATCACATGACTTCACCAAGCCCTGACGGTTCTGGCGGTGCATTAGCAATGGAAGCGTGTATCCGTGATGCGGGTATTAATGCGGATAAAATTGGTTATATTAATGCACATGGTACTTCAACACCTGCGGGCGATGTAGCAGAAACGCTTGGTATCAAGCGTGCTATGGGCGCGGCAGTGAACGATGTACTGGTTTCATCAACTAAATCAATGACTGGCCACCTTCTTGGTGCTGCGGGTTCTGTTGAGTCTATCATTTCAGTGATGGCGCTAGTTGATCAAGCAGTTCCACCAACAATTAACCTTGAAAACCCAGACGAAGGCTGTGATTTAGACTACGTCGCGGGTGAAGCACGTCAAGTAAACCTTGAGTACTCTCTATGTAACTCATTTGGTTTTGGCGGCACAAACGGCTCGTTGCTGTTCAAGAAAATTTAATTGTAACCTGTTATCATAAAGCGGCCTGGTATTCTTACCGGGCCGTTTTTTTTTGCCTATACCCCAACCATTATTAGGGTGGGTATAATCGTTATAAGTGAGTGGATATGACGTGCATTAATGGAGCTGAAGCTGAGTATATAGCGGTGAGCGATCGTGCGATGCAGTATGGTGATGGTTGCTTTTCCACTATTTTGGTTGAACAGGGAAAGCCTCGTCTTTGGCCTTTACATCAAGCTCGTTTTGAAAAAACATTAGCCGCGTTATCCATTCCCATGCCTGATTGGCTGACAGTTCAGCAACAAGTTGAACGTATTGCTGCTAATTTTGCCAGTAAAGGGGTGGTAAAGCTTTTAATCAGCCGAGGTAGTGGGGGGCGAGGTTATAGTCCTACAGGATGCGAGTCGCCGAGTGTCGTGATTTCACATTCTCCATTCCCAAACCACTATCATGGCTGGCAACAAGTCGGTATTGAGTTAGGTGTCTGTCAGCAAGCATTAGGCCTTTCACCTATGTTGGCTGGATTTAAACACCTTAACCGATTAGAGCAGGTGTTATTGAAGCAAGAAATTGAATCTTGCAACTGGGCAGATGCTGTCGTTTGTGATGTGTTGGGACAAGTCGTGGAGACGTCTGCATCCAATATCTTTTGGCGAAAAGGAAATACTATCTTTACGCCAGATTTATCAATGGCAGGGGTATGTGGTGTGATGCGATCACATGTAATGACATTGATTAAATCGACGCCATATTGTCTGGAGATTGTAAAATCACCACTTGATGCATTGCTTTGCGCAGATGAAGTCTTTATTACTAATGCCCTAATGGCGTTGGTGCCTATTAATCAAATTAATGAACATTCCTTTACTGAGCGCATGGCGTTTAATGAGTTGAATAAGAGGTTGTATTCGTGCTGAAGAAGTTATTGTTAGTTATCGTGGTGTTAGCGGTAGCTGGCGCAGGTGCTATTGGCTGGTCGTATCAACAGGTCGTGGCATCTTTGTCGCAACCTGTGATTAACACTGAATCGAAATTATTTACGGTTACACCAGGTTCAAGCTTTAGAGGCGTATTGAATCAGCTGGATCGTGCGAAAATTATCAAGCAAACGCGCTGGACCCGCTGGGTAGTAAAGCTTGATCCATCATTAGCACAAGTTAAAGTGGGTACTTACCAAATTCCAACAGACCTGACACTACATGGTGTATTAGCCTTGCTAACCAGTGGTAAGGAACATCAGTTTGCGATCACCTTAGTGGAAGGTGACCGTTTTTCAGATTGGTTAGCACAACTAAGCCAAGCTCCGCATATCAAACATGCGACTGAAGGCATGAGTGAAGCGGATATTGCAGACAAAATTGGCGCGACCACAGATAAGCTAGAAGGGTACTTGTTACCTGAAACCTACCATTACACGGCAGGTACCAGTGATCTAGAAGTATTGCGCCGTTCGTTTAACGCGATGGACAGTTTATTAGGTTCCGCGTGGCAAAAACGTGATCAAGCTATTCCGCTTAAGACGCCCTATGAAGCGTTGATCATGGCCTCGATTATCGAGAAAGAAACCGCTGTTGATAATGAACGTACATTAGTGTCGTCGGTTTTCATGAATCGTTTAAATAAAGGCATGCGCTTACAAACAGATCCTACGGTTATCTATGGTATGGGTGAGAACTACAAAGGCAATATTCGTAAAAAAGATTTACGTACGCCAACCCCATACAACACGTATACCATCTTTGGTTTACCACCTACGCCGATTGCGATGCCAAGTGAAGCATCGGTATTAGCCGCAATGAAGCCAGAAAGCAGTAACTATTATTATTTTGTTGCGGATGGTAATGGCGGTCACAAGTTTTCGAAGTCACTCCGTGAACACAATCGCGCAGTACGCGCCTACTTAAAAACATTAAGAAAGTAATGAACGGTAAATTTATTGTAATTGAAGGCCTTGAAGGCGCAGGGAAAAGCACTGCCATTAAGCAGGTGGTGGCGACGTTAGCTGCACAAGGGATCCATGACCCACAATCTACGCGTGAGCCAGGCGGAACACCGCTTGCTGAACAAATGCGTACCTTGGTAAAAGAAGGTCACCCTGATGAGCCGTTAACTGATATGGCTGAATTGCTACTGCTTTATGCTGCGCGTATTCAGCTAGTGGATAATGTGATTAAGCCTGCACTTAATTCAGGCCGCTGGGTTGTTGGTGATCGCCATGACATGTCATCGCAAGCATACCAAGGCGGTGGACGTGGTTTTGATAAAGCCTTGATGGAAAACCTACGTGATACTGTTTTAGGTGATTTTCGTCCTGACTTTACGATTTATATGGACATCGATCCTGTGCTCGGGCTTGAACGTGCTCGTGGTCGTGGTGAACTTGATCGTATTGAACAGATGAATGTTGATTTCTTCCACCGTGCCCGCGCGCGTTTTCTTGAGCTTTCAGAGAACGATAGCCGTGTTGTTATTATTGATGCAAGCCAAACGCTAGATGCGGTAACGGCGGACATTACAGCAGCGCTAACGCAGTGGTTGGAGACGCAGTAAATGTTATACCCGTGGCAAGAAGTGCTATGGCAACAATGGCAGCAATTGATTGCTCAAAAGCGTTTGCACCATGCAATTTTGCTGACTGCGGCAAAGGGCAGCGGGCGGGCTGTTTTAGCCAAGCACTTAGCGCAAACCGTTTTATGCTTGAATGGCGGCAATGAACCATGTGGTTTATGTCATGCTTGTCAATTATTTGATGCTCAAACGCATCCAGACTTCCACTGGATAAAACCAGAGCAAGAAGGTAAGCAGATCAGTGTTGATGTGGTGCGTAAATGTAACCGTTTAGCGGTTGAGACTTCACAGCTTGGTGGGCGTCGGGTGATTTTTATCGAATCCGCTGATGCATTAGGTGAAGCCGGTGCGAATGCAATTCTAAAAACATTGGAAGAGCCGCCACAAAATTGTCAATTTATCCTGACATCCCAGTCACTCGATAGCCTATTACCGACGATTGTCAGTCGCTGTAACAAGTGGCGCTTAAGTGTGCCAGATGAAGCACAAGCCAAACGCTGGGTAGAACAGCAGCTAAAGCAATCTATCAGTGCCGAGTCTGTCCGTTTAAATTGCGGCGCACCATTGGCTACGCTAGCCTTTGTCGAGCAAGGACAAGATATTCGCCATGGCAAGCTAATTGAAGCTTTTGCTGAATTTTTACAGCTGCCTAATGTTGGTTTATACGATGTCGCGGGTCTGTGTGCCAGTGAAGGCGCGGTAAGTCTGCAATGGCTAAGTTTTTTCTTACTGGATTGTATTAAGTACCAACAAGGCGTAACAAGTCATCTCGTTCACCAAGAATCAGTCACCAAGGTAGAGCAAGTTGCACGTACTGTGCCCGCGGCGGTCTTGATTCGACAGGCTAGACAGATTAACCAGCTCCATCAACAATTACAGAAGCACACAGGCCTTAACAGTGAATTACTCATTGTTAAATGGTTGAGTACTTTTTTGAAAGAAGAATAGAAAGAGGAATATAACGTGTTAGTGGATTCACATTGTCACCTTGACAAACTTGACTACGAACAGCTCCATACAGGGATTGATGATGTGTTGGCCAAAGCGAAGGCTCGCGGTGTCGAGTACTTTTTGTCTGTTGGTGTTACCTTACGTAGCTTCCCTGCCATGATGGAGATGATTGAACCTTACGATAATGTTTTCGCATCGTGCGGTGTTCATCCATTGGATATTGACTCTGGTTTGGATTACGAGCAATTCAAGACCTATGCACAAAATGAGCGTGTGGTTGCGATTGGTGAAACAGGGCTTGATTATCACTATCAACCTGAGACAGCACAAGCACAGCAAGATATCTTCCGCCAGCATGTGCGTGTTGCAGTCGAGCTGAATAAGCCGTTGATCATTCATACGCGAATGGCACGTGAAGATACCATGCGTATTTTGCGAGAAGAAGGTGCAGAGAAGTGTGGCGGAGTATTGCATTGCTTTACTGAAAGCCTTGAGATGGCGCAAGAAGCGATTGAACTTGGTTTTTACATTTCAATTTCAGGCATAGTAACCTTCAATAAAGCCAGCGAGCTGAAAAATGTAGTCAGTAATTTGCCATTAGAACGCTTGCTTGTTGAAACGGATTCTCCTTACCTTGCGCCAATTCCATATCGTGGTAAGCAAAATCAGCCAGCGTATGTGAAAGAAGTTGCTGATTACATTGGCTTGTTGAAAGGGGTTTCTGGTGAAGAAGTAGCTAAAGTGACCACTGAAAACTTCTTTAAACTTTTTTCGCGAGCTAAAAATAAGTAACTGGTATTAGAGGGGCTTATGTCCCTCTGGTTTTAATGTTTACTTGTTTTGTTGATAATTCGCTAGTGGCATACTGGTAATTGATTAATTATCAGACAAAACTATCAATTTACCTCTAAATGTAGTTTTGTTACGTAAAATAACAAGCGTTACAAGATTGAAAACTGCATAAAAATCCCTTTTATTACTTTTTGTTTTCAATTAAATTCTTATTTTACAATGGGTTGCTGGTGTTTGGTCCGCTTTTTCACACGTTTTGCACGCAAAATGTAACTGTGATCTATATTATGTTTTGAAATTATATTTCAGGCTCTATTGGTATTTATGATTGTCATCAAGTTATATTTGCACCCGCATTTTATACTGATGCCGAAATATATAACAAGAGGTCTAGCATTATGACTACGGGGGTATGTCGCTAGTACCGATTCAATTCAAACAATACATCTCACTCAGGAGCACAATATGTTTAAGAACTTATTTGCAAACCTACAGAAAGTCGGTAAGGCGCTTATGCTGCCTGTATCGGTTCTTCCTGTAGCTGGTATTCTATTAGGGGTTGGTGCTGCCAACTTTAGTTTTCTTCCAGAAGTGGTTTCTCACTTAATGGAACAAGCTGGTGGTTCCGTATTCGGTCAAATGGCTCTGCTATTTGCTGTTGGTACTGCGCTTGGTTTTACAAACAATGATGGTGTTGCGGGTCTAGCCGCTGTTGTTGGTTACGGCATCATGATTGCTACACTTAAAGTGATGGCAACAGTAATGGGTGTTGATGGCATTGAGACTGGTGTTCTTGGTGGTATCCTTGCCGGTGGTGTTGCTGGTTGGGCTTTCAACAAGTTCTACCGTATCCAACTTCCTGAGTACCTTGGCTTCTTCGCTGGTAAGCGTGCCGTGCCAATCGTAACAGGTTTTGTTTCTATTGCTCTAGGTCTTGTACTTTCTATCGTTTGGCCTCCAATCGGTGGCGCAATTGCGGCATTCTCTGATTGGGCTGCTAACCAAAACCCAGTAATGGCATTTGGTATTTACGGTGTAATTGAACGTTCTCTAATTCCTTTTGGTCTTCACCATATTTGGAACGTACCGTTCTTCTACGAAGCGGGTTCTTGTGTGAACGCTGCTGGTGAGCAAGTGAACGGTATTATGACTTGTTTCCTAACTGCTGATGACGCATCTCGTGCTGCAGGTAACGGTTTCGGTCAACTAGCTGGTGGTTACTTATTCAAAATGTTCGGTCTTCCTGCTGCTGCAATCGCGATTGCACATTCAGCGAAACCTGAAAACCGCGCTAAAGTAATGGGTATCATGGCATCTGCTGCGTTAACTTCATTCCTTACTGGTATCACAGAACCAATTGAATTCGCATTCCTATTTGTTGCTCCAGTTCTTTATGCAATCCACGCAGTACTTGCTGGTGTAGCATACATGCTAACTAACGCATTAGGTGTTGTTCACGGTCATACGTTCTCAAATGGTTTCATTGACTTTGTTGTTCAATCGCCACGTGCAGAAAACATGCTGCTTCTTGTTGGTCTAGGTATTGCTTACGCTGTAATCTACTACGTCGTATTCCGTGCTGTAATTCGTGCTCTTGACCTGAAAACTCCAGGCCGTGAAGATGAAGACGAATCATCAGAAGCTGCTTCTACAGGTACAGAGCTAGCGAAAGATCTAGTAATGGCATTCGGCGGTAAAGACAATATTACTGGTCTTGATGCTTGTATCACTCGTCTACGTGTATCAGTAGCAAGTGTTGAAAACGTAAACCAAGATAAACTGAAAAAACTAGGTGCAGCAGGTGTTGTTGTTGCAGGTAGTGGTGTTCAAGCTATCTTCGGTACTAAATCTGATAACTTGAAATCAGACATGGATGAGTGGATTCGTAATAACTAATACGAATTAACCATACATAAATATTTAGGGAAGCTTCGGCTTCCCTTTTTTGTGTCTGCGTTTTCAGTTCTCGTATTTGTGAGTGTTTAAAACAACGATGTCTCTATTGGGTGTTTGAATTTGCTGTAACTGTGTTTCTTTAGAGCAAGGCAACTGAAGTTTGTGATGAAGAGTTCCGGTAAGACCTAGCGGAAATCCGAATTAACTCTCAAGGGTGCTTAAAGATGGTGAAAGGAATCATTAAAAGCGGCTCAGACATAGAAGAGTGAAATAAATTGCGGTGAGCGGACAGATTAGCAAACAAAGATGAGAAAGCCCTTAGAATGGCTTAGGGAGAGCTCGTGGGGCCGGAGAGTGTGTAAAGCGGAATGATAACAGCGACATAACGTATCGCTGTTATCTGCAAGTCTGTTTTAAAGAGAGAGAAAAAACAACATCAGAACAGGGACTAGCAAGCTTAAAATAAACCCACTAACGATAGCGATAGGAACACACCGGATACCACCAGAGTTTTGGATCACAGGGAGAGTGAAATCCATCGCCGTTGCACCAGCATAGCCGATTGCAGTACTTGGATAACGACGAATAATTAAGGGGATCAGCGTGAGTGCCACCAATTCGCGTAGTAGCTCGTTTAAGAAAGCGGCGCCCCCATAAACAGGGCCAAGTCCATCTCCCATTAAAATACCCGCTAGAGAATACCAGCCGAATCCTGATGCCATCGCAAGCCCATTTTTTACTGGCACATCAAGGATCAGTGCTGCAATTATGCCACCAAGCAAAGAGGTTACGACAATAGTTGCGGCAATCAGCATCCCATTTTTGTTTAATAATATTTGCTTAAGTGTCATACCACTATTACGTAGCTGAATACCGATCAAAAATAGCAAAAGTAAGAGAATACCTTCACTTGCAGTGTCCACCCACGATAGATCCATGCCAAGCATCAAGCCTATAATTAACCCTCCAGCGACGACTAAAATCAACCGAACAGATTCCATCATCATTTCTTTAAAAGGCAATTTCTTATGTTGTAGCTCGGTTGCAATAGGGAGAAGTTTGTCGATAAAAGGGAGGGCAACGAGGTTACAGGCACTTATCGCAATGAAGAAGGTCGTGGTATAGAGTAGTATTTGGTGAAGGTTTTGACCTAAGTTATCAAGTCCAGCAAGGCTTAATCCCATCAGCCCTAGAATCACCAATACAAGACGACTAGTTTGTTTATTGATAAATTCCAATAGGTTATTGTTATTAATTGGAATTAAGTACCCCACGATTAGAGGTAAGAAAATATAGAGCATCCCTGAAAACATACTGATCCTTGCGCGTAGAGTGAAAGTTAACGAGCTGTATGTATAGGCACAATAAATGAAGCTTATTTATTCTTAATAAGCTTTAATTTATGTTAAGCGTAACAAGAAGCTGCTGATTTCTGTAGATTATCAACAGCGTCTAAATAGGGCAATATTAAGATGTAGGCAGAAAGGATTAAAGGCCGCTATTTTGCATCGCTTCTTTAGTTAACCCATTAAATTCACTATCTGAAATATTCGTCAATTCATACATCAGTTCAGCCGCATAGAGATCTAGCTCGATTTCATGGGTATCTATGTCAGCGTCGTCGTTTCTATACATGAGAAGATGACTAGCCATTCGAGCGGCGTCAAGATACTGACTGTTATGATTTTCCGGATAACTATGCTGCTTGGTGTTCGTTGCCACTGCAAGGAAGTCTTCGTCAAACCCCCAATGTTTCAACACCGTTTCACTGCTTTTGTCACAACAATTTTCAAAAATATATTTAGCAATATCAAGATCTAAGTAATTACCTGAATCAAGGTATGCTTGATATTCATGGATTAAGCCAAACAAGCCTATGTCAGCTAATAACCCCGCTAAAAGGCATTTATCTACTTCTAGCTTATTTTTTTGATGACTTTTATTAGGAAGACGACTTGCAATAACGGCCATTGTTGCTGCTAACTGGCGGGAATTTTGCGCACTGTGTTTCAAGATATTGTTACATTCTAAGCTGAAGTTTGCGTTGTTTTTTAGCTCTTGAACTGTGTATGCGGCCACAATATCTCTGACACGAAAGATACCTAATCGAGAAACTGCGGTGAAAATATCGTGGCAAATGACATTACGGCGATTAAAAATAACCGTGTTTGAGGTTTTGATGATCAAGGCAGTAATACTAGGGTCATCAAGCAGCAAATCAGCCACATCATGTACGCTGGTTTCTTCATGTTTGCAAAGCTCTAGCAGCTTGGCGAGTACTTCGGGTATAGGGGGTAAAATGAGGCGATTGTGGCGAATTGCGTCCTTTACAAGCGCATAGAATTCAGATTCGAGCCCTTTCACAATTTTATTATTTTCAGGTTTTAACCAGAAAAAAGAGACATGGTCCATAAAGATAAAAACTTGGCAGAAAGCGATTAGCCTTATCAATAACACAGCCGTATAAAAGACGATAACCTTTCATTGAAGTTTGTGATAAATCAGTCTAAAGGTGCTGCCTTTTGGTGGTTATTTATCCGTGTTGAAAAAGCTTGAGTAAAAATCTGATGGTTAGTTTAGGTGAATCTTGGGCGATTAATAACTGTTTGTAATAGACTTCGATTGGAACAATTTCTATCCATCGCTGGCATACCCAGCTGATATCATCGTATTTTAGTTTGTCGTCACTGATTTTACTTTTTTGATTGTAAGCAAAATGACGCTTTAATTTCTCAGCTAAACATTCATTTGATGAATCAATCGAACGGGGAGACCAGTTGGGTAAGATAACAGCATCGCCACTAAATAAACCATCGTATTCATGATAGACCGCCGATAACTTCACATTATGGATACCCTCGATTGAAAGGTTTATTAAGCCACCATCGGTTTGATTAAAATCAATAATTTTTGAGAGCGTCACTATTGCGGGTAGGTTTTTGACTGGGTCAGATTCTGTTCCTTCATTTAGCATACAAAGGGCAAATTGACGTTTTTCTGACAAGGCATCTTTCATCATTCGTATAAAACGACTTTCTATGATGGTTATTTCAAGCCTCCCTCCCGGCAGCAAATGATTGGTATGAGGCATCAACGCTATTTTCTCCATTAATACGTCCTTAACTGAGATCGCTTTGAATTTACAATGCTTTTATTTCTCTTTCTATCTGGGAAGTTGTTAATAAGCGACCTCCTTGCAAATATATATCCAAGTCTGGCCTAAGTGGTTGAATTTTTGTGTTTTTCGTTTTTATTTTAGTTGTTTGGTTATGAATAAGCATAGCAATTACTGATAGAAATAACACATAAACAGATAGAACTGTCAATTGTGGAAAGGTGTTTTTAATCCCAACTTTCCTCTTCCTTTTGGTCTCTTTTTGTCTCTTTTTGCTTTTTTTGCAGCGCATAATATGCTTAAAATCTCATCGTTAATAAGTCGAGTGTTTCATATGTGGAATTCATTAAACTGATATGGCACAGTCAAATTGTTGACGTCGTGATTCGTTTTAAGATGGATACGACTACCGCTTACTTTTCAAGAGAGAGAATTGTTATGTCGTTTAAGGAAGAATTTTTCACCTACCTCAGTGGATTTGGCGAGTATGAAAAACGTTCTATGTTTGGTGGTATGGGCGTGTTCATTGACGGGGCGATGTACGCTATTATCACTAATAAGTCTTTGTTTTTACGTGGTGGTGAAGTTCTTGATGAGCGTTTAAGTCAGCTTGGTTGTGCCAAGTTTAAGCACATTAAACGCAGTACGACAGCAATTGTAAACTATTACGATATAACGCCATTATTTAGTGAATCGCGTACGTTGAGTAATGAGCTAGTTGAGCATTCGATCCAAATTGCGCGTCAAGATAAAGTTGAAAAAGCTGCAGATAAAAACAAGCGTATTCGTGATCTGCCTAACATGCGCTTGACCTTGGAACGTATGGTAAAAAAAGCGGGTGTAAAAGATGTAACCAGTTTTATGGAGCTTGGAGCGTCGGAAGTATTCTGTAAGGTACGTCAGGTGCATGGCCAAGATTTAGATATTAAACTGCTTTGGATGTTTGCAGGCGCGGTGCAAGGTTGTCACTGGACTTTGTTAAATGATGATCAGAAGTCGGGCTTATTGAGTGCTGTTAGCTAATATCTCTTTAATATTACGATTGTAATGGCCGCTGCCCCCTGCAGTGGCTTTTTGTTGTTATAATGGACGCATACGCCCTATAATCAAGAATATCAATAACGTATGCAGCTTCCAAAATTAACAGGTTCCGTTCTTTCTGGTTTACATTGTTTTTTGATCGCCGCAGATCAAATGAGCTTTACTCGTGCCGCTGAAATTCTATGCTTAACGCAAAGCGCAGTTAGTCATAAGATAAAAAATCTTGAAGATAGCCTTGGGGTTCAGCTCTTTATTCGCCAGACCCGAAAACTCTTGTTAACCGAAGAAGGTAAACGTCTCAAAGGAGTTGTTGCTCAAAACTTTGGTGACATTGCACATGAATTGCGAGATCTAAAAACGTTAGAGTTGAGTGGCGATTTCAATGTTTCAGTCCCTCCAACGTTTGCACAGACTTGGTTATTGCCTCGCTTAAAGCACTTCATTGATAAATATCCAGCGCTTCGCTTTCATTTACGTACCCGTAATGATCTTGTTGATTTTCAGACTGAATCGTTCGACTGTGCTATCTACTTTGGGCATGGTAAGTATGCAGGGTTACATTCTGAAAAGTTGATGGATGAAAGCATGGTCCCAGTATGTAGCCCTCAATATGCAGATCAAAACCATTTGCACAATAACCCAGAACAATTAATGGTGTGTACGTTATTGCATGATGCGGCTCCTTGGGCGCGGGCGGGACGTAATGATGAGTGGCAATACTGGGCTCAAACCAATGGGATCGAATTACCTGAAAATAGTTGTACATTTGATCGTGCTGATCTGGCATTACAGGCGGCTGAAAATGGTTTGGGTATTGCGATGGGCAGGCATTCATTTGTTGATCAACAGCTAAAAGATGGTCGATTGGTGGTGCCTTTTGATATGGCAGTACAGTCACCATTGAGTTATTACGTTGTTTGTCGTCAAGATGCGACGATTTCACCGCGGATAAAGGCTTTTCAGACATGGCTTCATAGTGAAATAGCAGAATTTTAATGTTTCGAGCTCGATAGTGGCTTGACCCTTATATCACTCGGTAGTGATAATAGCGTTATAAGTGTTATTCAGATTAATGGTGGAGAATCAATGGCCAAGTTAAGCCTACAAGAGCAAATGCTTAAAGCTGGTTTAGTTGATAAGAAAAAACTAAAAAAAGCAGCGAAAGGTGCGAAAAAATCACGCGTCCAAGCACGTGAAGCGAAAGCGGCTGTTGAAGCAAATCGAGCAGCTCAACTTGAGCAAGATAAGAACCTAAACCGCTTGAAGAATGAAGAAGTTCAGAAAAAAGAGTTTCAGGCGCAGGTAAAACAACTTATCGAGATGAACCGCATCGATCGCAAAAAAGGTGATATTGGCTATAACTTCACTGACGGTACATTAGTGAAGAAGATTTATGTTGATAAAACCATGCAAGATCAGCTGGTACGCGGTCGTTTAGCGATTGTTCGTTTAGCGGATAGTTACGAAGTGATTCCAAGTGTAGTAGCAGATAAAATTGCACAGCGTGATGAATCAAGTATCGTACTGAATAACGTTGTTGAAAACGACGAGCCTGACGAAGATGATCCGTACGCAGACTTTGTGATTCCAGATGATTTAATGTGGTAATCATCGCTTAATAAATGGTTACGCGTAAAGTATAAAGCCCTGATTATCAGGGCTTTTTGTTGCCTAGTGTTTTTGTTCTAGCTCACTAAGCTTTGCTTGGTTCTGCTTCTACATTAATTTGGTCATTGATGATCACCGCACAAGCGGCATCGCCGGTGATATTTAGCGCTGTGCGTATCATATCGAAGATACGATCCAGTGCGAACAATAGCGGTAGCCCTTCGATAGGGATCCCCGCCGATAGTAATACAGCCACTACTAAGAAAGAGGGCCCAGGCACTCCTGCTTGGCCAACGGCGCCTAACGTCGAAGTGATAATAATTGCCATATAAGCACTCATGCTCAAATCAATATTGAATATTTGCGCAAAGAAGATAGCCACTAAACCATAGTAAATCGCATTACCGCTCATGTTGATGGTTGCTCCTAGCGGTAGCACAAATGAAGCGGTCGAATTTTTCACTTTCAGTTCTTCTTCACACACTTCCATCGTCACAGGGAGGGTTGCCATCGAAGATGCCGTTGATAGTGCAACAGCTTGTGGTTTTTTCATTACCGATAGGAATTTCAGGGGTGAGGTTTTGCTGAATACTTTTATCATTAATGGGTAAAAGATAAAGCCGTAAACCAAAATAGCCACGACATAAACAACAAATAGTTTAAAGACCACCATCAAGGCACTAAAGCCAAATGTGCCTACCGCATCTGCCATCAAGCCAAATACGCCCAGAGGTGCGATCTTCATAATGACGTTGATCATCCAAACCATGGCATCAACAATGGCATTAACACCGTTGATCAGTGGATCTCTGCGATCTTTTTCTAACTTAGAAACAGCAATACCAAAGAAAAGGCAGAATACTAAAATTTGGAGGATATTGGCTTCATTTAACGATTGAAAAACATTGGTTGGGATCATGCCAAGCACTGTTGCCCAGAATGAGGGTAAATCACCTTTATCAGCGTAAGCATTTGAGAACATCCCTTCAACACCTGATAGATCTATGCCGACACCAGGTTGGAACACTTCACCCATAAAAAGCGCTAGGGCAACGGCGACAGCCGACGTGAAGCCAAAAAAGCCGAGGGTCATTAATCCGACTTTTCCAGCGGCCGAACTATTACCTAACCCTGCAGCACCAGAAATAATGGCAACCGCAACTAAGGGGATCACTAGCATTTTTATCAAGTGGATAAAGATACTGCCAAGTGGCGCGAAAATACTTGCTGTTGGCCCCATCATGGCACCGACGAGGGTTCCCACAACCATCGCGATGACGACTTGAACGCCAATATTGTTTAAAAATCCTTTATTTGTTAACACCTTCGATACCTCTGTCGTGTCTAGATTTGTCGTGCAATAAGCCACTAACTTAGCTTATAGAGAGTAGAATCTTGTTTTGCATTTGTTGTAATTGTTGGTCTTATGTTTTGCAAGTGTGTTTTTACATGTAACTATCGTGAAGATCAATTAATAACGACTGTATTTGTTTTTTAATTGCAGCTTGAGTGGGTGTTATGTGCTACATGAATGTTGCGTTTTCGAGTTTTATTGCATGAGGTTAGCGGAAGGGTAATTGAAGTATAGTGGGGAGGCGTTAGTGAACAGGACTAAAGTCGACGGTTAGCTAATTAATGTGACTGAGCCGCGATGTTCATAAAAAAAAGGCGATAGAAGTATGCTCTCTATCGCCGATTAAGTTTCTGTTTTGCTTATTTATAGCTGAGTAGCTGCTTTCATTGGTGTGACAAAATTAGCGAGCTTACTAAGCATACTTGGATGATTATCAAGATTGTTTTCAATGATTTTCACCACTGCAGAGCCTGAGATTGCGCCTGCGGCCCCAGCTTCAATCGCGTCTTTAACTTGTTCTGGTGTTGAAATACCAAACCCAAGAATAGCTGGTGGCGCATTATGCTTTTTCAGGTTTTCAAGTAAGGGGCCAATTGGCATTCCCGCTTTGGTTTCTGCCCCGGTTACACCCGCGCGCGAGAGTAAGTAGGTGTATCCGCCACCTAGCTCAGAGACTGTTTTCAATGTTGCTTCATCAGCATTAGGCGGCGCGATAAAGATAGGGTGAATACCATGTTTTTCAGCAGCAGCGTGAAAGTCAGCGGATTCATTTACAGGTACATCAGCAATCAGTACCGAATCAACACCCGCCTCAGCACATTGTTGGTAAAATTTATCGATACCGGCTGAAAATACCAAATTGGCATACATGAGCAAGCCAATTGGCAGATCCGGGTATTTAGTACGGATCTGCGTGATCATGTCAAAGCACACAGCTGGCGTGGTCCCAGATGCTAGCGCGCGGATAGTGGCCCCTTGAATTGTTGGGCCATCGGCTAATGGATCAGAGAAAGGAATACCGAGCTCAAGGGCATCTGCGCCTGATTCAACAAGCGTGTCGATAACGCGCATTGATTGCTCTGGTGTTGGGTCTCCAATTGTCACGAAAGGAACAAAAGCGCCTTGTTGTTTTTCTGCCAATTGGCTGAAAAGTTGTTGATAACGATCCATTACAGCGCTCCCTTTGCTTCAAGAATGTCGTGAACTGTGAAGATATCTTTATCGCCACGGCCTGATAGGTTCACAACTAGTAGTTGTTCTTTTTCTGGGTTTTCTTCAATCATTTTCATTGCATACGCCAGTGCGTGTGCCGATTCTAGTGCTGGGATTATGCCTTCTTTGCGGGCAAGTAGTTGAAAAGCATCTAACGCTTCATCGTCGGTCACGGCGCCATATTGTGCGCGGCCAATCGCATTAAGGTGTGCGTGTTGTGGGCCAACAGATGGGAAATCAAGGCCAGCAGATACAGAATATGATTCTTCTACTTGGCCATGCTCGTCTTGCATCAGTGGTGCTTTCATACCAAAGAAAATGCCCAGCTTACCGTGTTTAAGTGGTGCGCCGTGCATGTTGGTATCTAAGCCTTTACCCGCAGGTTCAACGCCAATCAGTGCAACATTTTCTTCTTTTATGAAGTCAGAGAACATGCCAATGGCGTTAGAACCACCACCAACACAAGCAATCACCGCATCAGGGAGGCGACCTTCTTTCTCTAAGATCTGTGATTTAGTTT
The DNA here is from genome assembly GCF_002265265.1 of Photobacterium sanguinicancri. Taxonomy (GTDB): domain Bacteria; phylum Pseudomonadota; class Gammaproteobacteria; order Enterobacterales; family Vibrionaceae; genus Photobacterium; species Photobacterium sanguinicancri. The sequence goes on from NZ_NOIF01000003.1 coordinate 47,720, forward strand.
CTTCGCCAATGATGTGCTGGAATTCACGCACTATGGTTGGGAATGGGTGAGGGCCTGCTGCTGTACCTAGTAGGTAGTGCGCCTTGTCGTAGCTTGCAGACCAGTCACGCATTGCTTCATTACAGGCATCTTTCAATGTGGCAGAGCCTGAATGTACAGGAATGACTTCTGCACCCATTAACTTCATACGGAAAACATTAGGGCTTTGACGCTCAACGTCTTTGGCACCCATGTAGACACGGCATTTTAAATCTAATAATGCACAGGCTAGCGCGGTTGCAACACCGTGTTGGCCAGCGCCGGTTTCAGCAATAATTTCATGCTTACCCATACGTTTAGCAAGTAAGGCTTGGCCTAGTACTTGGTTTGTCTTATGTGCACCGCCATGAAGTAAATCCTCACGTTTTAAGTACAACTTTGTTTTTGTTCCTTTGGTCAGGTTTTGACAAAGTGTTAGGGCCGTAGGGCGACCAGCGTACTCTTTTAATAGGGTAATAAATTCGTGTTGAAAAGCAGGGTCTTGTTGGGCCTCAATGAAAGCGTCTTCCAATTGGTCTAATGCTGGTACCAAAATTTGAGGTACGAACTGACCGCCAAATTCGCCAAAGTAGGCATCTAACTTGCTCATATTATTTATTGTCCTTAATGCTTTTGATTGCCGCAAATGCCGCATCCAATTTTGTTTTGTCTTTTTTGCCTGGTGCACTTTCAACGCCAGAGTTCAGGTCAAGGCCGCGGCAACCTAGTTTGGTCGCTGCACTGACATTCTCTGGTGATAGGCCGCCAGCAAGCAGAATATTGGCTTTATCAGCCTCTGATATAATTGACCAATCGAAGGCTTTACCTGTGCCGCCTGTTTGTTGGCCGACTTTGCTATCGAGAAGGTGTTTATCGACTTGCCATCGTGCAAACTCAGGCAACGTGTCGGTAACGCCATGTGCTTTCCAGATCTCACACTCAGCAGGCAGTTCTGCCTTTAAATGTTGTACATATTCAGGTGATTCCTCGCCGTGTAGTTGTACTGCGGAAAGTGCTAATGCATGTGCTGCCTTAGACACTTGTTCTGGATCTGCATTTTGGAATACACCGACATATTTCAGCGGTGCGCCGCTCATTATCATGCGGGCTTGCTCTACATCAACGTGGCGAGGTGAAGCTGAGACGAAAATTAAACCACCATAAACAGCCCCACTTTGGTAGGCCGCGGCTGCATCATTGGCGTGTGTCAGCCCACAGACTTTATTTTCACCTATGAGCACTCGACGAACGGCAAGCTCTAAGTTGTCTTCCGACATCAATGAACTGCCGATCAAAAAGCCATTGGCATAGGCAGAAAGATCACGTATCTGCTGGTTGGTATAAATACCAGACTCAGAAATAACAATGGTATCTTCACTTAAACGCGGCGCCAGTTGTTTGGTACGGTCTAAATCAATGCTTAGATCGCGTAAGTTGCGGTTGTTGATACCCACCACTTTGGCTTTAAGCGTGATTGCGCGTTCAAGTTCGGCTTCGTTACTGACTTCGGTTAACACACCTAGTTTTAGGGTTTCAGCTACATTTGCCAGCGTGCGGTATTCGTCATCAGACAGCACCGACAGCATCAGCAAAATGGCATCGGCTTGGTAGTGACGAGCAAGGTAGACCTGATAAGGGTCGATCATGAAATCTTTACATAAAACAGGTTGAGTAACTTGGGCTCGAACTTGTGGAAGAAAATTAAAGTTGCCTTGAAAATATTTTTCATCGGTAAGTACTGAGATCGCACTTGCATGATTTTTGTAAACTTGGGCAATGTAATCTAAGTCGAAGTCATCACGAATAAGCCCTTTTGAAGGGGAGGCTTTTTTACATTCCAAAATGAATGCGGGCTCTTTCTTTGCCAATGCGTCGTAGAAGCTGCGGTCACTATGGGAAAGCGTATCGATGAAGCTTTCCAGCGGTTGTTCTACCTTACGAGCCTCTACCCAGATACGTTTGTCGGCAACAATTTTTGCGAGAACAGTTTCCATGATTAACCTCGAGCTGCGAGTTGTTCAACAAGTGCGAATGCAGAGCCAGATTGCATAACATCAATGGCTTTTTGAGTATTCGTTTTTAAATCTTCATGACCAAATAAGCGCATCAGAAGGGCGACATTGACAGCTACAGCACCTTGTTGTGCATCTGTCCCTTTTCCTGTCAGAATATTGGTAATAATGGCGCGATTTTCTTCTGGTTCGCCGCCTTTGATTGCTTCTAACGGGTGAACATCTAAGCCGAAATCAGCAGGGGTGAGTGTGTATTCGGTGATTTCACCATTAATGATTTCTGCCACTGTCGTTTCGCCATGGATAGCCACTTCATCAAGTCCGCTACCGTGGACAACAGCTGCGCGCTTCATGCCCATGGTTGCCATTGTTTCTGCGATGGGACGAACAAGCGCTTTATCGTACACACCCATTAATTCGATATTTGGTCGAGCAGGGTTAATCAGCGGACCTAAAAGATTAAAGATAGTGCGTGTTTTGAGCGTCTGGCGTACAGGCATCGCGTGACGAACCCCGCCGTGGTACTCAGGTGCAAATAAGAAACAAACACCTAAATCATCCAATGCTTGGCGAGCAGTTTCTGGTTTCATCGCTAAGTTAATACCGAATTTATCCAATAGGTCCGATGATCCAGATTTACTTGAGACACCACGGTTACCGTGTTTTGCGACTTTTATGCCACACGCAGCAGCAACGAAAGCAGCGGTGGTAGAAATATTGATGGTATTTGCACCGTCACCACCAGTACCGACAATATCGCCAAAGTCGTAGTCTGGACTTGGGAATGCATTGGCGTTGGCTACGAGTGCGCTGGCTGCACCTGCGATTTCTGCTGGTGTTTCGCCTTTAATTTTGAGTGCGGTTAATACGGCCGATAGCAAAATTGGCTCTACTTCACCTTTGATGATGGCATCAAAAAGTGTATGGCTTTCTTGCTGGCTTAGTGGTTGTTGGGCATAAAGTTTATTTGCAATGTCGTAAATCACAGCATCCATGATGATAGTCCTTATTATTCTACGTCTTGTTTAACCGCTTGTTGTGAAGGCGAGGGTACAAAGGGGGTCGTTACCCAATCGAGCGTGTTAATCAGAAGTTGTGCACCTTGTGTCGTTAAGATGGATTCTGGGTGGAACTGAAAACCACATACTTTATCTTCATCTTGTGTAACAGCCATAACCAAGCCATTAACATCAGCAACAACCTTTAAACTATCAGGAACTTGAGTTGCAACCAAGGAATGATAACGTGCAATCGATAATGGATTAGGCAGCTTGCCAAAAACAGGATGCTGGTTGTGGCGCATCATGGCGGCTTTCCCATGGACAATGTCGCCAGCACCTTCCACTTTACCGCCATACGCTTCTACAATCGCTTGATGACCAAGACATATCCCTATCATAGGGACTTTACCTTTTAGGTGGACAATCAGCTCAGGCATGCAGCCTGCATCGGCGGGCGCTCCAGGGCCTGGAGACAAAACCAGTACAGGGTTGGTTTTTTCATTGATTGCCTGCGACATTTGCTCAACCGTTAGGCTGTTGCGATAAACGGTAACGGGATGGCCAAGTGAGCGAAATTGATCAACAAGGTTATAAGTAAAAGAGTCGAAATTATCGAGTAGGACAATATGGGCTTTAGTCATCATCTTTTCCTTATCCTTGAGTGTGAGCTTTGCGAATAGCACTGATAACAGCTTGTGCCTTACCGCGGGTTTCATCTGCTTCTGCTTGCGGTACTGAGTCATACACCACGCCAGCCCCTGCTTGTACGCTAGCAATACCGTCTTCAACGTAAGCTGAACGGATAACAATACAAGTGTCCATGTCGCCATGACCTGTGATGTAACCCACCGCACCGCCATAACTACCGCGACGACGCTTTTCGACATCACGAATTAATTGCATTGCGCGAATTTTTGGCGCCCCTGTCAGGGTGCCCATGTTCATGCAGGCTTGGTAAGCGTGAAGGGCATCAAGGTCGCTTCGTAGTTGACCAACCACCCGCGAAACCAAGTGCATTACATGACTATAACGGTCAACTTTCAGTAAATCGGCGACATAGCGGGTGCCTGCTTCACTGATCCGCGCCACATCATTACGCGCGAGATCAACTAGCATCATATGCTCTGCGTTTTCTTTCATGTCGCAGCGCAGTTCTAATTCGATACGGCCATCTAAATCGAGATTAATCGAACCATCGGTATTTTTGCCACGCTGGCGTGTACCTGCGATTGGGTAAATTTCGACTTGATTGGTTTCGGTTGCGTATTTCAGCGCACTTTCTGGTGAAGCACCAAAGAGGGTGAAATCGGCATCTTGCATGAAAAACATGTAAGGGCTTGGGTTGCCAATTTTTAATTCTTTATAAGCCACCAGCGGTGATGGACACGGTAAGGTAAATTGACGAGATGGCACCACTTGAAATACATCGCCACCAATGACGTATTGTTTTAAATCGGCAACGGTTTGGCAAAAATCAGCGTCACTAACACTCACTTCAGGTTCGCATTGCGCTAATTGAGTTGCTGGTGGAACGGTAGCAGGAGCTAAACACGCTTCTTTGATTTGCTGTAAGCGACGGCTTAGTTCGAAGTAGCTATTGGTATATTGATCGCCACCAAACAGTGTGGCTTGCAGCTTACCTTTGCGGCGCTGGTGATCGATAACCAGCAATGTCTCAGCGATATAGAATAAGTAATCTGGACATTTGTTATCTTGCTCGACTTCCGCCAAAGGCTCAAAGCCGGCTACAAGGTCGTAGGCAAAGAGTCCGCCAAGGAACAAGGCTTCCTGTGGGTGACCGGAAGTATCGAATGCATGTTGTACCATACGCAGTGCATCAAATGAGGATGCTTGGCGTAAGCGACTATCCTCATCAAGCGCGCGTTCTGCGGTTGGAAATGTCAATGTAAGGCTATTGCTAGTACGTTGACGGCCCACTGTGTCGGGAATGTTATGCTCGATAGTTTGTAATACATTCAAGCCATTATCTGTAAGGGCTTCTAATTGCACCTCGGTGCCACGGCAAACAATGCGTACGGCGGCGTCGATTAACATTAAGCTTTTAAGGTCTTGCTTAGAGTCGACTTCGGCCGACTCCAGTAATAGGTTATGTGGTCGATCACCGCAAACTGTGTAATACAGCTCAGTCGGCTCCGCTACATAGGGTACATCAAGGCTAAGCACTTCCAGCTCGCCAATGGTGCGTTGGGTTGTGTTCACAGCGTTCTCCCTGCCGCTTCTACAAATGGTTTGAGTTCTTGCATCAGTTGCTCAAACATTGGACCTGTTAGTGCTTGGTGCCCGTCTGATAGGGCCTCACATGGTTTAAGATGTGATTCAACAATAATACCGTCAGCGCCAACTGCAGCAGCTGCACGTGATAGTGGAATAACCAGCTCACGAACGCCTGTGCCATGACTTGGGTCAACCACAACGGGTAAATGAGTGCGTTGTTTTAAATACGCTACCGCGTTTAAATCCAATGTATTGCGCGTTGCTGTTTCGTAGGTACGAATACCACGTTCACACAGGATAATATTCGGATTTCCTGCATCATAAATGTATTCAGCAGCTAGAAGCAGCTCCTCGATAGTGGCTGAAAGTCCGCGTTTGAGCAAGACTGGTTTTTGACTTTCGCCCACCGCTTTTAATAATGCGTAATTTTGCATATTACGCGCGCCAATCTGTAGGCAGTCTACATATTCACACATTGTATCAACCTGACTCACGTCCATGACTTCAGATACGGTTGGGATATTGAGTTGTTCATTCGCAAGTTTAAGTAGTTTTAAGCCTTCAACACCCATGCCTTGAAAATCGTAAGGGCTGGTACGAGGCTTATATGCACCACCACGAAGGGCGACAGCACCGTGTTGTTTTACCACTTCAGCCACCGACAGTAGTTGTTCTTCTGATTCAACCGAGCAAGGGCCCGCGATGACTGCAAATTTATTACCACCGATAGCAGCATTACCAAAACGAACAACAGTATCGTGCGCCTGTACTTCGCGGCTAACCATTTTGTACTTCGTGAGAATAGGTTTAACTGTTTCAACGCATGGGTACGCGTCTAGGTTCAGCTTTTGGAGAACACGTTCGTCACCAAGAGCGCCGAGTACAATGCGTTCAACGCCTGGCATGTAAAGTGGCTTGAGCCCTGCGTCTTCGATACGTTGCAAGATTTCTTTTGCTTGAGACTCGGTAGCTGCTGGTTTTAGTACAATAATCATAATAGTGTCCTTGTTAGCATCAACATCGATAGACATTGGGCTGAAATATGGTGGTAATAAAGTGCTTTGAGAAACAATAGGCAGAAAAAAGCCCGCAAGAGGCGGGCTGATGTGTATGCTGTCCGTTAGGTACAGGGAATTACACCGCCCAAGATTGGGAGTGCCACCACCAAGAGAATAAAGCGCAGAGTTGATGATGAATATGCTGTACCATGGGATCGTCCTGTAGTCGATTTATGATTTCGGGTAACTGCGTACTAGTAAACTAGTTTACAGATATAGAGTCAAGAATAAAATTTATGTTATTTGATTTACATAGCCACACGACGGCATCTGATGGCCGTTTGTCACCAAAAGAGTTAGTTGAGCGAGCAGTGCTAAACCGTGTTGATGCACTTGCTATTACCGATCACGATACTGTGTCAGGGTTGGTGGAAGCTCAACAAACAATTGATGAACTAAATCTGCCTTTAACTCTCATCAAAGGCATTGAAATATCGACACTTTGGCAAAATTTTGATATTCACATTGTGGGGTTAAATATTGATCCTGAACACCCAGCAATTACGACTCTGATTGCTGAGCAAATAACACGTCGCGCGGAACGTGCAGAGCAAATTGGTGATCGACTTGAAAAGAATCGCATGCCGGGCGCATTGGCTGGTGCCAAAGCCTTAGCGGGTGATGCGACACTGACACGTGCGCATTTTGCCCAGTGGATTGTGGCGGAAGGCTATGCCAAAACCATGCAAGCGGTGTTCAAAAAATTTATGACCCGAGGAAACCCAGGTTATGTTCCACCAAGTTGGTGCTCAATAGCAGAAGCTGTGGCGGCAATTCACGCTGCGGGTGGACAAGCGGTGTTAGCGCACCCTGGTCGCTACAAAATGACAACAAAATGGCTTAAGCGATTATTAACCACTTTCGTGGAAGCCAAAGGCGATGCTATGGAAGTGGCACAGCCGCAACAAGGACAGCATGAACGCCGTAATCTCGGTGATTATGCCATTGATTATCAATTACTTGCTTCTCAAGGCTCCGATTTCCATTATCCGTCGCCATGGACTGAACTTGGTCGTAACTTGTGGTTACCTAAAGGGGTAACCGAAGTGTGGCACGATTGGAATGTCGAAAAGAAGCGAGATGATTCAGAAGACGTAACCGAGTAATTACATCTTGTTATGCCTTTTGGGAGGAACCATGAGCCAATTTTTTTACATGCATCCCGAAACACCACAAGCTCGTCTTGTAAAACAATCTGTTGCGATTATCCGCGATGGCGGCGTCATTGTTTACCCAACGGATTCTGGTTATGCCCTTGGCTGCCAGCTTGAAAATAAAGCAGCACTTGAGCGTATTTGTCAGATCCGTCGCTTAAACGATAAGCATAACTTCACTTTGTTATGCCGTGATCTATCTGAGCTTTCTTTATATGCCCGTGTTGATAACGTGGCATATCGTTTACTGCGTAGCAACACGCCGGGCGCTTACACCTTTATTTTTAAAGGGACCAAAGAAGTGCCGCGTCGCCTAATGAATCCGAAACGTAAAACGATCGGTATTCGTGTGCCAGATAATGCGATCGCTTTAGCTTTGCTAGAAGAGCTGGGTGAGCCGATGATGTCGACCACCTTAATTTTGCCAAATAGCGATATTGCAGAATCAGATCCGGAAGATATTCGCGACAAGTTAGAGCATGCTGTCGATTTAATCATTAATGGCGGCTACTTAGGTGAGCAGCCAACCACAGTGATTGATTTTAGTGATGGTGATGCGCAAATAGTGCGTGTTGGCTCAGGTGATCCTGCACCATTTGAGTAAATTAAATGCGAGCAGCGGTTGAACATGAAAGTGTGATTTAAGTAGTAACTTCATGGTGCTTTTGGCATAATTCGCCGCTGCTTGGTACCACCCGGTATCAGGGATGAGTATTTCGACGCCTGTGAAGGCGACAAAGGTTTGTCTAATGAGTGAAAAATTACAGAAAGTACTGGCACGTTCGGGTCAGGGCTCTCGTCGAGAAATCGAATTAAAGATTCAAGCTGGTCGTGTAAGTATTGATGGCGTTGTTGCCAAGCTTGGTGACCGCCTTGACGATCTAAGTGTGCTTGTGCGCGTTGATGGTCATAAAGTTGATCTGGTTGCTACCAGTGATGAAGTATGTCGCGTCTTGGCTTACAACAAGCCTGAAGGTGAGCTATGTACTCGCCACGACCCTGAAGGTCGTCGCACTGTATTTGATCGTCTACCACGCCTAACGGAAGGTCGTTGGGTATCGGTTGGTCGCCTTGATGCGAACACCAGTGGTCTTCTTCTATTCACCACCGATGGTGAATTAGCAAACCGCTTGATGCACCCGAGTCGTACGGTTCCACGTGAATACATGGTACGTGTGTTCGGTGAAGTGACTGAAGATATGGTTCGCAACCTTGTTCGTGGCGTTAAGCTAGAAGATGGTATGGCGCGTTTCGAAGACGTTGTTTACGCTGGCGGCGAAGGTATGAACCATACTTTCTACGTAGTGATCACTGAAGGTCGTAACCGTGAGGTTCGTCGTTTATGGGATTCACAAGGTGTAACTGTTAGCCGTCTTAAGCGTGTTCGTTACGGTGATATCTACCTAACCAAAGACTTGCCTCGTGGCGGTTGGATGGAGTTAGAGCTGACGGAAGTTAACTACCTGCGTGAAATGGTTGAACTTGAACATGAAAGCGAAACAATGCTGACTGTTGAAGGCCAAAAACGTAAGCGTGGTGTTCGTCAGATCCGTCGTGCTGTTCGTCGTCATGAAGAGCGTGCAACTGAAGAATCTTCAGGCCGTCGTGGACGTGGTAGCAAAGAACGCCGTACTCCAACCTCTACCCGTAATAAAGGTACAGAGGAAAGTGGCAATGCGCGTGGTAGCAAGGGCAAGGGCGGAAATAATGCATCTTCAGGCAAGCGTAAGCCGTCTGGTAATGCAACAAGCCGTCGTAACCCGTTGAAGAACAAACCTGCGAAGCCTCGTACTCGCAAGTAATTCTTATGGTTAATAAAAAAGCAGCTCAATAGCTGCTTTTTTTGTATCTATATTTTGGTAATAGCTGTTTAAACTAGTGTTTTGGCTGTGCGTCAATGCACTGACCGTTAACGTCTTTACTTTCTGGTGCCATCAAGAACAAGTACAGCGGCATAATATCTAACGGCGTTTTTAGCAGCGACGAATCTTCAGCAGGAAAAGCCTGTGCACGCATACCAGTACGCGTACCACCGGGGTTAATCGCATTCACTCGAACATGGGTATTGCTGAGTTCATCGGCTAATACTTGCATCATGCCTTCAGTTGCAAACTTAGAAATCGCATAACTACCCCAGAATGCACGGCCAACATGACCCACTGTTGAGGTGGTGAATACAAGGCGCGCATCATCTGCTTGCTTTAATAGTGGCAGTACAGCTTGAGTCAGTAGCATTTGTGCTTTGACATTGACTTGCATTACATCGTCAAAACTACCTTCATCCAGTTGATCAAACGGGCTGAGTACGCCCAATAAGCCTGCATTGTGTAGTACACCATCAAGGCGACCGAACTGATCACTGATGGTTTCAACCATATCAATGTAGTTCTGTTTAGTTGCACCTTTTAAGTCGAGCGGGATGATGGCTGGCTGTGGGTAGCCGAGGGTTTCAATCTCATCGTAAACAGCTTCTAACTTAGCGACAGTGCGTCCTAGCAAAATAACGGTCGCGCCATGAGCTGCATAACTAAGAGCTGCCTGACGGCCGATACCATCACCTGCACCGGTAACCAAAATAACGCGATTTTTTAGAGAGTCAGCTGCAATTTGATATTCCACGTATTACTTCCTTATTGAATATTCGCTTGCTTATAGTAGTGATAAATCGTTGAGATAAGCATCAGTTCACGCTAGATGCTTGAAATAATATGCTGATAGCACGTCGATTTAACGAAAATGTAAAATAGTCTCTTTTTCATTGCATTGCCATAGCCTCAGCAGGTTACAATGGGGTTAAGTTCATAAAATGAGGACTCAACATTGGATTTTTTGTTTGATTACGGCTTATTTCTAGCCAAAATCGCCACAGTTGTTATAGCGATTGTCGGTATTCTTATTGTCGCTAAAGGTTTAAACGGTCGCCATGGTTCACCAAAAGGTGAATTAGAAGTTACAGATTTAACTGAGCAATATAAACATACTGTGCACCACCTCGAAGGGCACCTTTATGATAAAGCCCTACTAAAAGCAAAAGAAAAAGTTGAGAAAAAAGAAGAAAAAGCGAAAGACAAAGTACGCCAGGAAGAAGTAAAAAAAGCGGCAAAAGAGGGAGAGCTATCCCATGCTCGCGATCCTCGGTTGTTTGTTTTAGATTTCCACGGCAGCATTGATGCGAAAGAAGTGACATCACTACGTGAAGAAATCACGGCTATTTTAGCGGTCGCGATTGAAGGTGATGAAGTATTGCTTCGCCTAGAAACTGGCGGAGGCATGGTTCATGGCTATGGCTTGGCTTCATCGCAGCTTGATCGTCTAAAAACAGCGGGCATTAAACTGACAATCTCAGTGGATAAAGTTGCAGCAAGTGGTGGTTACATGATGGCGTGTGTTGCCGATAAAATCATTTCTGCTCCGTTTGCAATTGTAGGTTCTATCGGTGTTATAGCCCAACTCCCGAACTTCAATAAGATCTTGAAAAAGAACGATATTGAGTTTGAACAAATTACGGCAGGCGAGTTTAAGCGTACGCTAACAATGTTCGGTGAAAACACGGATAAAGCCCGCGATAAATTCCAAGATGAAATCGAAGAAACGCACGGATTATTCAAAGATTTCATTGCGGTACATCGCCCAGAGCTAGATCTTGAGAAAGTAGCGACAGGTGAACACTGGTTTGGTCGACAAGCGCATGATCTTGGCTTGGTTGATGAAATTGGCACTAGTGATGACTATATTACTAAGGCGTGCAAAGAGCGTGAAGTGTTGAATATTCGATATGTTCGCCGTAAAAAGCTGGCCGAAAAGTTAGCGGGTGCAACAGGTGAAGCCGCAGATATCCTGTTACTTAAATGGATCAGTCGTGGTCAGCGACCAATCGTATAGGGCTTATTATGAACCAGAAATGGGCACTTTTTTCATTTAAAGGGCGTATGCGACGACGTGATTACTGGCTATATAGTTTGCCAGTATTATTCGTCACGATTCCTGTTTTTATGTATAGCTCACCTGAGAATACAGGTACTAACCCTATGGCTGATATATTAGCTATGGTGGTGCTGGGCTTTGTTATGTGGGCATCAATGGCACTTAATATTAAGCGTCTGCATGATCGCAATAAAAGTGCTTGGTGGGTTGTGGTGACTTTCCTTCCTTTAATTGGTCCTATCTTTGCTTTAGTGGAGTTAGGTATTTTGAAAGGTACGGAAGGGGATAATCAATTTGGCCCCGATCCTAAAGGTGGCTCAACGCCGCCCTCATCACGCCCGAACGATGATGATAAAGAGAGTATGACCATCGAAATGTAATGGCTTATTCTGCTTGAAAATAACCCGCCACAGCAATGTTGGCGGGTTTTTCTTTGACCTTAAGCGGACAAGGCTATATGTGTGTGAGCTGCTATAAATTTTGCTGGATTAGCTTTCTAGCGTAAATTTTGGCGACAGCTGGTGGGCTAGGTATTTAAACATATTGAAAACCGCAGTTGTTTTTGCAGTAGGCAACCCATTGTCGTCAAGAAAGTACTCACCTTTAAAGACAAGTACGCCGTCTTTTTCTTCAACAGATGTGGCACGCATGCCATCGAGAAATCCATCGTGATCTTGAATTTCTTGGTTCGCAATCATTAATAGGTCATTGGATGAAATAGAAGTTTTGTCGCTCATTGTGAATGCTCTATATGGAATGTTTAAAACCTCGCTAGTGTATGAATTATGCAAACAGAACTCAAACCCTTCGTTTATTAGTGTTTTTTTTCTTGTGAGGCTATAAGCTGTGCGCAAAACCAAATGAGTGGCTGTATTTCTGTGAGCAGTTGCAAATTTTTTTGGTAAAAAATAGTCAAACCGTGGGATAGGTGGTAATCATTAGCGCCTTAAAGCTACCTCACAGCAAGAAAAGGCATTATTAAATCGCAAGAAGTTAGGTTTGATATATCATTTAACTTATGCGTAACAACTGGGGAAGGGACGAGCAATCAGCGCGTTTTCATCAAAAACCAGTTGACCTTCTTGTATAGTAGCCCAATATTGTAATAACGTTGCCATGCGATTCAATACGTTTTTTGGTGTGCAACCTTATGTTTTTATTATAATTTTTACGAGCACGAGGACGTAATAGAGTCATTATGGGTAAATCTCTCGTTATTGTGGAGTCCCCTGCCAAAGCCAAGACGATTAACAAGTACTTGGGTAAGGACTTCATTGTAAAGTCAAGCGTTGGTCACGTTCGTGATTTGCCAACGGGTGCGCGTAGTACCGGCAAGAAAGCCGCTGCGACTTCAACCAAAGGGTTAAGTCCAGAAGAAAAAGCACGTATCAAGAAAGAAAAAGATCGTAAATCGCTCATCGGAAAAATGGGTGTTGACCCATATAACGACTGGGCGGCTCAGTACGAAGTGCTTCCAGGCAAAGAAAAAGTTGTCAGTGAACTTCAAAAACTCGCGAAAGACGCTGACTTCGTCTATCTCGCAACCGATTTGGACCGCGAAGGGGAAGCTATTGCGTGGCACCTTCGTGAGATCATCGGTGGCGATGATGCACGTTACAAACGAGTGGTTTTCAACGAAATCACCAAAAATGCAATTCAGCAGGCATTTGAACAGCCGGGTGAATTAAACATTGATGGTGTAAATGCCCAGCAAGCGCGTCGATTCCTTGATCGCGTAGTTGGCTTTATGGTTTCTCCACTTTTGTGGAAAAAAGTCGCTCGTGGCTTGTCAGCAGGTCGTGTTCAATCAGTAGCGGTTAAGCTAATTGTTGAGCGCGAACGTGAGATCAAAGCGTTTACACCTGAAGAGTTCTGGGATATTCACGCGAATACTCAAACTGTAGGTAGTGATGCACTGCGCTTAATGGTAACGCAGCAGGCGGGTAAAGCATTCCGTCCTGAAAACGAAACGGATGCAATGGCTGCTAAGTCTGTGCTTGATAGCGCAACTTATACCGTGGCAGATCGTGAAGATCGCCCGACAAGCAGTAAACCATCTGCACCTTACATTACGTCGACGCTACAACAAGCGGCGAGTACACGTTTAGGTTATGGCGTTAAGCGTACAATGGGCCTTGCTCAACGTTTGTATGAAGCGGGTTACATTACGTATATGCGTACTGACTCCACCAACCTTTCGAAAGAAGCGGTTGAGTCTGCACGTGAGTTCATTGCATCTGAGTACGGTGATAATTACCTACCAGAGAATGCGAATGTATACGGTAGTAAAGGCAATGCTCAAGAAGCGCACGAAGCTATTCGTCCTTCAAGTGTTGAAGTACAAGCTGAACACCTAGAAGGCATGGATCAAGACGCTGTTAAACTGTACGACCTTATTTGGCGTCAGTTTGTGGCTTGTCAGATGATGCCTGCGAAGTACGACTCAAGTACGATCACAGTATCGGCTGCAGACTTCACGCTGAAAGCGAAAGGTCGCACCATGCGTTTTGCTGGTTGGACACACGTACAGCGTCCGTCTGGTAAGAATGAAGATACGACACTGCCTATGGTTCACGTTGGCGAGACATTAACGCTAACTGAACTTGAGCCTAAGCAACACTTCACCAAGCCGCCAGCACGCTTTACAGAAGCAGCATTGGTTAAAGAGCTTGAGAAGCGCGGCATTGGCCGTCCATCGACTTACGCTTCGATCATTTCTACGATTCAAGATCGTGGCTATGTGCGTGTTGATATGCGCCGTTTCTTTGCTGAGAAAATGGGTGAAATCGTCTCAGACCGTTTGGACCAGTCGTTTGCTGATCTAATGGACTTTGATTTTACCGCTCGCATGGAAGGTAACTTAGATAAAATCGCAGAAGGTGAAAAGAACTGGAAACAAGTTCTTGATCAATTCTTCAGTGACTTCACCGCAGAGCTTGAAAAAGCAGAGCTTGATGAAGGCGAAGGTGGCATGAAGCCAAACAATATCGTAGAAACCGATATTGAATGTCCGACGTGTTCACGCCCTATGGGTATTCGTACTGCATCAACAGGTGTATTCCTGGGTTGTACCGGCTATGCACTGCCACCTAAAGAGCGTTGTAAGACAACGATCAACTTAGGTGACGAAGATGGCATTATTAACGTACTTGAAGAAGACGTTGAAACGGCGGCATTACGTGCGAAGAAGCGTTGTCCTAAATGTGACACTGCAATGGATGCTTACCTAATCGACCAAGATCGTAAATTACATGTTTGTGGTAATAACCCAAGCTGTGATGGTTACATCGTAGAGAAAGGTGAGTTTGTTCTTAAAGGCTATGACGGCCCAGTTATCGAGTGTGATAAGTGTGGTTCAGACATGGAGCTTAAGAACGGCCGTTTCGGTAAGTACATGGGTTGTACCAGCGAAGATTGTAAGAACACGCGTAAGATCCTTAAAAACGGTGAGATTGCTCCACCGAAAGAAGATCCAGTTCATTTACCTGAACTGCCGTGTACGCAAGATTCAAATGCTTACTTTGTATTGCGTGATGGTGCATCTGGTCTCTTTATGGCAGCAAGTACCTTCCCTAAATCGCGCGAAACACGTGCGCCATTAGTTGAAGAGCTGGTTCGCTTTAAAGATCGTTTGTCACCGAAGTTTATTTACTTAACGGATGCTCCAACGGAAGACCCTGATGGTCGCCCGACGGTGGTTCGCTTTAGTCGAAAGACCAAAGAAAACTACGTGCGTTCAGAAGTAGATGGCAAGCCATCTGGCTGGACTGGTTTATACATTGGCGGTAAGTGGGAAATTACCGACAAGCGTAAAAAACCGAAGAAAGAAAAAGAAGATGACGCTGAGTAATCAGCAGTCACTTTAGATAAAAAAACCGCCGAGAGGCTGCATTAATTACACTTGGATTTTGACAGCTCTGGAGGATCGTTCAACCGATCATATTTACGCTAACTGATCGGCATTACCGTTACGACGGTGGCTTTTTTGTGCCTGTTATTTGAGTAAGGCTTAATGATTAGGGGCAAAACTTTGTCATTAATGTGATGAAAGCAGAATTATTTACGTGCTACTCAATCGTTCAGAATTCCTTAACTATACTTTCGTAGATAGGCCTCCTCTCTATTACATCTAAAGAGGTAGGTGAATAAAAAAAGGATGTGAGCATGAGTAATCAAGAACCGCTTAAAGAAGAAGAACGTGGCAAGTACGAATGGCGATCATTTATTTTTATAACCGTCTTTCTATTCCCTATCTTAGCCGTCGCCCTTGTCGGCGGTTATGGCTTTATCGTTTGGATGTTACAAATCTTTTTCCTTGGTCCTCCAGGCCATGGCTAAGTTTTCCCATTCACAGTAAACGATAAGGTAGGTAACTATGATGAATACGATAAAAAAACTGTGGATGACGTTCTGGCGTCCAGCAGTACATATTAGCCTCGGTGTATTAACACTCGGTGGCTTTGTTGCGGGTGTGATTTTCTGGGGTGGATTTAACACAGCCCTTGAGCACACCAACACGGAAGAGTTTTGTATTGGCTGTCATGAAATGCGTGACAATGTATACGTAGAATTACAGTCAACGGTTCACTGGTCGAATCATTCAGGGGTACGAGCAACGTGTCCTGATTGTCATGTACCACATAACTGGACAGATAAAATTGCACGTAAAATGCAAGCCAGTAAAGAGGTCTTTGGGGCCATTTTTGGCACGATAGACACGCGCGAAAAATTTTTAGAAAAACGCCTTGAATTAGCGAACCATGAATGGAAACGGTTTGCCGCTAATGGTTCGATGGAATGTAAAAGCTGCCATAACTACGACAGTATGGATTGGGATCTTATGTCCGATCGGGCTCGCTCGCAAATGAAGCAAGCGGCTGAACGTGACCAAAGCTGTATCGATTGTCATAAAGGGATTGCGCACCAATTACCCGGGAATATGGAAGCATCTGGCGGCATGGTGGATCAATTGGTTGCCAAAGCGCAGAACACCCAATACTCCGAAGGTAATAACTACTTCAGTGTTCGTTTCCTTCCAATGTTTGAAGATGAAGCCATGACTAAAGATGGCGGTCAATTAAACCCTGCATCAGAAGTGAAAGTGGTTGCGGTAACAGATAAAGCTATTCAAGTTGAAATTAATGGTTGGCGTAAAACGAAAGGTTTTGGTCGCGTTATTAATGAAGACTTTGGTATGAATATCCCAACGGCAGCACTAAGCAAAGAAGCAGCACAGAGTGAAGGCTTAGTCGAGAAATTTGAAGAGAAAGAAGATGATCTAACAGGTCTGCCTTGGCAGCGTGTATCTGTGAAATTGTGGATGCCAAAAGAATCGATGTTAGCCAATGTTGATGAGATTTGGAGTGAAACAAAATCTGCATACAACACCAACTGTAGTGTTTGTCATACCCAGCCAGAAGAAGCGCATTTCGATGCCAATACATGGCCTGGTATGTTTAACGGTATGCTCGCGTTTGTGAATCTTGATCACGATAGTGAAGCCTTGGTTCTGAAATATCTTCAAAAACACTCATCAGATTTTGCTGATGGTAATCACTAATGCACAGAGGGATTAAGCTATGTCTCTAAGTCGACGTAATTTTTTGAAAGGGCTCGCGACGACCTCAGCTGCGTCAGTGATTGGGCCAACTTTATTGATGCAAGCCGCTCAGGCGGCAGAAGAGGTTTCGCCGTATGCTGCCGATGGTGTGTGGAAAGTATCGGGCTCTCACTGGGGAGCATTTCGCGCAAAAATTTATAACGGTAAAGTACAAGAACTGAAAGCGCTGGAATTTGATAAATATCCAAGCGATATGCTCAAAGGTATTAAAGGGATCATCTATAGTCCATCACGGGTGCGTTACCCTATGGTACGGCTTGATTGGCTAAAGAAACACAAGTACAGCGGCGATACCCGCGGTAATAACCGTTTCATTCGAGTGACATGGGATGAAGCGTTAGATTTATTTTACCAAGAACTTGAACGAGTACAAAAAGACTACGGGCCGTGGGCGTTGTTAGCAGGGCAAACCGGTTGGCGACAAACAGGACAGTTTCACAGTTGTACCACGCACATGCAACGTGCCGTAGGTATGCACGGTAACTTCATTAAGAAAGTAGGGGATTACTCTACAGGGGCAGGGCAAACTATTTTGCCTTACGTACTTGGGTCAACAGAGGTTTATGCACAAGGTACATCGTGGCCAGAGATCTTAGATAATACCAATGTTGTTGTGCTGTGGGCGAATGATCCTATAAAGAACACCCAAGTAGGTTGGCAGTGTGAAACACATGGTTCGTATGAGTACTATGAGCAGCTAAAAGAGAAGGTTGCCAAAGGTGAGATCAAAGTGATCTCGGTCGATCCTGTTAAATCCAAAAGCCAAAATTACTTTAACAGTGATCAGATCTATGTGAATCCTCAATCGGATGTCGCCTTCATGCTGGCGATCGCTCATACCCTTTATAAAGAAGATTTGTACGACAAGAAATTCATCGAAACCTATGCGTTAGGCTTTGATGAGTTCATTCCTTATGTCGAAGGTAAAACTAAAGATAAAGTGGAGAAAACGCCTGAATGGGCAGAGCCTATCTGTGGTGTTAAAGCTGATGATATCCGTGAATTTGCCCGCTTGTTAGTGAAAGGGCGTACGCAACTGATATTTGGTTGGGCGATCCAGCGTCAACAACACGGTGAACAACCCTATTGGATGGGGGCAGTATTGGCGGCGATGATCGGGCAAATTGGCTTACCGGGTGGTGGCGTTTCGTATTCCCACCATTACAGCGGTGTCGGTATCCCACCAACGGGAGCATCAGGGCCTGGTGGTTTCCCTCGTAATGTCGATGAAGGCCAAAAACCTAAGTGGGACAGCACCGACTTTAAAGGGTATAGCAGTACCATCCCTGTCGCGCGCTGGATTGATGCGATTTTAGAACCGGGCAAAGAGATCAAATATAACGGCGCTAAAGTAACCTTCCCTGACCCTAAAATGGTGGTTATTAGTGGATGTAATCCATGGCATCATCACCAAGATCGAAACCGGATGAAAACCGCCTTCCAGAAATTACAAACTGTTGTCACCATCGAGTTTGCATGGACGGCAACCTGTCGCTTCTCAGACATCGTATTACCCGCCTGTACCCAGTTTGAGCGTAACGATATTGACTTGTATGGAGCCTATTCTGCATCAGGTATTTTGGCGATGCACAAGCTGGTGGATCCGCTATATCAATCGAAAACAGATTTCCAAATCTTCACCGAACTGTGTGAACGTTTTGGTCGGGCAAAAGAATATACCCGTGGTATGAACGAAATGGAGTGGCTACATCAGCTCTATAACGAGTGTCGTGAGGCCAACAAAGCCAAGCATAAAATGCCGGAATTTGATGAGTTCTGGAAGGAGGGCTTGTTTGAATTTGGTGAAGGGACCAACTTTGTCCGTCACGCGGCTTTCCGTGAAGACCCAGAGATCAATCCACTAGGCACGCCTTCTGGGTTTATTGAGATCTTTAGCCGTAAGATCGACCGTTACGGTTACGAGTATTGCCAAGGGCATCCAATGTGGTTTGAAAAATCAGAGCGTTCACACGGTGGACCAAGCTCAGATAAATTCCCAATTTGGTTGCAGTCTTGTCACCCAGATCAGCGATTACACTCACAAATGTGTGAATCAGAAAAGTATCGTGAAACCTACACAGTACAAGGGCGAGAACCTGTTTATATCAACCCTGAAGATGCCAAAGAACGCGGTATTAGTGATGGCGATATAGTGCGGGTGTATAACGATCGTGGTCAGTTACTGGCAGGGGCACGCGTATCTGATAACTATCCTCGTGGGGTGATTCGTATTCATGAAGGGGCATGGTATGGCCCTGTGAATGAGAAAGTAGGATCGCTCGATACCTATGGCGATCCGAATACGCTGACGCAAGATATTGGTTCGTCACAATTAGCCCAAGCGACCAGTGCCAATACTGTTGTTGTCGAGTTTGAAAAAT
Organism: Photobacterium sanguinicancri; assembly: GCF_002265265.1. Lineage (GTDB taxonomy): Bacteria > Pseudomonadota > Gammaproteobacteria > Enterobacterales > Vibrionaceae > Photobacterium > Photobacterium sanguinicancri. The sequence goes on from NZ_NOIF01000003.1 coordinate 67,123, forward strand.
TCAACGGTGAAGCACCGCCTGTAACCTCATTTGGTGGGCCGATATATGTCAGCTGATGTTCTAAGTTATCAATAATAAAAGGAGCGTATTAACGCTCCTTTTTGATTTTTAACGTTTTAGCTTACTTCTACCGCTTTGACCCTAAAGAACATGGCATAGAGTGAGTTGGTTTATTACGTTGCCTTCAGAAAATAAAAAAGGATGGTGTAGTCACCATCCTTTTTACTTTTTATGTTGATCTGGGCGCGATAGGTTTAGCAGTGATTATTGTGCTTCAGCCCGCACCGCTTGTACTGTAGGTTGTTCTTCTACCATACGGTCAGCTTCGTTTAGCGACTTGATATATTGGTTGTACTTCCACCAAGCAAAGCCAAGGAAGATAACAATGCCGCCCACGTTGTAGAAAATGATAGTCATGATGTCTGCGCCTGTTGGGAAGGTTGAAGCAAGGAAGCCAACAGTGAAGATGCCAATCAGAATCGACACTAGAACAATCCCAGTTGTACGTGAACCCATCTTGAAATCACGCTCTAGGTGATCCAATTTCAAACGTAAGTTCAGGTAAGCAATCATAATGAACAGTGGTGGTAACATAGATGCTGCAGCGGTCATATTGATGACAGTATTCATTAAGTCTTGTGCTGTGTTCGAGCCCATTGTCGGGATGATCATCAATGGAATAACGATTAAGAATTGAATCCAAGCCGCACGTGCTGGTACGCCGTTTTCGTTTAGCTCTACCGTTTTCTTGCCGAAGATACCCGCTGGGATTTCAGAGAAGAAGATTTTAACTGGCGTTGCTGTCCACATCAGCAGTGAACCGAACATTGCAGTGAATGATACCAAGCCAACAAAGCGGTTCATCATGACTTCTGGCAGACCAAAATAAGTGGCTAAGCCTTCAAATACTTGAACTGAACCGCCTGTGTATTTTAGGGTTTCACTTGGTACGAATACGTTGATCAGTACAGAAGCGACAGAGTAAAGCACACCAATGAAGATACCCGCAATTATGATAACTTTGACGAAAGATTTAGAGCCGCCTTTCACATCGTTAACGTAAACCGCGACCGATTCCGCACCGCCAGCCGCCATGAAAATCCATGTCGTTATGCCAAGGAATGCCCAGTTAAATTCAGGGATCATGGCTTCAACTGTAATAGGATCAGCGGGTTGCACGCCACCTAATAGTGCAGCACCAGAAAGCAGAATGTAAGACATGGTTAATAGCAACATTAGCGATGATGTCACAGAGGTGATTGGCCCCAGTAATTTTGCACCGTTGGTTGATACGTAGGTGGCGAAGGCGAATAACACCATACTGAGCGCTGTTGTGGTCAACGGGGTAAGTATGTATTCGTACCCTAAGAAGGCGTATGACGCATAGGCAATAACGCGTGGCAGTAAAGTGGTAAAGAAGAACAGGTTAACGAACCAGTAGGTATAGGCTGAAATAAATGCCCAGCGACCGCCTAGTGAACTTTTTACCCAAGCGTATACGCCCGCTTCTGAATCTTTATTCAGCGAAACAAACTCTGCAATAATCAAACAGAAAGGAATGAAGTAAAAAATCGTTGCCAAGAAAAACATTGGCGCAGAGGATAAACCGATTTCTATGTTGTTGTTTATCACATTGTTGAAGCTGAATACAGCCGCAAATGTGAGAGAGAGCAAGCCGAATTTGCCTATCGTATTACGTTTAGTATCAGACATCTGATATCTCCGATGAATCACGTTGATTGTAGGTGAGGAGGGGCTTACAGTGCTGTGACTGCAGTCCCTCTCTTGTTGTTTATCTCCGGATATTTATTCCGGTTTTTATTATTTATTTAAGAAATAGCCGTCTTCGATGGTGACTTTAAGCACCACTTTGCGTACGTGCTTTGCGGCTTGGTTATCGCTATGAAAACGGTAAGCTTTGCTGTTATCAAAAACGACAACTTGGCCTTGGTGTAGCTCGCGGAATTCACCGTGACCTTGAAGGTATTCACGGTCGGTTTCATCGCTATAAGCTGTGATTTGAGTTAACGCAGACTTGTCTGCAAATTCGATGGTTTCACTGCCTTCAAGGTAGTAGTGCACATCGAAATAACGACGGTTGCCTTCGAAGTACTCTGTGTTTAAAGCTGGGGTTGCAGCGATCATGTACACCAAAGAATCACCAATAGAATGCATCACGCCATCTTTGATATTGCCGATGTTCTCTATGGCTTCGACACAACGATTCCATTTACGCCCTGCGCGATATACTGTTTTGAATTGCTCTAAGCTCTCTAACACGATCATGGTTTAGGCCTCGTTGCTGCTAGTGGAAGAAAGGGAGGTTTGGCTGAAAAAATCATTATTAAAGTCATGCTGTGCCATGGCATTTGCGCTGCAATCACCGGCTTTAAGTGGTAATAACGTTAGGCCGTAGCGGAAGCTATCCATGTAAACGCGGTATGAATCGAGCACTTCACTTCCCCAAGAGTTAGAACCTAACCCCATGATTTGGTGGTCGAGGTTTAGCGTAATGTAGCCACTCTTTTCTAGTTCAATAGTGTGCTGCGCTTGGTGTAGATTTTGATTGGTGTAGAACCATGCACTGAGGTTGATGTCTTGCTGAGGTTTTACCAAGATGCCTGCACCGCTACGGTTGGTAAGCGCTGCCCAGCGTACGTGCTGACGATTGCCGTTGTTTTGTGGGAACGGGTAGTTCTCGAACATGTCAGCAACCGTTGATTGATAAACATCAATCATGTTGGCTTGTTTGCTGTCTTGGTAATTTTCTTCTGGGCCGCGACCGTAGTAGTTCACTTGATCGAACTGGTCGTTAATGCCCAAATCTAAACCGATAACAGGAATAACATGCGGGTAATCACCATAGCGCTCACCACTTAGCTCAACATTTAGTTGGCCTTCGGCGTTAATTTGGTAGCGGTAGGTACAGCGCATCCCAAAGTCGAACACCGGCGGTGCGATAATGCTGGTGGTTGTGATTTCAACTGCGCCATTAACTTGCTCAACTTCAAGGCTGCGGAAATGTTCTTGCATGATTTGTAGATGAGCAGGCTCCCAGAGTCCTTCGTGTTCTTGCTTATGGTTATCAACCATAGGTTTGAAGAAGTTTAGCTTAGGGGCTGAGGCAATGAGCTCTTCGCCATTAACCAGCCAAGAGGTCAGCTTGCCGTTGATCTTTGAGAAATTCAGCGCGAAGTTTTGCCCTGTGATGGTGTAATCCAATCGGCTTTCTTTTATCTCTAGTTCGGTTGCATTGAGATTAGTAAAGACAGGTAACTGAGCGGTATTTTCTTTGACGGCATATTGGTAAATCGCGATGTCGTGGTTTGCTTCGCTATACAGCGTACGGGTGTCTTTGCGCACAGTGAAATTAACGAAGACTTCACGCTCATCAAGCTCTGGTAGCCTAATGTGAATGTCACGCTCAGAGTTTGCAGCCAAGCCCTCAAGTTTGATCTTGGTACTTGCCAGTGTTTCTCCTTCAGCGCGAATATCTGCGGTGATGGTGTAGTCATCGAGGTTGCTAAACCAAAGTTTATTCTCAATAACAAAGTGACCATCTGCGGCGTTAATTGCACGGATTTTCACTGGGGCAATCACTTGCTTGTATTCTTTTAAGCCCGGCCCTGGTGTTTGATCTGAGTAGATTAAGCCATCCATACAGAAGTTGTAGTTATTCGGGTAATCGCCATAATCACCACCGTACTTGTAGAATTCAGTACCTTCTTCATTACGCGCTAAAATGCCGTGATCACACCATTCCCACACATAATGACCTTGAATACTATCGTGCTTGTAGAACACATTCTGATATTCAGTTAAACCACCAGGGCCGTTGCCCATAGCATGGGCGTATTCGCAGATAATACGTGGCTTTTCATGTGGGTGTTCACCAAAGTGGTTCATCAGTTGAGCACGCGAGTACATGGTCGAAATGACATCAACTACTTCTGCATCACGGTCTTCTTCATAGTGTACTAAGCGGGTGTCATCTATTGCCTTGGTGGCAGCGTACATTGAACGAATATTGCAACCGTAGCCTGATTCATTACCCATAGACCACATGATGATCGAAGGGTGGTTCTTTTGCGCGTGTACGTGGCGAACGGCGCGGTCGACAAAAACGGTTTCCCATTCAGGATCGTTGGTAATACGGCTTAGATCGCCAACATTGGCAAAGCCGTGGGTTTCAACGTCGGTTTCCGCCATCACGAATAAACCGTAGATGTCACACAGTTCGTAGAAACGAGGATCGTTTGGGTAGTGCGCAGTACGTACTGAGTTGATGTTATGTTGTTTCATCAGCACGATATCTTTCTCTACACGGTCCATTCCGACGGCGCGACCTTTAAGATGGTCGTTATCGTGGCGGTTGACACCGTGTAGCATCAAGTATTGGTTGTTAACGTAGAACAGGCCATCACGCACTTTAATGTCACGGAAGCCGACACGCTGCGGAATGATTTCAAGTACTTTGCCAGATCTGTCTTTAAGCGTAAGGATAAGTTGATATAGATAAGGGTTTTCAGCTGTCCAATGGGTTGGACTGACCATATCAATAGCAAATTGCACCTTGGAGACGGAATCAATCGTTAGACTGTCGAGTGATCCTTCTGCGACAACCCGACCTTGATCAAGTAGTGCATATTCAAGTGCAACCCCAGACGCTAGCGGGCTTGCTAGGTTTTCAATATCCGCGATACAAGTTAGGGTCGCGCTGCGGTAATCGTCAGCAAAGTCAGTGCGAACTGTTACATCTTGAACATGAACTTGTTCTTTACCGATAAGGTAAACATCACGGAAGATCCCAGCCGTCCACCACATGTCTTGGTCTTCTATATAAGTCGAATCTGCCCACTGCATCACACGAACAGACAGCAAGTTTTCGCCTTGCTGTACGTGTTGTGAAATATCAAATTCAGCGGTTAATCGGCTGCCTTTACTAAAGCCGACATATTCGCCGTTCACATAGACTTCAAAGTAAGTTTCCACCCCATCAAATTTGATAATGGTTTGTTTATCGCACCAGTTTTTGCCTAGGGTGAAAGTACGTTGGTAGGCACCTGTTGGGTTGTCGGAAGGAACAAAAGGCACATCAATAGGGAAAGGGAAACCTTCATCGGTGTACTGCAAATCACCGTGACCTTCCATTTGCCACATATTTGGCACCGTAATGTGATTCCACTCAGTCATTAATTGTGAGTAGAACGTATCTGGCACTAATAATGGATTAGTGAAGAAGTTAAAGTTCCATTGACCGCTAAGCTGCATAAAGTGGCTGCTTAATTCTCGTTGGAATGTTTGCGCACTTTTTACTGAGTCGTAAGAGAAGAAGTATGCACGCGGTGCTATACGATTCTCATGTAGGTGAAGGAAGTTTTCCCAGTTGTTCACGTGTTGCCTCCCGGTTTATATACCGATGTACTTTTCAAATACCTTAGAAGGAAAGCTTTAAGGGACGAAAAGTGAGCTTCAAAATGTGTGGAGCGTTTGCTCCTTAACTGAGGAAAGATATTAGTAAAACTTTTACTAAAATAAATTAGTGAAAACGTTTTACTTTAAGTGGGTCACGAAAATTGAGCAGATTTCAGCGCGTGATGTGATCTGGCTAAAGAAAACGGTTGCGTTGCACTGGGGGTATACTTTTGATGCTGAGAGGGAATTCCCAGGGGCGTTTACACAGGTTTGCTATGAGAAAGGGCTAACTTAAGATTTTGGCGGTATACAGGTGCTATGTTTGCTCGTAATAAATAAAAAGGCACTATAATCAGCGCCTTGTACTCTTACCTGACTGTTTCCATCGCCGCTATTTGGTTGTTCCGCGGAGCTTCAATTTACTGGGTACATAGACTTTGAGCGGTAGGGCGCGGCCATCCCTCACTTTTTCTACTAAGAGGTTAACGCCTTGGCTCCCCATCATTTCTGAGTGAATACGCACCGTCGATAGTGGCGGAAAGGTAAAACGTGCCGTCGGAATGTCATTCACGCTGATCAGAGAAATATCATTAGGAATCTTCAGGCCATGCTCGTGCAAGGCTCGAACGACGCCAATTGCAATGGAATCAGACGCAATAAATAACGCACGAGGGTGATTAGGTTTTGCCAGCATTTCTAGTGCAAGTTTATAGCCTGAAGAGCTTGAGAAGTCACCACGATAAAGATCCTGCTCGGAGACGACCTGCTTTAATTGACCGTATTCAGAAAAAGCAATTTCACGAATATCGGCGGTGCCTGGTTGGTCTTGTCCGCCAATAAAACCGATACGATTAAAATCTTGAGCAATGAAAAAGTCGATCACTTCTTTACTTATTTTCGCTAGGTCGATATCAACGGAATCAAACTGTGACTTGTTATCGCTAAAGTCGAGATAGCAAATGTTGTCTGTCATATTTACAGCCATGTTCAGTACGGTTTGAGTTGTTTTCCCAACCATTAAAATTCCAGATATGGCATTAATATTATTGTCTATTTTACCTTCGTAGCAATTGGTTAGTGTGATACCTAGTTTTTCACACTGGCTTTCAATGCCATGACGGATAGAAAGGTAGTAAGGGTCGTTGATTTCGGCTTCTTGCTTGTAGTTATAAACAGCAAGGAAGTGGTGATTTGGTACGGCTGCGACTTGGTGTTTCTTTGCGCTACTGGTTCTGTATTCCAATCTGGCCGCAATTTCTAAGATGCGATGCTTCGTTTCTTCTTTAACACAAAGCGTCGGGTCATCGTTGAGTACCCGTGAAACAGTAGCCAGAGATACGCCAGCCTCGGTTGCTATGTCTTTTAGTGTTGCCATTTTATCTTTCCTTGGTGGCGATGATCGTCAGATTTATATCTAGATTGTCTATCTTAAAGCATGTTACAGCGCCTGCACGACTTTTTAGTAAAAAAATATTAATTTTAAGATATCGATAACATATCGCGATTAAGTGCTAAATCATTGATAAATAATGAAGTGATTAAAGTGCGCTCTTAAAGGGATAAGATTCTACTGTGTTTGTAACCCTATAAAGTAGGTCAAAATACGTAATATATGGAAACGTTTACACAAGTGTGTAATTGATCACGGAATCATACGACCAATGATTGTTAGACTCTCGATCAGACAAAATAGCGACCTGAATAAGGTTGGACAAAAGAGAGAGGCGGATTGTGAAAGTATTGGTAACTGGCGGGATGGGCTACATAGGCTCCCATACTTGTGTACAAATGATTGAAGCGGGTATTGAGCCTGTCATTATCGATAACTTATCCAATGCGAAGTCAGAAGTTCTTCAGCGTATTGAAGCGATTACAGGTACTAAGCCTGCATTTCATCAAGGTGATATTCGTGATGAGACTTTTCTTGATTCAATCTTTGCGCAGCACGATATCCATGCGGTTATTCATTTTGCGGGTTTAAAGGCCGTGGGTGAGTCAGTGGAAAAGCCACTGGAATATTTTGACAATAACGTCAATGGCTCGTTAGTACTTGCACGTTCAATGCGAAAAGCGGGTGTGAAAAGTATCGTATTTAGCTCTTCTGCAACGGTCTACGGCGATCCTCAAGTGGTGCCGATTACTGAAGATTCCCCGACAGGTGCAACCACTAATCCTTATGGGCGCAGTAAGTACATGGTAGAGCAATGTTTCTCTGATTTATTCACTGCTGAAAATGATTGGAGCATCACGCTACTTCGCTACTTTAACCCTGTCGGTGCTCACCCATCAGGCACCATGGGGGAAGACCCTCAAGGTATTCCTAATAACTTAATGCCGTTTATTGCCCAAGTCGCTGTCGGGCGCCGTGATCAGCTTTCTGTCTTTGGCGATGATTACAACACACCCGATGGTACTGGGGTTCGTGATTATATCCACGTTATGGATTTAGCGGATGGTCATATTGCGGCACTAAAAGCCGTGGGTGAAAAATCAGGTTTACACATCTACAACCTAGGTACTGGCACTGGTACCAGCGTATTAGAAATGGTGAATGCTTTTGGCGATGCTTGCCTCAAAGTAATTCCGTATAAAATTTGTCCACGCCGTGCGGGTGATATTGCTGAATGCTGGGCTGATACTCAAAAAGCACAACAAGAGCTGAACTGGCAAGCAACACGTACCGTCGCAGAAATGACAGCCGACACATGGCGCTGGCAATCAAACAACCCTCAAGGCTATTAAGAGTGAGTAGAACAATGTCGAACAATAAATTTAATCCAGTTGATCACCCTCACCGTCGTTATAACCCGCTGACAGGGCAATGGATACTTGTGTCACCGCATCGCGCGAAACGTCCGTGGAGCGGGCAAGATGAGAAACCATCAACCGCACTGTTACCAAGCTTTGATGGTGAGTGTTTCTTGTGTCCGACTAATACCCGAATTTCAGGTGATAAAAATCCTGATTATCAAGGGACTTATGTCTTTGGTAATGACTTTGCCGCTTTGATGCCTGATTCACCAGACGCGCCAGAATCGGATAATCCGTTATTTAAAACTCAGGGTGTGCGTGGTCTTAGCCGTGTGATTTGTTTCTCTCCCGACCATAGTAAGACATTACCAGAGTTGCCTGTTGATAAGATTCGCGGAGTCATCGAGACTTGGAACGATCAAATCGAAGAGCTTGGTAAAGATTATATTTGGGTGCAAGCGTTTGAGAATAAAGGCGAGACTATGGGGTGTTCGCAGCCGCACCCACACGGACAGGTTTGGGCAAATAGCTTCTTACCCAACGAAATTGAACGTAAAGATAAGCACTTAAAAGAATACTACGATCAGCAAGGCACTAATTTGCTGGTGGATTATGTACAAGCCGAAATGAAAGATGGCTCACGCACTGTGGTGGAGACAGAACATTGGATTGCGGTTGTGCCTTATTGGGCCGCTTGGCCTTTTGAAACCATGCTGTTGCCAAAAACACACATCCGTCGAATGAGCGAATTGAGCGATGAACAGCGTGATGATTTGTCTGTGGCAATTAAAAAATTAACTAGCCGCTATGACAACTTATTTGAGTGTTCTTTCCCTTATTCGATGGGGTGGCATTACGCACCATTTTTTGAGGCGGACGAAGAAACTAAACATTGGCAATTACATGCTTTGTTCTATCCGCCCCTACTGCGTAGTGCAAGTGTGCGTAAGTTCATGGTCGGCTATGAAATGTTGGCAGAAAGTCAGCGTGACTTAACAGCAGAGCAAGCGGCACAACGCCTTCGGGACTTGAGCGACATTCATTATAAAGAGCAGTGCTAATCAGCTTTATCGTACTTCTTCACGTTAATCCATATATTAAGCCGCCGCTCGTGAACAGAGCGGCAGAGCGCATACATTATTTTTGAGAGTTAGGTTATGACTGATTTAATCCACAATGTGAAAGCATCTTTCGAGCAAGTTTTAGGCTATGCACCGAGTCATATTATTCAAGCGCCAGGTCGTGTGAATCTGATTGGTGAGCATACTGATTACAATGACGGTTTTGTATTGCCTTGCGCGATTAATTACCAAACGGTGGTAGCCGCGGCTAAGCGCGAAGATAACCTTGTCCGTGTGGTTTCCGTTGATTATGGCAATGCGGTCGATGAGTTTGACCTAACCCAAGACATTAGCTTCCAACAAGACAAGATGTGGGCGAACTATATCCGTGGTGTGGTGAAATGCTTGATGGAGCGCGGTTTTACCTTCTCGGGTGCTGACATTTCTGTGAGTGGCAACGTTCCGCAAGGTGCTGGATTAAGTTCATCAGCAGCACTGGAAGTGGTCATTGGTCAAACATTTAAAGTGCTTTATAACCTAGAGATCAGTCAAGCAGAAGTTGCGCTAAATGGCCAGCAAGCGGAAAACGAATTTGTGGGTTGTAACTGCGGCATCATGGATCAGCTAATTTCGGCAGAGGGGCGTGAGAATCACGCGTTATTAATTGATTGTCGCAGCCTAGAAACGGTACCTGTTTCAATGCCTGAAGATATGTCGGTTGTGATTATCAATTCGAACAAGAAGCGTGGCTTAGTTGATAGTGAATACAATACGCGTCGCGCGCAGTGTGAAGAAGCGGCCCGTATCTTCGGTGTACCAGCACTGCGTGATGTTTCAATCGAAGCGTTTGAAGCAAAAGCTGCTGAACTTGATGAAATGGTCGCTAAACGTGCGCGTCATGTGATCACTGAAAACGACCGAACAGAGCGTGCAGCAAGAGCCCTGATTGCTCACGATATGAAATTGATGGGTGAGTTGATGGCGCAATCTCATGCTTCAATGCGTGATGATTTTGAAATCACAGTATTTGAAGTGGATACCTTGGTAGACATGGTTAAAAACGTGATTGGCGATAAAGGTGGCGTGCGCATGACGGGGGGTGGTTTTGGTGGCTGTATTGTCGCGCTTGTTCCACCTGCATTAGTTGATGAAGTAACAGCGGCTGTTGAAGCTAATTATGAAGCAAAAACAGGCTTGAAAGCATCGATTTATGTTTGCCAAGCAAAAGACGGTGCAAGTCTTGTTGAATACCTTTAATGAGGGGAAAAACATCATGCAGTCTCCCTTAGCTAAAAAAGCAGAACGCAACAAGCATTCTGATGGAAATGGGCTAGTCGAAACTGACATAGTCAAAACAATGAGTTCGCAGAGCGCCTTTGATGGGCAGCCTGCATATTTGGTGGAATTAACCAATCAAGCTGGTATGCATGTAACCCTAATGGATATCGGCGCGACATGGTTAAGTTGTCGCTTACCATTGGCAAGCGGTGAGCTGAGGGAAGTGCTCCTTGGTATGGGGACCATGGATGACTTTATGCGTCAAACCAGTTACATGGGTGTAACGGTAGGGCGCTACGCAAACCGTATTGCCAATGGATCTTTTTCCATTGATAACAAAAAATACCGAGTTTCTACTAATCAGGCAGGAAACTGTTTGCACGGCGGAGCTGCTGGGTTAGATAAAGTCCGTTGGAACATTGTCGAGCAAAGTCAGCAGCATGTGGTCTTCTCAACGGTTTCATCAGATGGTGACCAAGGCTTTCCCGGCGAACTTACCGTTAGTGTTACTTATTCTCTGACTGAGCAGCACGGCGTTACAATAAGCTATGAAGCTACAACCACCCGTGCGACACCTTGTAACTTGACTAACCATGCTTACTTTAATTTAGCTGGGGCCGCCACTGGAACGCGTTGCCATCAGCACAGGGTGAAAATTGCTGCCAGTCAATATTTACCAACAACAGATAAAGGTATTCCATTAGGTGAATTGGCGGATGTAGAGGGCAGTAGCTTTGATTTTCGTGATGGTAAAGTGCTCGCCAACGATTGGATGGCAGATCAGCAGCAACGAATGGCGAAAGGCTATGATCATAGCTTCTTATTCCCAGCTGAGCGCGAAACTTATTTACCTGTTGCGGAAGTGATTAGCCCTGATAATAAAGTACGATTGAATGTTATTACTAATAAACCGGCAATGCAGTTGTATACAGGAAACTGGCTAGCGGGTACGCCGAAACGAGAAGGTGGTGAGTACCGTGATTTTGCTGGACTGGCGTTAGAAACCCAGTTTTTACCTGACTCGCCAAATCATCCTGAATGGCCTCAGCCAGCCTGTATTTTAAGGCCGAAAGAAACCTATCAGTACTTCACGACTTACCAGTTTGAATGCTAGCGAATTAAGTACTCTCGGTTTGCATCGTGAGCTTCCTTGCTAACTAATATTAATGATTCCCCTAAAAAAGCTCAGTATGAATTGTTCATGCTGAGCTTTTCTTTTTTATTTTCTAATTTTATCTGATGGCTCCACCGCGTTATTTAACGGCGTTCAACTGAATCTCGACGAACAAGCGTCGGCGAGAAAATAATGGTTTCGGGTTCTCTGTTTTCTTTTTTAGCCAGAGAAAGGGCGAGTTGCGCTGCTTTTTCTGCCATCATCTGAATCGGATAACGGACTGTCGTTAGGCGAGGTTGGATGTATTTGGCGATTAGACCATCATCGAAGCCCATCATTGAAACTTGGCGAGGCACAGCGATGCCATTTTCATCAAGTACAGACAGTGCACCAGCGGCCATGTAGTCGTTGTAAGCAACGACGCCAGTAATGTCGAGTGACTTACTTAGCAGGTTAGTCATGGCTATTTCGCCACCGTCACTGTTTGGCTCTCCGTATTCAATATAGCTGTGAGGTAACGTTATTTGGTTATCGGAAAGTGCGGCTAAATAGCCTTTTACTCGCTCATCGGCATCTTCAATTTTGTGGTTAGATGCAAGACAAGCGATTTTCGTGTGGCCCTGACGGATAAGGAATTCGGTCGCTAAGTAGGCGCCTTTATAGTTGTCTAATGAAATACAGCGATCAGCCAATTCAGGAATATGACGATTAATGATCACCATGCTTTTTACTTCTTGGGCATAGGCGATGAGCTCTTGATCTGAAAGACCTTTAGCGTGGATCACTAATGCATCGCAGCGGCTATTGATCAGTAAATCTAAAGCGCAGCGCTCCTTTTCAGCATCGTGATAGCCGTTACCGATCAGAATATGCTTGTTGTCTTGATGAGCAACAGTGTCTACTGCTTTAATCAAGGTGCCGAAAAAAGGATCGGACACATCACCGACAAGCACGCCGACAGTATTGGTACTTTGACTAACAAGCGCTTTAGCTGCAGCGTTAGGGCGGTAGCCGAGTTTTGCCATCGCTTTTGTCACAGATTCGACCGATGCTTTACTGGCTTTCGGTGATTTGTTGATGACACGAGAAACAGTAGCAATAGAGACTTCTGCTTCTTTTGCGACATCTTTAATGGTAGCCATGTATTACCTCTTTTCTTAACTATCAGCTATTTAACACTTGATGTGAAAATAACGCAATCAAGACTATGATCGGTTACTCAAAATGGGATCTTTACCGTTTGTATTATAAACGATTGCTGATAGTGTAAACGTTGTCTTTTACTAAAATTTTACTAGGGTTTTATTGATGGAAACGATAGCTTACTCAGACTTTGCAAAATTAGAAATTCGTACAGGAAAAATCCTTGATGTGAAACGTCATGAGAATGCAGACAAGCTTTATATCGTGCAAATTGATGTCGGTGGTAACACATTACAAACAGTGACTAGCCTAGTGCCGTATTACACTGAAGATGAACTATTGGGCAAAGACGTAGTCGTGCTTTGTAATCTAGCAAAAGCGAAAATGCGTGGTGAGACATCGGAGTGTATGTTGTTATGTGCGGAAACGGATGATGAATCAGAAAGTGTCTTGCTTACCGCAGAAAAAGCAATGGCCGCTGGTGTGCGTATTGTATAAGTTGTTGTCAATTCGTCATATAGGCTCGTGTTAAATGAAAACGCAGTACTTGTATTAGTACTGCGTTTTTTCTTGTCTTATTCTCTTTTGGTACTGGTTGTTTGGTATATTCTTTTTAGTATTTATTTTTCTGTCACTGCTTTATTCTTTTTCATGCGACGAACTGCTCCTAACCCGAGTAAACCAGCTCCTAGAATTGCAAAAGGAGCAGGCTCAGGGACTTCATTAATATCTTCAAACGCTGTAATTTTTGCAATGATAATAGCTTGGTTATCAACTTTTTCTTTCGTTAAGAAGCCATCTACAAAGTTGCCACCAACGGTGAACCCTCGAATATCAACAGTATAATCAACACCGCTAATCGAAAAGACATCGGTAAACGCATTGGTATTGGTGGTAACTCTATCGGCACAGCCATTGACATTTACACCGGTTTGGCCTGCAGGCCCATAAGCACAAGGGTTGGCACTGTTAGGTGTTTCTTCATGATTAAAACTAAATAAGAAATCAACATTTTCTGCTGGTAGAGCACCCGCTTGTACGGTTGTCGATAGTTTTAAATCAACACTTAGTAAACTTGAACCACTAGAAAAAATAGGATTATTTAAGTGAGTGAAAGTACCGAGTTCAAAAGTATCACTCATTCCCATAACAACATCAAATTCGGTACTAAATGGTGATTCTGAATCAAAATTGTAACCACTTTGTCCGCTTGCCGTCGCAGGGCTACCCCAGCGAATTGTTGGATTAGTCCCCGCTGCAGATGCAACCGGTTGATTTGGTCCTGGTTTTGCTACTGGATTCAACCATTCCGCTGTAAATGCCCCGAAGTTAACAGGAATAGCTTGTGCGTTAAACGCGGCAATAAGTGTGATACCTGCAACTAATACTTTAAGTTTCATATTCGTTCCCTCATTGATATAAATTATGTTTGGTTGTTATTCAGTAATAGATATATCAAGTCACATGCCAGTTTAGAGACAAAAAAACTGTGTAAAGAAAATTGACAAATAATCGTATTAATTGAGCAATAAAGGGGAAGGTTTGAATAATAGGTAGTATCAAAAGTGAGACGCTTGTTTTTGTTTGCAAATGGAGACGGGAATTTGCGAGAAATTTAGCAAATTGCAATGCTCGTGAATATATGGTTTTTAACGATTAAAGTGTCAGTTTTTTTACACTGTAAAATTAATGCTTATTTAATGTATTGATAAGTAGGAATATAAATGTTGGTGCGAAGATTGCTCTTTACCTAGTGAATCAATATATAGATAGGGAAGAGTTATGCGATTATTAAATAAGATATTGGTAGTATCATCATTTATTATTTCGACTTATATACATGCTGCGTCAATAGCATGTGATGCCGCCATTGCAAATAAAGTGACTGTAAATATGGGGTGTGAGGTCGGGTCTCAAAAAAATGATAAATTGAACCCAACACTAGCCGTTAACGATGATGCTATGTTTGGTATTACCAACTGGGAGTTCTTTGGTAAGATTTTTGAAGGTGGATCTGGAGATAACTCTCTAGATATTAATCTTTCAACAGGCAACTATACCTTCAGTGCAACGGGTGATCTCCAAATGGGGACGTGGTCGATGACGAGTGGTATTTGGACTGCGTTTGATGACATCATGCTGGTCTTTAAAGGCGGTAACCCTAACTTTACGGGCTACCATATTAAAGATGGTGAAATCTCGGGCAGCTATATGACGCCTCAACTTAAAGACGGTAAGCCTCAGGATATTTCTCATATTACTTTTTACGGTGTGAAGGGTGATGGTGTCGAGTGTCAAGCAACACCATGTGGTCCTATCCCTCCAGTACCAGAGCCATCAAGTATTGCTCTCTTCATGCTAGGTATGACAGGAGTCGGTTGCGCAGTACGCCGTCGTAAAAATAAGCAATAGCTTCAGTAGTTTTGGTGTACTGATTTATATGATTTTTGAACAATAACTTTTCTAGATTGATATCACCTAAGAGCTAGCATATTGCTAGCTCTTTTGTATATTAGTTACCAGCTTGATGTCTTCCCTTACTTTAATTATGCCACCAATTCATGTTCGTCTGCAGTTGCCCATGCAATACATTCATCAGCAAGGATTTCTAGTGAATCAAGACACTTCAACGGTTGTGATTCGACTTGTGACGCCAGTGCAATGGGGATTTCAGTACAACCAAAAATAACAGCGTCAGCACCGCGTGCCAGCATAGCCTCAAACACTGGCGCCATAAGTTGTTCACCTTCCTTGACGTTACCCGCTTTTACCGCATAAATCCCAGCCATGACTTGTTGTTGTTCCTGCTCTGTTGTTTCTAAGCCATCAATTCCTTTTTCAGCAAGTCGCCCTTGATACATGTTGGTCATCATGGTGGCCGTTGTCGCTAGAATGCCCACACGCTGGTATTGTCGATATTTAGCTTCACTAACAACACTATCAATAATGCTGATTGTGTGAACATGACTAATGGCTTGGAGGCGCGCATACCAAAAGTGTGCGGTATTACAGGGAATAACAATACAACTTGCCCCTGCACTTTGTAATTCTTCAAAGCCCTGTTTTAGAATAGGGAATGGATCTGGCCCCTTATTTAGAATGCACGCGGTGCGATCGGGAATTTGAGGAACACTGCTGACTAACATTGGAATATGTTCTTGGTCACTATGAGCCGGGGTACGGGCAATAATTTTTTGCATAAAAGTGACGGTAGCAAGTGGCCCCATACCGCCTAAAACGCCCAGTTTTTTCAGCATGATTATGTTCCTAATAGAGTGTTGTTGAAACCACTATAAATAGGCGTAGGTGTGTTTAGAAATGCTAAAGCTGGCACTCTGATGCCGAATCGGTATAGCGAATTCACTTGCTGTTTGTTGTTTTGATTTTTCAGTTTCTAATGGCAATAAATGGCTTGTTCAAGCGGTAAAATAGAAAAAGGAAAGTGATTAATGTGATGTCTGTTACAAGCAATATCGCGAGCATTAATGCATTGTTAGGTATAATTATTTTCTTTTTCTGTGCTTATTATGAATATAGAAAGTAAGTGGCTAGAAGACTTTTTAGCTTTGGCTGAACAACGCAACTTTTCTCATGCTGCCGAGCAACGCAATGTCACTCAGCCTGCGTTTAGCCGCCGTATTCGTGCACTTGAAAATGCAGTCGGTGCCGAGCTTGTCGATCGAACCAAAACCCCAATTGCACTCACGCCAAGCGGTAAGCTATTTCGAATTTCAGCCCGTACTCTTATTAATCAAATGGTCGATGGCATCGGTCAGCTATCTGATCTGTCAAAACTGGGCGGTAATATTGTTCGTGTTGCTGCGGCGCATTCCTTGGCGACGAGCTTAGTGCCAAATATCCAGCCACTATTAAGCCATGGTAAACACAACCCCTTGTTAAGCGTTGAAGCGATCGATGTCGATCAAGCGACAGAAGAACTGCATGAAGGCAGTTGTGATTTGTTACTTGCATTTGATGATGAGCGTTTGCGTTTACCGCCATATCAGTCATTGCGTATAGGTGAAGCTGAGCTACTGCCTGTGTGTGCCTGCGATGACAAAGGCGATCCTCTATTCCAGTTTGATTCAAAGCAACCGACACCATGGTTGGCGTATAGTCCAAGTTCTTACATGGGGCGACAAGTTGAAGCTGTGCGCGACCAAGTTAACTTGCAAGCGGTGTTTTCGTCATCAATGACAGACTTACTCAAGATCTTAGTGTTGAAAGGGCAGGGTGTTGCTTGGTTACCGGATTACGCAATTAAAGATGAGTTAGCGCGTGGGCAAGTCGCACTGGTTGGTGAGTCATACCTTCGTTTGCCTATTGCTTATTATGCCTATCGCTATCAAGCGCGACTGCACCCAGCAGGTGAGCAAGTGTGGAATACGCTTTGTCAGTTAGTGACAGACTAATTAATCCCTGAACGAAGCAAAGTGTAATCAACAAGCAAAGCCCAGCTAATACGCTGGGCTTTGTTGTAAAGGGAAATCAATTTTTTCGCCTATCGCTGCATCACCTTAGTTACAAAATCATAGGTGCAAGCACAAAACCGCAAAGGGTTGAGATGATGACGCCACAAAGCCCTGGTAACAAGAATGGGTGGTCAAAAATATTCTTACCCATACGAGTCGTACCCGTTGAATCAAACTCGATAGCAGCCAAAGAGGTTGGATAAGTCGGTAGAACAAATACGCCAGTGACTGCAACAAATGAAGCCAAGATAGCCCAGTGTGGTACTTGAAGACTAAGAGCAAGTGGAATAATGAGTGGTGTCGTCGCGCCTTGAGAAAGAAGTAGCGTACAAGTGCCGAATAAGACCACAGAAAGTAACATTGGGTAAGCTTGAAGTAGGGTACCTGCGGTGGCTTTAATTTCAGGTAAGTAAGCATTTACCATGGTGGAGCCCATAGTCACAATACCGAGAATGACGGCGACTGAACTCATGCCTGAGCGGAAGGTAGTGGTACGGATGATCTTGTCGGGGTTGACCTGACAGAAAGGTACCATTAGACAGGCTACAGCGAACATACTGACAATAATGATGTCACGCGTTGACATCATTGAGCCGTCACCAAATTGCGGACGCAGCGGTGGGAATGCCGCGTAAATAACAATCACGATAGTGGCGAGTAGAAAAAGCAGTACTGAATATTTTGCTTTTGGATCTAACTCAGCATTCGTAGGTGTTTGTGTATCGATCTTTTGTTTATGTTCAGCCTGAATTCGCTCTAGGTAGATAGGATCTTCATCGAGCTCACAGCCTTGGCGAGATGCGACAAAGGCCGCGACCATAGCGGCAATGAAAGACGCAGGTAAGCAGACTGCCATTATCTGTAAAAAGCTGACCCCAATAGGCTCCATGATTGAAATCATTGCAGCCATCGCGGCTGATATCGGAGAGCCGGATATGGCTACTTGTGAGGCAACAACAGCGGCTGAAAGTGGGCGAGAAGGGCGTACTCCTATCTCTTTGGCAACTTCAGATATAACGGGTAAAGTTGAAAATACGGTATAACCAGTCCCAGCCATTATGGTCATCAACCAAGTGAGCATTGGGGCTAGGAAATTAATATAGCGAGGGTTCCGACGCATGAGGTTGCCAGCGTAATGCACGAGCCAATCCATTCCCCCTGCGGCTTGCATAGTCGAAGCTGCAGTAACGACAGCCATGATAATTAAAATGACGTTTACCGCAGGCTGGCTTGGCTCTAAACCAAATCCAAGTGTTAGCACTGCTAACCCTAATCCCCCGGCAAGACCAACGCCTAGCCCTCCCATTTTTAAGCCCCAATAAATGCAACCTAAAACAATAACGAGTTGAATGATAACTAGCATAATTTTTACTCACTGAGTGACAGATTGTTTGGTTTTACGCTGCATGCCTAAAACCTGAATGGTTGAAGTTCATTAACCTACTTTCTATAGGGGTAATGGTGAGCGATTCATTACTCGCTGTTAAATGCTGAAAAATGTTTCGTGATAACAAATCGGCATAGCTAGAGTGATAAAAATGAGATTTAGTTAACTGTAATTATTCAAATCAGTAGTCTGAGAGGGCTGGACGGAGTTACTCGACAGGCAATATTGATCACCTTGATGCATACTTTTTTATTGACGATAACGTGATGCTGATCTTGGCAAATTAGCCGAGATAAGTGTCTGAGTTCCGAGTGTTGAGTATGAGTGATTAACATCCTATTCCAGTTTGGAATGAGTCCGTGTCGCAGCTTTCCTTTTTGATCTTATCAATAAGGAGTTATTCTCCATTTTAGATTGTTGGTTTGAATTTGTTATCCAAAGGAATATAAATGGAATTTTCGTATGAGGTCATCGCGATCCTTTTTGGCGTTGCGGCATTGGCGGGGTTTATCGATGCAATTGCTGGTGGTGGGGGACTACTTACCGTGCCAGCCTTATTGTCTGTGGGCATTCCTCCTGCTCAAGCATTGGCGACCAATAAATTACAGAGCTCATTTGGTAGTTTCTCGGCAAGTTTGTATTTTGTCCGCAATGGGCTCGTTAATTTAAAAACAATGCGCTTAGCGATTGCTTGTACCTTTGTTGGTTCTGCAATAGGCGCAGAATTGGTCCAGTTTATTGATGCAGGCGTACTCACCAGTATTATTCCGTTGTTGTTGCTTGGTATTTCAATGTACTTCTTATTCGCACCTCAGGCAGGTGTCGGTGGGGGTGAAGCAAAGTTGTCTGAAACGGCATTTGCTTTTTCAGTGGGATTTGGCATTGGCTTTTACGATGGCTTTTTTGGCCCTGGTACGGGGTCTTTATTTACGATTTGCTTTGTCGCTATAGCTCAATTAAGCATGATCGAAGCAACAGCCCGAACCAAGGTTCTTAACTTTACATCTAACATCGCGGCACTTTTGTTTTTTATTATGGCAGGACTTCCTGTGTGGGAAATTGGTTTGACCATGGCGGTGGGTGGCTTCATTGGTGCGCGTTTTGGTGCCAAAGTCGCGATAACAAAAGGACGTAAACTAATACGCCCTATGGTCGTGATCATCTCTATGGTTATGGCGATAAAGTTGCTGTTGGAACAAAATCCGCAATGGTTTCAATAAGCTGTTTAACACGCTTAGACTGATAACTTTTTCGACGATAACAAAGGTGTACAGGTCGAGTTAATTCATTTAGAAAATCAAAATGGTGACAGTGTTGTGCTCGAATATTTAGGGTTTTAACAACCGACATGGGTATTAATGCGGGAGCAACACCGCCGAGTGCCAGCTTTGCGGCCGCAGTATAGGAGTCCATTTCCATCATAGGTTGAATGCCCATTTTTTGTAATATCGCAGCTTGGTATGTATTTGCGCTGTTTTTTAGGTCATTCGTCAACAACATTGTGGGTGTTGAATCAAGCGGTGTCGCACTCACAATAGTGAATTGTTCATCGATGAGATGGCGAGCCACGATGCCATGTTGTGGTGGTAAATGACCAGCACAAAAGCCCACTGTTGCGTCACCTGATGACACACTTTCAATAATAAAAGGTGTTTGCTGAGTAAAGACTGATAGATGGGGATCTTTTTGAATATAAGCGCCAAGAATGTCACTCAAATAACCTGCGACTAAGGTTTCAGAGCAAGCAATGGTGATAAGCGAAGTATCTTGAATATCTTGCTGCTCAAAGATCAGCCCTTTCATTTCTCGATAGCTGGGTTCAACGCTATCAATAAGCTGTTTGGCGGTAGCGGTTAGCTGGATATGCCGACCCGCAGGTTCAATGAGCTTCTTGCCTAAACGCTTTTCAAGGTTAGCGATACGCTTACTGACCGCAGATTGGCTAATGTACAGGCGTGTGCCTGCTTTGCTCATGGTGCCTTCTTTGGCTAATACGAGTAAGGTTTCAATTCCGTCAAGTAACACACAGATTCCATTTATGACAATACGGAATAGGTATGGTAGCGCAGTGTGGGGAAGATTAAAGAGGAAAAAGCAATAAGGTAATAGAGAACGTGCAGAGCGTCACGTTCTCTATTCATCAGCTAGGCTTACAATAGCAGCGATAACGCAGTGTTATAAGTTGCTGGCTTCTTCAGTTTTGGTAATGCTACCTACTGCTAGTACAGGTGCGACATCTAAATGCTCCGCATTCATCATTGATGATATGCGTTGAACTGATGAAAGCAGTAAAGATTGTTCCCACTCCTCAAGTTCATGATATTGAGAAATGAAACTATCTTGTAGTGGCAATGGTGCTTTATTTAGCACTTCAACACCAAGAGGGGTCAAATGTGCATGCACTTTTCGCTTGTCTAACTGGCTGCGTTGGCGCACAACAAGTTCTCGCTTTTCAAGGCGGTCAAGAATCGTTGTTGCCGTTGCTTGGCTCATGTTGGTGTTGTTCGACAATTGGCGAATAGTGACTTCACCAGAATCACGGATAGCGCGCATTAATACTAATTGTGGCCCAGTTAACCCAGCGACTTTATTCAGTTTTCTTGAATGTAAATCAATCGCTCGGATAATTTGTCGCAAGGCAATAAGGACTTCTTCGTGCTTGTCCATTTTTCTCTCCAAGATTTAACGCCGCGAAACTACATCAAACAGAGCCAACATGAAAGAAATAGTTGTTAATTTTGAGGGGCTATAGAATTAATGTTAGATGTGAAAATAATGCCGTTCACTTAAGGTGAGCGGCTTTCTTATTTTTGGCATATCGTTGAGGTCTTGGTTTTACCGTTCTTGGGAATGTCCTTTCCCTCCTGCCTTCAAGAATTAAACTCTCAGCCATATTGTGGAACCCCTTTAATTGACGTGGAATAGCGCCAGGCGTTGAATAAGGTAGACCAACTAATAACGCGGTTATGTGAGCTAGCGTTCCATTGAAACTGAGCTGATAAGGGAGATAGTTTCCTTTTAGGCTAAAGCTAAGTTCTACCATCTGATAACGGATCAAATTGTAAGTGAGTAAGATCCCCCACAACTCTTGTTTAACTAACTCAGGAAGACGGCTGCGTAATGTTAAGCGATTGCCTAACATGTACTGTTTTTGTTCTCGGTAACCTAGTTCTATTTCCCAACGATGTTCATAAAGGCTGGCAATATCTTTTGAAGGGAAGCGCAACGCCTCTACCATCGAGGTTAATACTTGATAATCCTTTCCCTTGATCTTTCGGGTCACTAGACGAGCCGTTACCGTTTCGGGTAGCTCTGGCCAAAGCTTACGAGCTCTTGGGTTACTGCGTAAAAGGACTAATTTATCATTACGCCCTAACGATTGAATGACTTCATATTGCGTATTCTTTTTTAGTGGGATCAGCCAATGACGAGCTTGACCTGTTTGATTCCACTTATGCAATAAACCCAATGAATAGAATCCTTTATCAAACATGGTGACACTATGATCGGGGGTGGTTTCAATTAGCTTTTCAGCCAATACCATTTCATTAACATTGTAATCATCAAAGGCACTACCAGTGATGAGGTGGCTACTAAGCTCCATCTGACACACCATTCTCACTTGAGGGTATTGGGTACCTTTTTGTCGGGAAAATGCATCGTTATTTTGTGGGCTATCAGGCGTTCTCCAAACAACACCATCAACGCCTAGCAATGTTAAACCATTCCATTGCGGTAAGTTCGCACTCTTAATCCATGAGGTGGTCATACACGTAAATACGGCTTTTATTGCAGATTCCCCTAAGGTTTTTCTACGCTGCGTTAATGCACTGGGAGCAACAAATGCTTTTCCTGTTCGATCAACAATATCAAGCAGGTTAACGAGATCTTTCATAGATTTATTATTGTAGATAGCCATTCCGACAAGTAACCAAACCATCGATTCGAGCGTCAATTTTCGCTTACGCATCGTAACAGTATCAGTAAGAGAGTAGGCTTCATTGATGAGTTCAATGGGTAGTAGGTCGGCTAACGTTTCAACCTGATTAGGTTTCCAGTCATTAATAATATTGAGAGCTTGAGAAACGTCCATAAAAAAATCCAAGTG